>DIKD01000021.1 GCA_002421585.1 Dehalococcoidia bacterium UBA5627
GGTAACCAAAACATTGAATCGCAAACAGAACAATGATACAGTTTGTATTCCTTATAGGTACTTATTAGATTTGTTAGTGCTTCCTGCTCACATATCGGACATTTCATGTTCAAACCTAAATCCTTACCCTATGCTTTTAAATACTTCAAGCATCCTTGAAGCCATTTGCCCTGCGGAGTAATTTTCTTCGACTGTCTTTCTGGCAAAAACTCCCATTTTTTTTCGTTCCTCGGTATTTTCCAGCAGGTATATAATTTTATCCGCAAGCTGTTTTTCATCGGCAGGCTCAACTATGAATCCGCTCTGCCCGTCCTTGATGCGGCGAGGCATTGTACCGACATTTGTGCCGATTACCGGCTTGCCGCTTGCCATTGCCTCGATTGGTACTCTAGGGTCAAGGTCAACTATGGAAGGCACAACTAAAATATCGCAAGCTGTATATAGTTTTATTTTATCATCAACTGGTACAGATCCTGTAAAGATGACTTTATTTTGTAACATATAATCATCAACAAGTTGATTGACTTTTTGCCAATAATTGCTGATTGTATTCTTGTGTATATTAAATTGCTCCGATGGTCCCACAACTAAAAAGTGAACATCATGCTTGCCGTAGTGATTTACCACGATATCAGCCGCTTTTATAAGATACTCCACTCCTTTATCGGCACATATTCTGCCCACGAAAAGAACAACATTATCATTACCTAATTCATATTTTTCCTTGATATTGCCGATGAGGTTATCAGGATGGTATTGTTCTGTGTCAATACCTATAGTAACTACCTTTACCCTGTTAGCATCTACTTTTGCCTGTTTAACTATTTTTTCAGCGGTGATTCCATTTGCAATTATTGTAAGTTTCGCTATTTTTACAATTTGGTTCTCGAGAAATACTGCTATTTTATCTATAAAACTATAGCTAGCTTTATCACGTCTAAGGCTGTGACTACTATAAATTAGTCTTTTCTTTATTCTTTTACTGAATATAGATAAAGCAAGGCCAAGTATTGGAACACATACGTAGATAACATCACAGTTTTTATCTTTTAACCAGCTTTTTATTTTTTGTGCCCAAATAATCTGCGATAGCAGGAAGTTCAAATCGTGTGAAAACCAATTAATTTTAAAAGATTCCAATCTTATCACTTTAACGCCATTTATGATTTCCATATCAGGGTCATCTTTCGTATATTTCCCATCTATAAGAGAAACATCATGCCCAAACTTCACAATTTGTTGAGCTAAATTCAGTAAATAGACTTCAACTCCACCACCTTCTTGGGGGGGGATGCGTACCCATCCGCCGGTAACCAGTACAATATTCATTACTTCTCTTTTATCCCCGTAATAAGCAACTCGGCGCCGTTAAAGGGTTTCTTTAAGAACTTATTGCCGATTGAAAAGACCCAGCATCTCACCATAACCAGCGATTTGATGGCAACCAGACTAAAGAATGCTTTAATGCTGTTCTTGGATTTTGGGGGTAGGGGAGGCATCCCGCCGGTATAGCACGAACTTAAAGAAATTTCGCTAATGCCGTTTTTTTGCAATGCATCCAGATAAATATAATGCTTATTGATGGTGCGGTTGGGGGTATCCCAGCCTTCTTTTAATACCCAGCTTCGCATAAGCGGCAAATCCTCCACCCAGCGGCTGAAACGCACCGCCGCACAGGATTCGTTGGGTTCGGCAAGCGCGATTTTGCCTCCCGGTTTTAAAACGCGCACCAGTTCGGAAACCGCTTGGTTAACATCGGGGAAGTGGTGCAAAACCCATCCGCAGTAACAGATATCGAAAGTATTATCCTCAAAGGGCAGATTCTCCAAATCTCCCTGCTGTGCCGTAAAGTTAACATTTTTTTCTTTGGCTCTTCTGTTGGCTACTTCCACACTACCCGGAGAAATTTCAACGCCCTTTACCTCGTTTCCCTGCGCCGCCATCATAATACCGTAGGTGCCGAGCCCGCAGCCGGCATCGAGGATTTTCTTGCCGCTGACATCTGCCAACCCCAAAAGCTCCAGATGTGAAAGCCGCACGCGGTAGCCGCGCGTATCCTCCAGCCATTCATCTTCGGGCGTGCCGCTTCCGACCAGCATTTCGGTTTCTTTATCCTGTACCTGTGTCATAGCGCTTCCCCTTTAATTGTCAATCTTAAAAATATGGCTAATTCTTCTTTTTCTGTTCTGCATCATAAAGCCGATGAGCAATTTTAACCGCAGCCAATCCGTCATCCCCGTTTGCCATAGGCTCACGGTTTTCGCGTATGGCATTTGCAAACTCACGCCATTCCTCTTCCCACGAAATATCTCTGCCGCGGTATTCTGTAATTTCCTCTTTGAACGGTTCCAGAAAAGCCCTTTTGCCGAGAATGGCTTTTTCGGTGCCGTAACTGCCGCCCAACCCTTCAACTGTTATATATCCGTCTTTTCCGAATATCTCAAAACGGAATAGGTTTTTCCATTGAGTCCAGCTGGCATGAAGCGAGGCAATCTTACCGCTGTCTGTTCGTAACAGACAGAAAGCATTGTCTTCAAGCGGAG
>DIKD01000026.1 GCA_002421585.1 Dehalococcoidia bacterium UBA5627
GGATAGAGCACCGGTCTTCGAAACCGGGTGTCGTGGGTTCGAATCCCCCCAGGCGCGCCATTCTTAAACCGTCGCTTGTTATGGAGAAATAATATGATATATGACTTTGCAGAACTTACACAATTATATCGGTCTAATGTTTCTTCCGTTACCAGAACCGAAGACTATTTCAACACAGATGATTACCTCAGGCTGGAAAAAGAAAGCGAAATCGCCTACGAGAGAATCAAGCCTGCCTGTAATTCTCTTGTAGAAATACTGCAGGGAAAAACCGGCGGTGAAGATATTGCACTTCCCGGCATTGAAAAAAGGGTCGGTTTTTATAATTGTGTGCTAAAAAAGCAATCAAAAGAAAGGCTATCACCTGACTTAATAGATTACATCGATGATGTTATACAGAGTTCTTTTCTGCTGGGACTTACAAGTCATCTATTTCTCTACGATAACCCTTCCCGCAATGAATTCGAAAATGTGGAAGCTGACGCTATTATGAATAAACTGGCTCCGCGTATCATGAACTCCAGTGGGAAAATGAGAAAATACAACAGGAAGCTCAATACCATCCCAATCCTGATTTTCGAGCATTACTTTGATAATAATATAACCCCTCTACTGAACGATAAATTAAAACTGAAATTACTTCAATGCGTCACCGCCCGCAATTACTTCACGAATCTGTTTTTTTTCGGCTGCCGCTTCGGTGAGATGCTGGATAACGAAACGAGGATACAAACAAACTTCACTTAAACCATTTTTCTTAAAACATAAGGAATCAACTCGTATAAATTTATTCCCTTTCGACATTTGTTATTGTTTACTTCCCTTTAGTCTATTTTCAAATGCAGACCGGAGTTTACTAAAATTACATCTAAATTCAGCCTTATTACTTGACCTTTTAGCTTATAATAAGCATAATAGTTTGCGAGGTTGGGTTTGTGAAGAATCCATATAAAGTATTAGGAATTATATTATCGATAGCCGGCGCAGTATTGGCGCCTGTTTTCTACTTCTTTTTTTTATCGGCGCCGCTTACAGCTGTTGCCCTATCGGCCGTTATAATTGGCTTAGCCAGTTTCTTTTTAGCAAATGCCAGGCCTAATGTTTCGCCGGAGGCATGCCAAATCCTGTTGAAAACCGGTATGGAGAATACTGCCGCTCTTTTGGAAGAAATCGGGATCAGAAACAAAGCGATTTATTTACCTGCCAGAATGAGAAACGGCTATCCGCAGGCGATAGTGCCCATCAACAATGATTATACCGTAGACAATATTAAAGATAAGCTACCGGGTCGTTTGATTGTAAGATACGGGCCCGGTGCAGATGATATGGCAATCGCGGTTACAACGCCCGGCAGCATTAATCTCGAAATGCTTGAAAATATACCCGGACCGAACGCTTATGACATAGAATCAGCCATCAGCTATATTTTAACCGGAGTTCTGGATATTGCCAATAGTGTTAAGGTCGATTTAACCGACTCCCGCGTAAATGTGGAAATTAAAAACGCTAAAATGGGTTACGAGGAAATCTGGTACTATTATTGTCTGGGCAGTCCGCTTGCTTCCATAGCTGCCGCTATTTCCAGTGAAGCATTGCAAAAACCGATTCGCATATTTGAAGAGAAGGAGCAAGCCGGTAAATACCGCATCGTATTAGAGGTTTTAGCTTGAGGATTTATAACAAGTTGATTATTTCTCTGGCAATTGCCCTCAGTTCTGTCAATATATTTTTAGCTTTTTTGGGACAGGATGACATCTCAGTATATTTTATCGTCAATGCCATTGTATATTTGATAATAACGCTATTGTACGTTTATCTTAATCCCAGAGCAAAATTCGCTCTAAATAGCTTAAGCGCTATTATATTCGTTGCATTTTTAGTGGTTGTAACCATGGAAGTAATTGAAATACTGAAATGAGTTATCAGGTTAAACCAATGGGAAAGAAATTTATTGCAATATGTATGCTTCTGATTGTAATGGTTTGCGCTCCGACAGCTCCTGTTTATGCAGATGGAATCGAACGGCATGAAGACCCCGACGCCGCCAATCAGATATTCAACGAAATCTCTTTACTGCGTTATTATTCCGATGCATTAGATACTGTTCTACAAAAAAATCCCCAAAAAACGGAAAACGCACTTGAGATAATGCCATTTGCCAACATTCCCGAGGATTTGAGTGGCGCAACAAGTGATTTCAGTGATTACGGAATAGCTTTATCATATTCGGTCTATGAACTTGACTCGCTTTGGCACAGTGAAGCGGAATTGTTAAATCGTTTTCTATTGGATGATGCTGAAAAATTACGTGATGAGATAATCGATTCTTTACCTCGAGCATATGATGAATATCAACAGCTATTCTATGCGGTAGAATCTGTAGGTGCTTATCTTTCGATAGAAGATATTTCTGTCCAAAGTGACTTAAAAACTCTTTATAATGAAATTATTGATAAATTGAATCGCATAGAAAGCATGCTGGATTTGTTCAACCGCCCGTTGATAGACCCGGGGCATAATGAAGACTATCAACCCACTGCACTTTCACTGACTATCGTAGAGAATGAAGTATTTGTTGGCGATGTAATCAACATAACCTTAAAATTAACTTCGAATGTTACACCTCTACCCGATAGAAATGTAATTTTGGTATTAAACGGAACACACTATCAAACCGTAAATACCGACCAGCAAGGATATTATCAAGGTCAACTGGCGTTACCTTACTGGTATATACCCGAAATAGAAATCCAGGCTATCTATTACCCGGAAGGACAGGATATCGGAGTATATCTGGGGTCTACCAGCCCGATTTCAACGTTAAAACTTAAATACTATACGGCAAGCCTTAATTTATTGGTTGAGGGATATGTATATCCGGGCAAATCTCCCACGTTATACGGAAGCGTTGATTATAAAGGCTCCCCTGTTCTGAATGAACGTTCGTTTAATGTATATCTGGATGATGATGTAGTTAGTAACATAATTTCTTCAACGTCTTTCGAATCTTCGGTTAACCTTTCGGAGGATATTGAATTGGGAAAGCATACAATAATCGTATCATCCGCAGCCAGCGGTCGTTATGCGCCTGTCATTTCCTATTACAATATCAATGTAACTCAAGCAGAGGTATTTCTTGACTTAGTTTTACCGAATATATCAGTTATACCCGGCAATATTAAAATAAACGGAGAGCTGTATTCTGAAATAGGGGCACTTGATAACGCTTTTATTACTTTCGAGATTAACGAAAAAATAACACAGGTTTACGGTTCTGGTGATGGAACCTTTAGCGGACAGATAAAAAAGGGAATGGAGATTAGTTTACTCGGATATCAGCAAATTAACGTTCTGATTCAACCGGCCGAGCCCTGGAATGCCCCTTTGAAAAAAACTTTCAATATATACGTAATCAATATAGCTAACCTTGGGATTATTCTGGCAGTTTTAATAATTATAACCGTTATTCTTCGTTTAAAGATACGCAGACGCGGCAGATTTTATACGAAACCAACATTCGGAAACATAGAAGATTCGTCGCCCGTTCCGATATCTTTAATAAAAACTAGAACCGATAAAGATACTTTAATCTTATGGGAAAAACAGCCTAAAGACAGCATTTTTATAAATATTATTGAATGGTATACCATAACTTTAAAACTTATTGAAAAAATAACCGCTACAATCCTAAAACCCCATCAGACACTGAGGGAATATGCCGAAGAGAATAGCGCGAAAATGGGATTGTTAAATAAGCTATTTCTAGATTTTACTCTTTTTGTTGAGAAAATATTGTATTCCGATTATAAACCGACCGAGCAGGATGCAGCTGTAAGCCGCCGCTTCTTAGATTCTATCAGGAATGAGAGGCTTTAAAATGAGAAATTTGAGCCTTGTTATTACAGTTATAGGAATAATAATGGTAGTTTCACTTTTGGGTATTCTCTTTTATCCATCGGTTAGTGACTTCATGGAAAGTAACAAAGCATGGAACGGTATCAACTCTTTTGTTAAAGATTTTAAGGCAGAGAATTCCGATTCCGTTGTCAATATCTCCCCGGACACTCAACAAGAAGTATTCGTCTCCATCCCATATACGGATTATTCTCCTGAGGAACTGGAATTGATTAGGGAATTTGTTTCTAACGGCAATCTTCTTTTTTTACTTGATGACTTCGGATACGGAAACAGCATATTGGAACATATGGGGCTAGAAGCCCGTTTCAGTAACTCACTTTTGCTTGACCCTCTTTTTAACTATAAAAATCAGTATTTACCGCGCATCACCGAATTTTCGCCGGAGATTAAGGAAAACGGAATAGAGGCGATAACCTTAAATCATGCTTCGACTTTAGTTAACGTTAGCGAAGCGCATATACTAGCCCTATCATCGGCTGCCAGTTTTGAAGACGTTAACCGCAACGGACTGCAGGATGAAGATGAACCTTCAGGCCCTTTTACGGTCGCCGCTGAATATGATTACGGGCGAGGTAAAGTAGTCCTACTTTCCGACCCCAGTATTACTATCAACACTATGGTAGGTTACAATAATAATTACGCATTTATAAATTACATTATTAACATTAACGGAACTCCCGATAATATAATCCTTGACAGAGCGCATATCACAAAAACGCCTCTGGATGTTTCTAAGATTAATACAGAACAATTAATGATAATTTTGAACAATAACTATGTAATATTAGGAATGGTAGTTCTTATTTTTATTTTTACAACCGCTTACGCATTCAGGAAGGAGGATGTATTTGGCTAATATGAACATTGAAAAAGCTTCGGAGATTTTCAGTAAAATTAAGCAAGAGATAAACAAGGCAGTAGTCGGCAAGGATGAAATTATAAAGGCACTGACGTTAGGCCTAATCGCAGGAGGGCATGTTCTCATTGAGGGTCCTCCCGGTTCAGCTAAAACAACCATAGCTAAAAGTTTTGCCAAAACTATCGGAGGAACTTTTAAAAGAATACAGTTTACACCGGATATGATGCCCGCCGATATCACCGGTTTTAATCTCTATTCTACACAGGGAACCTATTCATTTATCGAAGGGCCCATCTTTGCCAATATAATATTGGCAGATGAACTCAACAGAACGACTCCCCGCACACAATCAGCCCTTTTAGAAGCTATGCAGGAGCATCAGGTCACCATTGAAGGAAAAACATTGCCCCTAAAGCTTCCCTTTATGGTAGTTGCAACGCAGGTTCTTGCCGGAGGAGAAGGAACATACCCGCTTACCGATGTACAGATGGACCGTTTTATGCTGCGTGTTTACAGTCAATATTTATCCAAGGATGAAGAAGCGCTTATTATAAACGGAATCGATGCAATTGATACTCCGGATATAAAAACGGTAACTACACCGGAAGAAATTATTGAATTACAGGAGTTAACAAAGCAGGTGAATGTTTCCCCTGATATTGTAAATTATATAACCTCTATTGTTCATAGCATCCGAAAAGACCCTGATGTAGCTTACGGTTTGAGTACCAGAAGCGGCATTTCTATCTTTAAATGCGCCAGGGTTTTTGCCACTCTAGACGGCAGGGATTATGTTATCCCCGATGATGTTAAACGTCTGGCATATTTCTCTATAGAACACCGGTTACGCATTAAGCCGGAGGCAGAGATGGATGATATTACACCGCGCATGGTAATAAATAAGACGCTTAATTCCGTACCGGTACCGAAATTCGATATGTAAACAACATTTATATGAAGTTATTGATTTTTATTTTAAAACTTTATGTTATCGTAGCCTTACTGTTTGCTGCGATACTTTCGCCGTCCAATTTTTCCATTATTCCGATAGCACTTCTGGCATTTTACATTTTTCAATGGCGCAGAATTTTTTCACCCCTTATCGATGTGCTTACCCAATACTTTATGTTTTTTGCAATCACATTATTGTTCACTACTCTACTCCCTGAGTATTTTGCACCGTTGGCAGCTCTACCGATACTGCTGATAATAAATCAAAGCATGCTAAAATATTCAAATGCGCTAAAATCTTACCGTCCATATACCAAACGCCGTCCGACAACTCTTTACAAGGTACTATCTATCATAACCCTAACAATATTGGCAATATCTTTATTACTTTTCACTTTACCCCTACTTATATCTTCTTCTGTTATAGTTATATATTTGCTTCTTCTTACTATTATTATCTTAAAAAGGTTCCCCGGTATACCGGTTAAAGAAGAACAAATTGAGGTTAGAATCCTTGCCGGAAATACTGAAGAGGTAGAAATAAGCCTAAACCCCACAACTAATTTCGGAATGGCATTATTTTTTGAACCAGAAAATGACTGGGTAAAAGTAAAAACAAAGAGATTATATTTGAAAGATAAACAGGAATCCTTACAGCTATCGATTACGCCTGCCTTATCCGGCCCTTCATTTGTACGATTGAAAGGGTATGCCATTGATCAATGGGGCTTATTTCAAACATCATTTGAAATTGAACCGCTAAAATTAACTGTCATACCGCGCGCCGGATATGCCTCCTGGCTGGCTAAAAAGTATATGGATGGAACTAATCAAGGCAACCTGCCGCTTATATCGAACACAAAAGTAACTAAAGCGCTTCAGGGTTTTCGTCAGGGTATTGAATATTACGGCAATCGCATTTATCAGGCCGGTGACAGTATGAAGAATATCAACTGGAAGGCATCTGTTAAATATAACGAACTTATCAGCAAGGAGTTTGATGAATTCCGTGGGCAGCCCGCCATTATTCTGATTAATCTTGTAGCCGGCAATGATGATGAACTGGATAAGTTGGCACACAATATACTGATTACCGCTATCTCCCTTGGGCAAGCCGGTATTCCGGCATCTTTTGCCGTATATGATAAGGAAAATGTAGTAATGTCTACTCCTGTACTTTCTTCCATTCAATTGGTATCTTATGCGCTCAGAGTTGTTAAAAAACTGGTTATTCATTCCAACCCGTTAAAATATTTGAATCCTCCGAATGTTTTAAGGCTAAGCTCCAATATCAGCCGCCTTAATAAGATTGATAACCACCCATCCAAAAAACTGTCTGAGTTGCTGAAACTGGAATATGAGGTCTTAAACAATGGGGCTAACAGTAATCCGAGCACAAAAGCCTTGCTTCAGGCTAAAGCTAAGATAAACGAACAATTCAATGTAGTTATACTTTCGTTATATAACCACGACGCTGAAGCTCTGGCATTCAATACATATACGCTTACCCGCAAGGGAAGCTATGTGATAAACGTCAACTAAAAGATATGATATATATCAATTATGACGTCTTCTAAACTTGAAACTTACTCCACCAAGTAGCCGTAAATACTGTGAGGATATCGAAAAGGTTTTGTTTATAAATGGTGGGCGGTACTGTACGGTAGACAGAACCAGCACCTTCGAATTAGCTTTTAACCTCCTTTAAAAACCTTGGGTAAATTCTCATAGTGGGATCTGAAGTACCATTAGGTAGAATTCCCTGCGAATCCATCTGAAACCTTTCGCCATTCTTGGCGGACCTTCAGGCTATAAGCTTTAGCTTCTTGTTTCGTCGCCCCCTTCCTATGTGCTTGTTTCTGTAACGTCTTATCAAGAATATCACCCCACTGTTCACAGAATTGTTCTGATTCTATTTGAACAAGTACCTCTATTCGTTCCTGCGCGTCTAAGAAACCGTCTCCAGGTAATACCAACCCCAGTCGATTACTCTCAGATGAGACAGCAATCGCTCGCTGAGAAGAAAGGGTTGATTCCAGCCGTACAGTAAATTCTGGTTTCTCATCACACTTAAAGATGGAATGTTCAGCATTTTTGGATTGCTACTGTAATCAAATCTATAGCCAAGAAATAAGTTGACTCTATATAGGTGTCATTTTGTCCTGTCACTATCTTTTTGCTTTCCTTGTGCTTAACCATCTTATAATGGCTCACCGCTGAAAGTACACCAAAAGATAACAACACAACAGGAATAGGCTTTCTAATAGGATACTTTACAGGAGCCGCATAATTAATTATTCTTAAGCTATTAAAATAATGATACGTCCAAGTGCTCTAGTCGTAGAAATACCAGCGCTTTGTAATATACGCTTACCAAACCTCGGAGGAAAGGAGTTCGAATTCGGACAGGTCAATGCTCGACGAATTAAAGGAAAATTTATCCAGATTCAACGCCACTGACCTTCTTACAAAGGTCGGAGCTCTACACTTGGTTCCTGGTAATGCCAGCCGTGCCATCAGCTTGGATGCCCTTGCTCATCTAGTGGCAGCGCAAGGTGACCGGTCCGACGCACCAAAAATTTCAAGAAAACGTCTCAGAGGATGGCTACAAACATATCTGAGCAGTGCGTCACAGCCAGGCGTGGCAGATGACCCTGCGGTACAAATGTTCACAGAAGAGCTACTTTTCTCCGGTGGATCATATGTTGTATTCCCAGGTCCAGGCGCAAGTGAGCAAGATACACTTCGATGGCTACTGAGGGCCGCAGTGCTTAGAAACCCTTCCTTAGGATCAAAAGAATTTCGCAATGAAGTCAGTCGTGCGGCTATCCTGTGCCTGTCGGTTTCTAATCGAATTGCTCAGAGAGCAGGCATAAAACGGGGAGAGAGTCCGCAGGGATATAAGAGTGATGGAATCATTATCCCGGACTCAGCTCAACTTAATAAGGGGATGGGTGCCATCACGTTTTCTCTGGGTGAGCTCTTACAAATTGTTCAAGGAGAGACGTTTTTCGCTCCAACCATTGATCCGTTGAGTGTAGGTATCGGAAACGTTGACTGGACGACATACTCGTTTGAATTCGGTCAGCTGCACCACACACCTTTCGTAAAGGCTAACGACAGATATATAGTTCCTGTCCCTTCGCTGCTCCTGGTGGCCCTCCGGCATCGCATTCTTTGCATTGCTCAAAATCATGGCGTTTTGTCGGAACTTGTTGAATCGTATCGAGGAGTGGTCTGGGCGGATGTGGAAGAATTACTCGGCTATCTGGATTCTCATCAAATTCCCATTGAGCTTCCAGATTCAGGGCCAACTGATTTTATGGAAGGTCTTTTCACTCTTGATTCGGATAAAGCTCTTTACGTCCAGTTGGCTACAGATGGTTTGGGCGACTTCGCCGGGGGATACGAGCCGTCGCAGTGGGACGTGAAAGATCTTAATAAAGAACTTGATGGGCGTGCCGGGGTGATTGTGAGACACCTATCAAAACGGAATCCTGGACCGGACCGAGTTCTGATCCTGACAATTCTACAGCCAATTGGTCGCGCTTTCGCCGCGGGCTTTGGCGATCCGCCCGGAGCCAGTCTCTGGCTTGCCATGTCTGCAAGTGATCTGCGGACCATAATACTGGTTGAGGCGGCAGACTCATTAGTCTTGTGGAAGTACGCTCGAGCTCACAATATTGTCCGGGACACCGTTCGGGTGATTGCTGCTGACGAATTAGATGAATACGAGATGTATCGAGTGAGCCAACACAGTTACTACTTCTCAGACGACCATCGGCCTGACTTAATTGCGATTGCGCCGGNNAAGACGGACTGGAAATGAGGAAAAAGGTTGTCGAAGAGCTAGATCCACATGGGGTACCATCGTTTCACGCGGGCTACCTTATAGAAGTATGGGCATGTTTCGGCTTAGGTATTCCGATTTACACTCCTCCAAGTCAACTGGGCAAGCAGATAGCGCTAGTTGTAGAGGGCGAGTTGCCGATTCCGGTATGGGTAATGGGCAAGGACGACCTTGAGGGTCAGTTACGAGAGATTGTGGCACGCACTGTTGAGGCTCTTGCTTACTGGCTGTGGCAGTTCCAGTCGTTTCTCGCCCCGGCTCTCGCGTTTGTAGCAGAGAATTGCTCAGCGTTTGTCATTGAGATTGACCTTGATGACCCTGCGCAGTGGGACCAAGCTCTGGATGGTTCTGTGGAGGAGCAGAGAGAAGATGAAGCTATGATTTCATCTATGGAATCAACTGATGAGGGGATGAGAATTACATTACGTTCATCACTCCTCACACGATTATATAAGGCTGATAATCAAGGTGAGCGTGAACTCGTCCAGGAACTACTCTTACATCTGAGAAAATCCCTTCGATCAGACCATCCGGAAACAGTGGGCATATTCTCTGATTCCAGGATAAAAGAAGCGGTTGATGCCATAGCCCCTTTGAGCGAAAAGAAAAAACTGATTCTCTTACCCATTGACCGACACCGGGAACTGGACCCCACCGATCTGCCAAAATTTCGGCCAGTCCAAGAAGCGGATTTTGCAGAACTGCTTGATAACATAGGCGAACACGTACGAGTGCGAGGCTGGAAAGAGGGGAATATCCCGAAGGAGAAAAGAAATACAGTCCTCAACGAAGTTGTTGAGTGCCTGTATCGCAAACTTGAGGATTTTGTAGCCAAGCTAGACGGAGCCGAACTCCTTCCAAATCTCATTGCCTACCAAGAGTCAAGCACCCGAGAGATATTCGGCCGCCGATTCACTGTACCTACCAGGTTAGCCTGTTTTGGGCAGCGGGAAGAGTTAGTTAAAAAATTAATGAAGGAAATACCGGCAGCGGATGAGGCCAACCTGGCCAACAGGTTCCTCATTGAGTACGTAGCCGCTCGACCACCGGGTGGCAGCCGACATCTCTCCTTGGAAATTCACGACCAACTCATGGCATTGGCTCTTGAGATTATCAATTGGGGAATGCTGAGTGATACAGTCCATTTCGGATTAGCTGATATAGACCTCTCAGTTCTCCCATCGGGAAGACTGGGTTACGATCATCAGGCTGTCTTGAATGCCCAACGCACTTTCATGTCGAGTCACCTCGGTGGCTTCATAAGCGAGGCACAAAGGACGTTTGCTTCCCATTGGGATAATCTTCCTAAGGATGGCACAAGCGCTGTACCTCCGCCAGAAGCTGACGAGTTGGATCAAGCATTAGCAGGAGAGTTTGGTCTGACTCTGACTGAAATCGCCTCTCTTATGGCTGATGTTTACACGATTGGAACTCGCCAGGAAGGGCCCGTCAAGAGATTGCCAACAAGAGAATTGATTAACGAACTGAGCCAGTCTCTTGGATGGGAAGCTAGGAAAGTAGAATTGGGTATTAACTTGCTAACTATAAGCCCTCGGCCCGATTTCATTAATCCACCGGGTGCTAAAGAAAAATCCTATCCATGGCGATTCAACCGTGCTTGGTCGCATCTACGGCGGCCGTTGGTCCGTACTGGGTGTGAACCTGATTCGGTAACTTGGTGGGGAAACCGACACGTTATCCACGCTTTACGAAATCTGACTCAACTGTGCCTGGGAGGAAGACTCAAGGCGAGTTCGCTGGAACTCAAACAAGTGATCGGTAGATGGCGAGAACGGGAAGCTAAGGCATTTGAGGAATCCGTCGCTCGTATTATCACTGAGATGACAGGCGTTCCTGCTAAAGTCAGGTTGAAAAAAGTTGGCAAGTGCCGGCTTCTCGGGGGCGGGCAGGATCTCGGCGACATTGATGTCCTGGCAGTGATACCTCAAAGATGCGTACTTCTGCCAATCGAGTGCAAGAACTTGGCACTTGCCCGCACTCCAGCAGAGATTCAGCATCAACTCGAAGAACTGGTTCACGGTTCATCTGATGAATCTTCAACGATAGAGAAACATCTGGCGCGGACGCAGTGGGTAGAGAATAACCTTGATGAGATCCTGATGCAATGTTTCAGCATTCAGAGGAAAGGCAGGTGGAAGGTTAAACCTATTCTTGTCTCAGATTCTGAGTTGCATGCCCCATACATCGAAAGCATTCCCTTTCCCGTTTTGTCAATTGAAACACTCAAAAAAATGCCAGTGGGGGATCTCGCTTAGGAAACGGTGGGTATTCTGGGTTAAACTAGCCGATGTTCCGGATCGGTTGAACATTCCCGAGAATAGTAGGTTGTTAACTAGGTTTGCCTACTTGCATCTGATCTCGGCATCCCTATCCACCTTGGGGTTCTATTCATATATTCAAGATAATCAGTGCCAAACTTTTCCAGGCAGAAACGCTCCTCCACAATTACGAGAACAACTGATAGAATTATATATACTATTGAAAACAATAAGAAAATCCATGATGCTGAAGCTATGCCAGCACCTATAAGTACTAAAAAGCTTGCGAGATACATGGGATGTCTTGAATAGCGATAGAGCCCCTTATTCCAAGGTTCACCGAGCGGGATATCGGCAATATTCACTATAGCTATCAACCAGATAACCACCCCTGGTACACACAGAACAAAACCTGCATAAAACCATGCCGTTCCTAATTGTAACGGCAGAAAAATGGAGTATATAAAGAGCCCAAAAAACAAAATGAAGCTACCAAAAATATTCATTATACTCTCAGTCTTGTTATAAACAGGAGCCTCCATTTTCTTAAATATATCCCCGGTACCTACAAATTTATCAATTATTATCATGATAAGAGGGTGCAAGGGTAATAATAGTTTGAGAATCCAAGCGTTCCACAAACCTATTTCAAGCTCTGGTACAAGCGACATAATTTACCTCCTCCTCTTGTCGAACTTCTTTTTTATTAACCGTTGGCTTCTTGGATAGAAATACTCTTATTATGAAGCCCGCAATATAGAACCAGTCATTCTCCGAATAAAACAAGCAATGTTAATAGAAGAGAAAAAAATCCAATAGCAGTAGAGGTAAACGCGAGAATTGAGCGCTCTTTGTTTTTTACCAAACTAATGATACCTGTGAAAAATGCTGATATACCACAGACTGCAAACATAAGCCCTGTTATTGATAACTTAAGATTATCAAAGAAAGTATCGCCGGGTTGTTCACCGGTAGTCATA
>DIKD01000055.1:0-455 GCA_002421585.1 Dehalococcoidia bacterium UBA5627
AGTGTGTCCGAGTAACGGATGACTTACAGTAAGTTAACATGAATGAGGGTTATGGTTGGGGATAAAGATACGGTTTCACGAAAACAGATGGTGAAATCAATAAGCATAGGCGTCGGATGTCACTATACCGGCACGGTGGCCGCCAGGATGTCCCGGTCAAACAGACCCTGCCGATATGCTTTGAATAGCTTGAGCATATTGTGGCCTGTGCAGATGACCTTCCATTCGCTGCTCACCTTATCCGATCCCCTCAACAGAAACTGATCGAATCCTCGTACTTGCTTGATCTGGCCGAAAACCGGTTCGGGCAACTCTTTCCTCAGCCCATAACACTCTTTACCCTTCTTTGTCCTCAGTTTCCGTCGCATCCTGTCCACTATTGGGAGACATTTCGGTATTCGCCCTCGGGGAGCAGGCGGAAGATTAAATCTATGGCCTATCTTATCGGGTGGCAT
>DIKD01000055.1:630-5940 GCA_002421585.1 Dehalococcoidia bacterium UBA5627
TCGACGGCGGCTTGGGCGTTATATGTCTGGATGAAATGTTTGCCTCCGGGGCTTCCCCTGGAAGTGCGTGAAAATGCAACTATAGAAGAGCAACAGCAGGCATCGAGAGAAACACGTTAATAAATAACGGGAAAGGGTACGGGAAGGATTATTTTTGCACCCACTTCTCGATTCGGAAAATGAGGAGTTGGTTATTACTTATTTAGCCTCTCGATATTTATTTTGCGGTTCTTATCGTAAGTTCAATTCTAGTCTGTAAAGACGTAGCTGCCCTTCTTTAGATATGAATAGAAGGTAAGAATGGTAGAAACCAAAGCCATGTACATCAGAATTGCCAGTAAAATATCCGGGCCGATGTTTAGAATAGCCAGGATAAGGGGTACCAGCCAGAACCAGTAATTCAGTTTGGCGATTTTGGTTGGGGTGGGGAATTCAAAATCTTTCTTACGCCGTTTGATGAGGTAGATTACTATCCCAGCCATGGCTACAACGCCGCCGAGAAGAGCAGGAACGGCATAAAGATACGGATTCCAAAATACCAAACCGTCAGCGCGTGCAAAACATCCGGCAACAATTGCAAGTACAAGCGTGGGCATAAACAGAATCTGGTCGGCTATCATATCGTAAAGTGAACCGAAGCGGCTTTCCTGTTTCATACGGCGGGCTAAATTCCCGTCCAAAAAGTCGGTTAAGGCAGCAATTATCAACAGAATACCGGCTGCCAGTATTTGGGTCTCACTGCCGAGAGCTAAAAGGGTGACAATAACACCTGTCATAACGATACGTGATGTAGTTATGATATTGGGAACATTAAGTTTTATTTTTATTTGCGGTTCGGCAGTTATAGTCAATTTTCTTACCCCTTAAAAAAAGTCCCTAAAGCGCTGTATATAATAGCATATTTAAATTCATCGTTATAATAACGCTGTTTGTATGCCTGCTTTGCCGGTTTTTGTCTCTCATAAGTCATTCCTAACCTTGATAAGCCGGCAAGTGCGTGACAATAAAAACCCCCTCCCTTAATGGGGGAGAGGATTATTCATCATCTAATTGAATAATAAACTATTTACCCTTAGTTGTTTCTCTTTTGGGCGGGAATTTGACCGAGGAAATCTTTAGCCTCAGGTCGCATTGCAGGCATCTATTCGCTTCTTTAACCGCCGAATCCTCGCTGAAGTTGTTTTCCACCACCTCAAAGCCGGTTTTTCTTTCATCCGGACCGATAACAGGTGGCTCTTCACGCGGTTGTGAGGCAAAGCCTTTTTCACAACCGATACAATCGCAAGGCTCGGTGTTTGGGGCTAACTGTTCATCGATAATTCCTTTACCGCCGAGGTATTTATCTATGGCAATGGCACCGGCTCTGCCGGAAGCGATGGCTTCTATTATCGTCGAAGGTCCGGAAACGGCATCCCCTCCGGCGAATACCCCGCTCTTAACGGTAGCTTTATCTTTAGCGACAGGAAGTCTGTTGCCTTTAGCGCACTCAATATTGAAATTATCAGGTACATCGGCAGTCTGTCCGATGGCGGAGATAATTGTATCGTAGCTTTCGGTAAAATCGCTTCCCTCGATGGGATCCGGTCTTTGCCTGCCCGAAGCATCCGGTTCACCAAGTTGCATACGGACACATTCAAGTTTTAATAACTTGTCTTCGGTAAATATTTTATGAGGTGCGGCGAGGTAAACAATGTTTACGCCTTCATCAATACACCCCTCGATTTCCTCATCACTGGCCGGCATCTCTTTGCGTGTGCGTCGGTAAATCATATCTACCTGTTCCGCTCCGAGTCTTATTGCGGAACGGGCGGCATCGGTAGCAACATTGCCACCTCCGATAACGGCTACTCTATTACCTGTTTTAACCGGTTTACCGAGACTGATATCTCTTAAGAACGTAATGGCATCTATTACGCCTTTATTGTCTTCTCCCTCTACTCCCATCTTAATGCCCTTGTGGGCACCAATAGCCAGATAAACAGCGTCATAACCATCATTTAACAGCTCATCTGTTGATTCAATTTTTGTATACGTCTTGATGTTAAAACCGGACTTCATCATCTCCCTGATTTCTCCGTCGAGAATTGTTTTGGGCAATCTATATTCCGGGATTCCTACCTTTAACATACCTCCGGAAACCGGCAGGGCTTCAAAAACGGTTACTTTGTGCCCCAGTTTCGAAAGGTAGAAGGCGGCACTCAAACCGGCCGGACCGGCTCCGACAACGGCAACGCTTTTACCGGTCGGTGGAGCTATTTTAATATCATTACCCCAGCTTGTCTCATCGCTTTCGGCGGCAAATCTCTTTAAGTTCTTAATACTAACCGCTTCATTGATATCCTTGCGGCGGCAAACATCTTCACATGGATGGTTGCAGGCATAACCCAGCGATTTGGGGAAAGGCACTTTTTCCCTGATAACGGCGTGCGCCTCGGCATATTTATTTTCGGTAATAAACCTGATATAGCGTGGTATATCGATATGGGCAGGGCAAGTACTGCGGCAGGGAACAAGGGCTGTATCCTTATTTCCTTTCCTGATAAAACCGTCTTTATCGGTTAAAGTACCGGTCGGGCAGACCTCTATACAGGCTCCGCAGAAGCGGCAATCAGCTTCTGTCAAAGATTTATCGAAAGCAGTTCCGACATAAGTGTCTTTTCCTCTATTTATAAAGGAGAGAATACCGACACCTCTAAGCTCATAGCAGGCTCTGACGCAGCGTCCGCAGAGAATGCACTTACTCATATCATGATTGAAAAGAGGGTTAGAGGTGTTTATCGGCTTTTCATTTATACTGGTCTTCAGTCTTTTTTTGTCTATACCAATATACTGTGCTACCGCCTGCAATTCACAGTTGAGATTTTGTGAACAAACGAGGCAATCGTCAGGATGAGCGGCAAGAATCAGTTCCATTGCTATCTTGCGCACCTGCCTGATTTCGGGAGTGTCCGTTGTAACGACCATTCCCTCTTTAGCAACAATTGTGCAGGAAGTCGGCAAGCCTCGCAGTCCTTCGATCTGAACAATGCATAATCTGCAGGCTCCGAAGGGGCTAAGGTCCGGGTGGTAGCAGAGCGCAGGTATGTAAATGTCGTTATCAAGCGCCGCTTCCAGTACGGTCTTTCCAACTTCGGTTTTAACGTCTTTTCCGTTTATATTTAAAGTGATTGTATTCACAGTTTTTCCTCGGATTCAGAATTTTGCCAACTGCCGACCGCAAGCAGTTCTTCCGGTACTACTATCTTCTCTCTACTGACTTTTGTCACCGCGCTGAAACGTTCGGGGCAGACATCCAGACAATTACCGCACTTGATACATTTATTCTGGTCTATAATATGTATCATACGCTTGTCCCCGGAAATGGCATCGACCGGGCAGCCTTTCTTACATATTCCGCACCCCTGGCATTTGTCGGGCAGGATATAGAAATTTATCAGATTTTTGCAGACCAGTGCGGAGCATCGCTTTTCCCTGATATGCGCTTCATATTCGTCTCTGAAGTATCTTATTGTAGTTAGCACCGGATTAGGGGCTGTGCCTCCAAGGGCGCACAGTGAACCGGCTTGAATGGCTTTCGACAGTTCCAAAAGCAGCTCGATGTCATCTTCTTTGCCGTTCCCCTCGGTAATATCTTCCAGTATCTTTAACATCTGAAGGGTTCCTTCCCGGCACATGACACATTTACCGCAGGATTCCTCCTGCGTAAAAGACAGAAAATATTTAGCGAGGTCAACCATGCATGTTTGATAATCAACCACTATCATTCCGCCGGAACCCATAATGGCGCCGGCAGCTGCCAGCCTTTCATAATCGACAGGTAAGTCTAAGGCACTTGCCGGTAAACAACCACCGGAAGGTCCGCCGTTCTGGACTGCCTTAAAATCATTACCGCCGATTAAGCCGCCGCCGATATCATAAATTATTTCGCGCAGTGTCATCCCCATCGGTACTTCAACTAACCCGCTGTTGGCTATCTTCCCGGTAAGGGCAAAAACGGCAGTGCCCTTACTTTTCTCGGTTCCTATTTTGGAATACCATTCGGAGCCTTTATTGATAATAACCGGCACTGTCGCCAGTGTTTTAACATTGTTTATTGTGGTCGGTTTGCCCCACAGCCCGGATTGTGCAGGGAAGGGTGGGCGGGGGCGGGGCATGCCGCGTTTTCCCTCTATGGATGCCATAAGCGCGGTTTCTTCTCCGCAGACAAAGGCGCCGGCGCCCTCGTTTACATGAATTTTAAAACTGAAATCAGACCCCAGAATATTATCACTGAGAAATCCCATATCCTCAGCCTGTTGTAAGGCGATTCTGAGCCTTTTAACCGCTAAGGGATATTCGGCGCGGATGTAGATATATCCTTCGCTTGCGCCGATAGCATAAGCCGCAATGGTCATTCCCTCGATGACCGTATGCGGGTCGGCTTCCATAATGCTTCGGTCCATAAATGCGCCGGGGTCTCCCTCGTCGGCATTACAAATCATATATTTAATGTCGCTGTGCTCTTTCTGGCAGAACTCCCATTTCATTCCGGTGGGAAAACCGGCGCCGCCCCTGCCGCGCAGTCCGGATTGTTTTATTTCTTCGATAACCTGCAGGGGTGTCATTTTACCCAGCACTGTTTTTAGCGCATTATAGCCATCTCGTTCTATATAGCCTGCTATTTTCTCGGGATTGATATGTCCGCAGTTACGCAGTATGATGCGCTGTTGTTTGCGGTAGAAGTTGATATCTTTATACAGAGGGATTGCATTACCACCGATAGGGTCTTTAAAGAACAGCCTTTCAACCGGTTTCCCTTCTATAAAGTGAGATTGTACGATTTCATCCACATCTTCAACCGTCAGTCTGGTATAGAAAATATCGTCAGGTTCGATTATGGCAATCGGACCCTGTTCACAAAAGCCATGGCATCCCGTAAAATCCACTTTTACATTACTTAAACCCAGTTCTGCCGTCTTTTTTTCGAGAGCCTGCCGTATTTCATGTGATTTGCCGGAGACACAGCCTGTACCTTCGCATATAAATATCGAGTATTTAATATTATCTGGCATCGTTTGCCGCCTTATACTTTTCTTTTAAAATAGCGTTAGCTTTTTGAGGCGTCATACTGCGCTGCACTTCATTATCGACAACTATTGTGGGGGCAAGTGCGCAGGCTCCGATGCAGGCAACGGTTTCCAGTGAATATTTGCCGTCCGCGGTAGTCTGCCCGGGCTTTATTTTTAACTCGCGCTCAACCGTTTCCAGCACTCTGGCTCCGCCGCGTACGTGACAGGCGGTACCCAAGCAAACCTTGATGGTATGCTCGCC
>DIKD01000055.1:6018-8597 GCA_002421585.1 Dehalococcoidia bacterium UBA5627
GGAAAGATATTTTTCTTTTTCCTGTACTTTCTGCAGTATCGGAATAAGATTTCTCCTGTCCCGGTAATATTGATTTAAAACATTACTTATTGTGGTAGCCATTAAAGCTCCTCTGTAAATATTTAATATGCCTGCCAGTATAAATGATTATAAAATTATATCCTAAAAATTGACGTTAATACAAAAGATGTTTATTAACATATAAAACAGACTATCCACCCTGCGTTTACAGGATGGATAGCAGAAAAATATCGGGATATGGGAGTCAATCGTATTAAGCTATATCCATCCTCTGAGTTTCATTGCTTCCACAACACGCTCGACTGCCCTGACATAAGCTGCCTGACGCATATTGATTTTATATTCCTTACTGGTTTCTAATACCGAGTGATAGGCGGCAGTCATTTTATTGTCCAGCTTTTCGCGTACTTCGTCCTCAGTCCAGGTATGCATATAGAAGTTCTGTACCATTTCGAAATATGACACCGTCACGCCGCCGGCATTGCAGAGGAAGTCGGGGATAATATGAACGCCGTTTTTGTATAGAATATCGTCCGCTTCGGGGGTGGTGGGACCGTTGGAAAGCTCGGCTACGATTTTAGCCTTGATTTTACCGGCGTTTTTATCGGTAATGCAGTTTTCCACAGCAGCCGGAATCAGAATATCCACTTCGAGTTCAAGAAGTTCATCGCCTGAAATCTCAAGCATTCCGGGCAGATTGCAGACGGAACCGGAAGTATTTTTATATTCATAGGCGGTACCCGGATCGATGCCGGTATCATCATCGCACTTGCAGCAAACGCCGCCCTTGCTGTCACAGACGGCAATTATCTTGGAGCCGAAAAGCTCTTTGCATAACCTGGCGGCGTGATAGCCGGCATTGCCGTAGCCCTGTATCGCAACAGTAGCTTTGGACAGGTCAATGCCAAATGCATTAGCGGCTTCCCTGATGGTTATCATTCCGCCTCTGGCGGTGGCATCGCCGCGTCCCGGTGAGCCTCCTAATGCCAAAGGCTTGCCGGTAATTACTCCGAATTGAGTTTTTCCGGCGATGGCAGAGTATTCATCCATCATCCATGCCATAATTTGCGGAGTGGTATATACATCGGGTGCCGGCACATCTCTTTCCGGACCGACGAATTGATAGATGGCGCGTATATAGGCGCGGCTTAAGCGCTCAAGCTCTGAGTTTGATAATTCCTTGGGATTGCAGATAACTCCGCCCTTGCCTCCGCCCAGCGGCAAGTCCAAAAGGGCAGTCTTCCAGGTCATCCATGAAGAAAGCGCTCTTACCGTATCGATTGTTTCATCGGGATGAAATCTGATGCCTCCCTTTGCCGGTCCTCTGGCATCATTATATTGAACCCTGAAACCCTGAAACACTTTCACCGAGCCATCATCCATTTTTACCGGTAACGACACGTGCAGTTCTCTCATAGGAGTCTTGAGCATTGTCGTTACGTTAGGTGGCAAATTTATAATTTTGGCACAGGCGTCTATCTGCTGTTTGGCTACTTCGAACGGGTTGATACCTGACATGTTTTTCCCTCTCCTTCCAAAAACGTATGAAAAAATTTATCTTACCGAATTCAATACCCCGACCGTAAGGTCGTGGGAAGTTTATTTAAAGTGGAATTGTGCGCACTTTACAACAATTATAGCTTTGAAAAATCGATAAGTGTTTTATAATCTACCAGTGTACTCATAGCATGGCTTTCGCTGTATATTCCGGCCTCGGCAGCGGCGGCAACCGGGTTTAATCCGCCGATTAAAACTACGCCCACACGGTTTAAGTCGATCGGGGTCTCGCAAACCGTTTCGCTGACATTTCCTAAAAGGAAAATACCTCCCAAGCCGGCTTCCTCCAGTTTATCTGATACCTCTTTAGCCAGAGGGCGGCAAATTGCCGGGATTTCTCTGTAATTTGCCAGAATTTCCCCGTTGCCGTCTAACGTTACCCTTGAAACAGATGTCATTTTTGCCCTGATAAATATTTCTGATGGGTCGAGTGAACTCCCTTCATAGTGAATCAGTTCTACAAAACGCAGCGGAGTGTGATTTCTAATCTGCAAAATACCGCCGAATTTGGAATCTATCGGCACGCCCGCTTTCAGAAGCGAGCCGTTTACTGCGATACTGCATACGGTAGCCATAGCTTTTTTGCCTTCGGGAACAACATAATCCCCGATGGATTCGCCTGCTTCGGCAACGGAAACAAGTTTACTGAGGCAATAGACCGATTGAAATACCGGTTTCATGATTTTAAGGGCTTTATTGAAATCTTCTTTGCGGAAGACGGAAATATTAACAGGAATAAGTCCCGAACGTTTATCGAGGTCGAACTCGGTGCGGAAGGCGAGGGTTTCAATTCTGGTGAGTGCGGAACCTACTTTATGGGTAACCATGGCTTTTTTAAGTTCCGATTGTCCCAGCTCTGTGATTATCCTGCCGTCACGTCTGCCGGCAAGGCTGGTGAGTCCTCTTTCATCCATCAATCTCAGGTGATATCTGACGGCTCTTTCACTGAGTTCGATACCCATTTCTTTTAAGCGCTTGGCGATTACAGTGGAACCGACGGC
>DIKD01000078.1:0-15915 GCA_002421585.1 Dehalococcoidia bacterium UBA5627
TTCACACAATCCATTTGACAATACCCAGTTTTTAGAATTAGAAGATTTAAAATACTAAGTATCATTCTAAACAACTAATTATTTGTTTGTAATACCCCCTTAGTTATTACACAATTAACCTCTGAATAAGCGGAATAACTAAGACAAAAATACCGATAACCAGCGCTGTTAAAGCGGAAAATAACACGGCGGCGGCAGAGATATCTTTTACGGCTTTGATGGAGGAACTTTGCTTGCCGTTCCCGATTTCGTCGCTCAATCTTTCTACCGACGTATTAAACAATTCGGAAACCAGCACAAAACCGATGGCAAATACCACCAGACACCAATGCAGTGCCGAAAGACCGAGATACAGCCCAAGGATAACTACCAAAACAGCGACAGCCAGGTGTATTTTAAGATTGCGTTCGGTTTTTATAGCCGTCCACAAGCCTGCGAAAGCATAACCGAAACTTTTGACCAGCCGTTTCATAATTACCCTCCCCCCTGTTGTTTTATAATATAGACAAGATATCTTTTAAACAATACCTGTAATTAACCAAGGTGGTATATTCGACGCCGCTACGGTTCGACAAGCTTCCTTCGTCAAGCTCAGGGCAGGCTCCACGAGCGGCTTGGTTGCACGTTTCCGCTCGCACTCTCGCCTTAAGTTTGCAAAGGATAGCCTATCGAAGGGTAACAGAGCGAAAAATGTTATCATGTAATATTAATGAGACATGTAAATCTACCACCCTCAAATAATATTCGCCCACACCCCACCCCCGTAAAGACTTTTAACACTGACTTCGGTTATAACATTCGTCAAATCTTTATCGCTTTCGGCACATACCTTTATGTAATTTGCGGAATACCCGTTCCAGATACCATTAGCTTCCTGCTCCCAGAGTACTTCAAGTCTTTTACCGATGAAACTGCCGTAAAACGCGGAGGCTGACTCTTCAGCCAGCGCCAGCATCATATCGCTGCGCATCTTCTTTAACTGAGGTGAGATTTGATTCGGCATTATATTTGCCGCAGTGCCTCGCCTCTTCGAATATGAAAAGACATGAATACGGGCAAAGCCGATTTTGTTACAGAAATCGTAGCTTTCGGCATACTCATCATCGGTTTCGCCCGGGAAGCCGACAATAATATCGGTGGTGACGCCGGCATCCCCTGCTACAGAACGGATTAAGGATATCGCACTGGCATAGTCATCAGTGGTATAAAGCCGTCTCATTCTCTTTAGTACGGAGTCACTGCCGCTTTGCAAAGAGAGATGAAAATGCGGGCATAGCCTCTTCTCATCTTTCCACAGTGAGATTAAGTCGGGAGTTACTTCCTGAGGCTGCAGAGAGGACAGCCTGAGACGTTCAATTGACGTTTCTTTAAGTATTATGCCAATCAGCTCAATAAGACTCAAACCATCGTAGTTATATGAGCCGATTTCCGTACCGGTTAAAACCACTTCCTTAAACCCGCTCAATACTTTATCTTTAATCTTTGTTACAACCTGCTCGGGGGAAACGCTCTTCTCCCTGCCGCGAACATATGGCACAATGCAATAGGAACAGAAATTGTTGCAGCCGTCCTGTATGCGTATGAAAGAACGCGTTCTCTGATTGTCGGAATAATAACCGGCAGGAAAGTCATGCCTGTCAGCAGCCACCAAACCTGACTCTTTTAAGAGTTGCGGAAGCCTCATCTTCTCCTTGTTCCCTACCGCCAGTTTAACTCCCTCGATTTTCAAAAGGTCGTTTGCAGCATGTTCAACGTAGCAGCCGGCAGCCACTAAAACAGCATTGGGATTGCGGCGGTGCGCCATACGTAAAAGATGCCGCGCTTTACGGTCGGCGATATGAGTAACCGTACAGGTATTTAAGACATAGATGTCGAATTCCTCTTCCGGATTGACAATACGGTAGCCGGACTTCAAGAATTTCTCCGTTAAAGCCTCAGTCTCCGACTGATTCAGCTTACAACCCAATGTATCGAACGCTACTCGTACTATCCTTTGCTCTTTATTCAAACTACACACTCACAACCTATTAAGTATTCTCGACAGGCAATTATAATATAATCCCAAGTACCGCAATATTTTATCAATCTCACTAAAATTCGTGATGTCATTCTGAAGTCACAAAGGGTGACTGAAGAATCTGGGGGGTG
Organism: Dehalococcoidia bacterium UBA5627; assembly: GCA_002421585.1. Classification (GTDB taxonomy): domain Bacteria; phylum Chloroflexota; class Dehalococcoidia; order Dehalococcoidales; family UBA5627; genus UBA5627. Next base: position 2,149 of record DIKD01000078.1, read on the forward strand.
GAATAATTGGTAGTTTTATAGCCCCTCCCCAGATGCTTCGTTCGTCCGTCACGAACTCAGCACGACAGTTAATAAATCATAATTGCCAATCATAACTTGCAAAAATATTTAAAGACATCATAAGCTATAAACAATAAAACATCAGGCTAATATGAGAATTATAGCAAATGGTGCATATCCTTGCAGATAGAGTACGAATTATGTTATAAATAGCCAGAATATTCATCGACTCTTAACATATGTTATACGGCAACAGCATTTCATCTACGCGCTTCTCAAAGCCTCATATCACAGGCTGATGCTGAAATAAAGCAAATGTTGCGAAGAGTAGAGAGGAAACAATTTGAACCATCTTCGCTGGAATCTCCTCCCGCCGGTACCGGACGGCCATCCAGTTCACAACTGCGGTTTTTCGCCCCTGCTTGTACAGTTAATGTACAACCGTGGTTTAACCGACCCGGTACAGATAGAAGCTTTTACCAAAGCGGACTGCAGCCTTTCGGGAAATCCGCAACTGCTGCCCGATATTCATCAGGCGATAAACAGGATTTATCAGGGATTGCTTTCGGGAGAAAAGATTGCTGTTTACGGCGACTTCGACGTCGACGGTATTACCGGTACCGCCGTTCTGGTACAGGGATTGAAAGCGCTGGGAGGAAACATCACCCCCTATATCCCCCACCGTATAAGGGAAGGGCACGGGCTCAATTCGGCTGCACTGGATTACCTTAAAAGCGAGGGAATGTCGCTGGTTATTACCGTAGACTGCGGTGTAACCGGTATATCGCAGGTAAAGAGGGCTAAAAGACAGGGGCTGGATATTGTAATAACAGACCATCACACCCCGCTGGGGGAGCTGCCTGACGCTATTGCTGTCGTTGACCCTAAAAGGGAGGATTCTAATTACCCGTTTAATGAACTGGCAGGCGTAGGCGTTGCTTTCAAGTTTTTAGAAGCCTTATATAACGGAATGGGCAAAGAAAAGCAGATTGAAAATTATCTCGACCTGGTAGCTCTTGGAACCGTTGCCGATATGATGCCGCTTCTGGGAGAAAACCGCTATCTTGTAAAGCAGGGATTAAAGGTACTGAACACAAACCGCCGACCCGGTATCAGGGAAATATTGGCATTAGCCGGAATAAACTCCGATAATATCGGCACCGAAGAAATATCCTGGTCACTGGCTCCGCGGCTCAATGCTGCCGGCAGGCTGCAACACGCCTTAACCAGCTATAAACTGATGGTAACCGAATCGACCGAAGAGGCACTGGAATTATCGACGGTTTTAGAGGAACAGAATGCGGAAAGGCAAAAGATGACCAGTCGCTCACTGGCAAAAGCCAAAGAGCAGGTACAGGCAAAAGGTATTATGCCGCTTCTAATAGCCAGCGACCCCGACTACCCGCCCGGTATCATCGGGCTGGTTGCCGGCAGGCTTTCGGAAGAGTTTTACCGCCCGTCCATCGTCATCAAGGTAGGAGAAAAATCCAGTAACGGCAGCTGCCGCAGTATCCCCGAATTCAATATAATAAATGCTTTAAACGAATGCCACGAGTTAATGAGCGATTTCGGAGGACATGCCAGAGCAGCCGGTTTTACCATGCCGACCAAAAACCTTTCCAAGTTGGAGGAAAAGCTCAACCTGATGGCAGAGGAACAGCTGGCAGGTCTGGACCTGCGCCCCAAGCTGGATATCGATGCCGAAATGAATCTCTCGCAATTGGGGGGAGATACCTATCAATCGCTTCAAAGCCTGGCGCCTTTCGGAATGGGAAATCCCGTTCCCACCTTTGTAAGCCGCAGTGTTGAGGTAGTCGATTGTCAGACAATGGGTAACAACGGAGGACACTTGAGGCTGAAACTGAGGCAGAATAATGTCAACTGGGAAGCGGTGGCTTTCGGGCTTGGCGAGTGCTTTAAGGATATGCATTCGCATATAGACATAGTATATAATTTAAGACTGGAACGCTGGCGCGGGGAAGAAAGGTTACGTCTGAATATTCAGGACCTTGCTCCGTCTAGATAGTACTTAGCAAATAACAGTGGAGGAATAAAGTGACGGCTGAAATCATAATTAAAATCATAGCTGCCTTTATAGCGGCTTATTTACTCGGTTCCATCCCATCCGCTTATATCATGGGGCGGTTGACCAAAAAAATCGATATCCGCACCGTCGGCAGCCATAATATGGGTGCCATGAATTCCTATTATAATCTGGGCAAAGGCGCCGGGCTGGCAGTGCTGGCAGCGGATGTCTTAAAAGGCATTGCCGCAGTTGCGCTGGCCGACCTCGTGTTAAATATTCCCAACCTGTATATGTTCATCTGCGGTTTTATCGTAGTTTTAGGACACAACTATCCGGTTTGGTTGAAATTCAAGGGGGGCAAGGGCGGAGCCACCGCCATTGGCGCTATCATCTATTTCATCCCCTGGGGCATTCCAATCGGGCTTGCCATCTTCCTGCTTCTGGTGCTTATTACCAAATTCCCTACCCTCAGCTATGGTATAGCTATGATAAGTTTCCCGTTTGTCTCATGGCTGGTATACGACCGCCCCGATTATATCCTCTATACGGCATTGTTGATACTGGTACCATTCTTAAGCTATATTCCCAGAATCAAGGAGATGAAATCCAAGGGGGGAAGCTGGAAACGCGTAGTCAAACGCAAAAACCTGCAGGACAGATTCTAACTGATAAATCGACGAAGATAAAAGGGAGCGGAATATTCCGCTCCCTTTTTTATAAAACAACTCATTTTTCCCCATTCTGCTCTCCAAAATATTGTAAATATAAGCCTTTTCTGTTATAAATAAGCATATTATTGTTTGTGATATATTCAAGGAGAACGCGATAATGGGTAATAACAGGAAAGAGCAAGAACGAAACGAACTGCATCGTACCATCTGGAGTATTGCCAACGACCTGCGCGGTAGTGTTGACGGCTGGGACTTTAAGCAATATGTACTGGGAATGCTGTTCTATCGCTATATATCCGAAAATCTTACTTGTTATATAAATACCGGCGAAAGGGAGACAGGCAATACTGTTTTCGATTATGCAAAGTTATCCGACAAAGAAGCTGAAGAAGCGCGCTCAGACCTTGTTGCTACAAAAGGATTTTTTATACTTCCCAGCGAACTTTTTGAAAATGTACGACGCCGTGCGTCAAAGGATGAAAACTTGAATGAAACACTGGAAAAGGTTTTCAAAAACATCGAAGCCTCAGCGCAAGGCTCCGGCAGCGAAGACGATTTCAAGGGATTATTCGATGATATCGATGTAAACGCCAACAAACTCGGCAGCACGGTAGCCAGGCGCAATGAGAAGCTTGTTAAGCTTATGAATGGCATCGGAGAGATGAAGCTCGGTGATTACAAGGATAACACCATTGACGCTTTCGGTGATGCCTATGAATATTTGATGGGTATGTATGCCTCAAATGCCGGCAAGAGCGGAGGTGAATATTACACACCGCAAGAGGTATCCGAACTGCTGACGCGCCTTACGTTAGTGGGCAAAACCGAAGTTAACAAGGTTTACGACCCTGCCTGCGGTTCCGGTTCTCTGCTTTTAAAATTTGCCAAGATTCTCGGCAAAGAAAATGTGCGACTGGGTTTCTTCGGGCAGGAAATAAATCTCAGCACTTACAACCTATGTCGTATAAATATGTTCCTGCATGATATAGATTATGACAAATTCGACATAGGTCACGGTGATACGCTTACCGACCCGCTCCACTGGGATGACGAACCATTCGAAGCAATTGTTTCAAATCCTCCTTATTCAATTCACTGGGCAGGCGATAGTAATCCGCTGCTTATCAACGACCCGCGTTTTTCGCCCGCCGGAGTGCTGGCACCGAAATCGAAAGCCGACCTTGCATTTATTATGCACAGCCTCTCCTGGCTTGCCACCAACGGAGCAGCGGCAATCGTTTGCTTCCCCGGCATACTCTATCGAGGCGGCGCAGAGCAAAAGATAAGGAAATATTTGATTGATAACAACTATGTAGACTGCATCATTCAACTACCGGACAAGCTGTTTTTCGGCACCGGCATTGCCACCTGTATTATGATACTTAAAAAATCAAAAAAAGAGAACAGCACCCTGTTTATAGACGCTTCCCGCGAGTTCATCAAGGTCACCAATAGCAACAAGCTGACCGATGAAAACATCGAACATATTGTTGCCGTTTACAGCGGCAGGAATAATACAGATTATTTTAGCCGTCTTGTTAACAATGATGAGATTGCAACACAGAATTATAACCTTTCCGTTTCCACATATATAACCCAAGAGGATAAAAGAGAGGTTATCGATATTAAAAAACTCAATGCTGAAATCGAGGACATCGTTGCCCGTGAGGATGTGTTACGTAAGGAAATTGCCGCTATTATTGCGGAGATAGGAGAGTAGTGTGATTAATCAGAGTTACTACTCAGAATCTCCTTTATGGCATGAGAAGGTCGGCGATATCCACGCATTGCTGGAACGCGTCAGAATCAGCGAGGAACGTTCCGCTGATGTCTTGCAGTTGCGCAAACTCAACCGCATCATGTCGATTCACGCTTCAACGGCAATCGAAGGCAATAACCTTACCCTCGGGCAGGTTACTGATGTTATCAACGGAAGACAGGTGTGGGGGCCTCCAAAGGATATCAAAGAAGTACAGAATGCCTGGCAAGCCTATAACGAACTCGGGCATTACAACCCGTGGAGCGTTGCTGACCTTTTAAAAGCGCACGGGTTAATGACTGCCGCGCTTATCGGCGAATCAGGCGTATTTCGCTCGGTCGATGTGGCAGTAGTGCGCAGCGACGGTAAGGTAATGCACAGGGGAGCGTCTCCTGAAGCAGTACCTGATTTGGTAGCGCAACTGCTCGACTGGGGGCATACCAGCGAAGCGCATCCCCTGATCAAGAGTTCTGCCGTTCACTTTATGCTGGAGCATATCCACCCGTTCATAGATGGCAACGGACGGATTGGCCGCCTTTGGCAAACGCTAATCCTGTCAAAATGGAATCCGCTCTTTGCCTGGATGCCGGTGGAGACTATGGTACATAACAATCAGGCGTTATACTACAAAGCCCTGCAGGATTCTTACAATAACGGGATAGACTGCCGTCCGTTTATCGACTTTATGCTCGATGCTGTCGAGAACTCCCTGTACAAGTACGTCGATATCGCCACTGAAACCACTGCAAAAGAGCTTGGTGTCGGTGTAAATGTCGGTGTATATGTCGGTGTAAAAGCCGACATCATCGGCAAATTGAAGGAACAGCCAACGCTATCCGCAAAGGAACTGGCAGCGCTCCTGAAACGCTCGACACGAACAATCGAGAGGCACATCAGAGAGTTGCGGGAACAGGGAATCCTCGTCCGCGTCGGTTCGGATAAATCCGGGTACTGGCAGATAAAGGATGGCGCAAAAGCATGAATAATGAATTTACATTCTTAGTTTATAATTCCGCACTGGAGAACGTCACTGTTAATGCAATAATAAAAGATGAAACGGTCTGGCTGACACAAAAGGCTATGGCAGAATTATTCGACTGCACCGCAGACAATATCTCCCTGCACTTAAAAAATATATACCTCGAAAACGAGTTGAATGAGGAAGCAACTGCCGAGGATTTCTCGGTAGTTCAACAGGAAGGGGACAGAAAAGTTACCCGCAAAATTAAATTTTATAATTTGGATGCTATCATCTCTGTCGGTTATCGAATCAATTCTAAAAGAGCTACGGCTTTCCGTATCTGGGCAACCGGAGTGCTCAAAGAATACATGACCAAGGGTTTTGTTCTTAACGATGAAAGACTGAAACAAGGAAAAACAGCTTTCGGAAAAGACTATTTTAGGGAGCTTTTAGAGCGGGTACGTTCTATAAGAGCCAGCGAGCGCCGTATCTGGCAGCAAATCACCGATATATTTGCCGAGTGCAGTATTGACTATGATAAAAACTCTCCCGTAACACAGGATTTTTACGCTATGGTGCAAAATAAGTTTCACTATGCCATCACTGGGCAGACTGCCGCCGAAATCGTTTATTCCGGGACGGACCGTAATAAAGAAAATATGGGACTATCCACATGGAAACACGCCCCTGACGGTCGCATATTAAAATCCGATGTTACCACTGCAAAAAACTATCTCGCCGAAAAGCAAATCAGGCAACTGGAAAGAACCGTTACAGGCTACTTTGATTACATAGAAGACCTTATCGAACGGGAAAACACCTTTACGATGGAGGAATTTTCCGCAAGCATCAATGAATTCCTGTCCTTTCGCAAATACGAAATATTAAGAGATAAGGGAAGTATATCAAGAGAGGCGGCTTTTGCCAAAGCGGAAGCGGAATATGAAGAATACAACAAGACACAAAAGATTACATCAGACTTCGACAGAGAAGTGAAGCGCTTGTTGGAAAGCGGTGAAACCGATGAGTAAGCTGGACGATTTGATTGCCGACCTTTGCCCTGATGGGGTAGAGTATGTATCTTTAGGAGAAGTATTAAAAAACAATAATGCCTCCGACAGTGTTTCAAAGAAAGACTACAAAGAAGTTGGAGAAATTCCGATAATTGACCAAAGTCAAGCATATATTGCCGCTTATACAGATAAGGAATCAGCCATACCGCCTATATTCCCTTGCATTATTTTTGGCGATCATACAAGGGTGGTAAAATATGCCGATCAAAATTTTGCGCAGGGTGATAGCGGAACAAAAATATTTATTCCTGTTTCTGAGAACGTAAATGCAAAATTTATTTATTACACTTTTTGCAATCTTAGTATTCCGTCAAGAGGCTATAATCGTCATTGGTCAATCGTCAAAGATATAAAAGTCCCCCTCCCCCCACTCCCCGCCCAGCAGGAAATCGTCCGCATTCTCGATAAGTTTACAGAGCTGGAAGCGGAGCTGGAAGCGGAGCTGGAAGCGGAGCTGGTGGCAAGAACGAAACAATATGAGTATTACAGGGACGAGTTGTTCGGAAAAGACTACGATGAAATGTTAAAAAGATGTTTTCAAAACAATGTGAAAATAATTACTCTTGAGAAACTTGGTAAATTCACCAGAGGGAAAAGATTTGTAAGAGACGATATAAGAGAAGAAGGAACGCCATGTATACATTACGGTGATTTATATACTTATTACGGTATAAGCGCAGAAAAAACAAAGTGTTTTCTGGATAAAGAATTGTCTAAAAAAATGCGATTTGCCCATAAAGGTGATGTTGTTATTGTCCAAGCCGGTGAAAATGATATGGATATTGGAATAGGTGTTGCGTGGATGGGAAATGAAGACGTTGCAATTCATGATGCTTGTTATATATTTACCCATAATATTAATTCTAAATATATTTCACATTATTTAAGAACAAACATTTACCATTTACAAATTAAAAAATATGTTTCAATTGGTAAAATATGTTCTATATCAGCACAAGGTATTGGGAAAACATTAATCCCCATCCCACCCCTCGCCGAACAGGAACGCATCGTAGCAATCCTTGACCGCTTCGATGCTCTTGTAAACGATATTACCATAGGCTTGCCTGCCGAAATAGAAGCGCGGCGCAAGCAGTATGAATACTATCGTGACAAGCTGCTGACCTTTAAGGAGAAAGCATCATGAGTTTCTATAATATCGTTGCCGCTTCCAATGAATCCACCGTCGTCGCCGAATATAAACCGGATTATAATCGCAGCGCAGATTATCAAAGCGAAGCGGCGCTGGAACAGGGTTTTATCAATAGTTTAATCGCACAGGGTTATGAACATATTAGTATCGCTAATGAGGCGGCTTTGGTTTCAAACCTGCGTCAGCAACTTGAACAACTCAATAACTATACTTTTTCCGACGATGAGTGGAACAGGTTTTTTTCACAAAATATCACCGGTGCCAATGAAGGTATTGTAGAAAAAACCCGAAAAATTCAGGAAGACCATTTACAAATCCTTAAACGCGACGACGGCAGTACTAAAAACATATCACTTATCGATAAAAAGAATATTCACAATAACCGCTTGCAGATAATCAACCAGTATCAGCAGACGGAAGGTGCTCGCGAAACGCGTTATGACGTTACCGTACTGGTAAACGGGCTGCCCCTGATACATATGGAACTTAAGCGACGCGGCATTGCAATCCGTGAGGCGTTTAACCAAATCAACCGCTATCAACGCGACAGCTTTTGGGCAGCTTCCGGATTGTATGAATACATTCAAATATTCGTTATTTCCAACGGAACGCACACCAAATATTATTCCAATACCACCCGCAACCAGCACATCAGGGAATCTGCTAATAGCGGCAATCGTAGAAACAAAAAAACAAGCAACACCTTTGAGTTCACCGGTTACTGGGCAGATAGCCGTAACCGCGCGATTGCCGACCTTGTAGATTTCACCAAAACCTTTTTTGCCAAGCATACCGTCCTGAATATCCTGACGCGCTATTGCGTATTTACATCGGAGGATTTGCTGCTGGTGATGCGCCCCTATCAAATTGCGGCAACCGAACGGATATTGAACCGCATCGAGATTTCTACCAACTATAAGAAAACCGGCACTATCGAAGCAGGCGGATATATCTGGCATACCACCGGCTCGGGAAAAACATTGACCAGCTTCAAAGCGGCACAGCTTGCTACAGCGTTACCCTATGTCGATAAAGTGTTGTTTGTTGTTGACCGCAAAGACCTTGACTACCAGACAATGAAAGAGTACGACCGTTTTGAGAAAGGCGCCGCAAACAGCAATACGTCAACTAGGGTACTGCAACGTCAACTGGAGAATAAAAACGAAAAAGGCAATCCGCATGAATATAAAATTATCATTACAACTATTCAAAAGCTGGATGTCTTTATCGAAAAAAACAAAACGCACGATATTTACAAACAGCATGTAGTTTTAATTTTCGATGAGTGCCACCGCTCGCAATTCGGCGAAATGCATCGAAAAATATTAAAATCTTTCAAAAATTACCACCTCTTCGGCTTCACCGGTACTCCTATTTTCACCGCAAATGCCGGAAGTGGCGGCAACCCGCTTTTAAAAACAACCTCGCAGGCATTTGGAGATAATCTCCATACATATACCATCGTGGACGCCATTAACGACGGCAATGTACTGCCTTTCCGAATCGACTATGTTAATACAATAAAAATGGCGAATGATGTAAAAGACGAACAGGTTCGTGCTATAGATATTGAAAAAGCCCTGGCAGCACCGGAACGAATCAGTGCCGTTACAGGATATATACTGGACCGCTTCGACCAAAAGACCAAGCGTAATAGTTTTTACTCGCTAAGGGGGCAGCGTGTCGCAGGCTTCAATTCTATTTTTGCCGTTGCATCTATTCCTATGGCAATGAAATATTATACCGAGTTCAAACGACAACTAGCTGAACGAAACAGAAAACTTGCCATTGCTACGATTTTTAGCTTCAGCGCCAATGAAGATGACCCTGAAGATGTTATCCCCGAAGAGGGCTTTGAAACGGACAAACTGGATAAAACCTCACGTGACTTTCTGGAAGCAGCTATAGTTGATTACAACAATACGTTTAATGTCAATTATGATACGTCAGCGGACAAATTCCAGAATTACTACAAAGACCTATCCCTGCGTGTAAAAAACCGAGAAGTGGATTTACTAATTGTAGTCAATATGTTTCTGACCGGATTTGATGCTACCACACTAAACACACTTTGGGTGGATAGGAATCTGCGGCAGCATGGGCTATTACAGGCATTTTCACGTACCAACCGCATTCTGAATTCAGTTAAAACATTTGGAAACATTATTTGCTTCCGCAATCTCAAAGCTGCAACCGACGAAGCGATTGCGCTCTTTGGAGATAGAGAGGCAGGCGGCATAGTACTCTTAAAAACATATGAAGACTATTATAACGGCTATGAGGAAAACGGCAAACACAAATCGGGTTATGTGGAGCTGATTACCATAATTCGGGAATTATACCCTTTGGGAACGGAAATTATCAGCGAAGCCGATAAGAAAGATTTTATCCGTCTTTTCGGAGCGATTTTACGGCTTAAAAATATTCTCACGGCATTTGATGACTTTGAAGGCAATGAAATTCTATCCGAGCGTGATTTTCAGGACTACCAAAGTATTTATATAGACCTTTATCAGGATTTCACAAGAGGAAAAGACGCTGAGAAGGAAAACATAAACGACGATATAGTATTTGAAATCGAGCTTATCAAGCAGGTGGAAGTAAACATCGATTACGTACTCATGCTTGTGGCAAAATATCACGAATCCAACTGCACCGACAAGAGCATTCTAACAACAATTGATAAAGCCATCAATTCAAGCATTGAGCTACGCAGTAAAAAAGATCTTATAGAAAGATTTGTCGAACGGGTCAATACCTCAACAAAGGTAGAAAAAGATTGGCAAGCCTTTGTTGCTGAACAAAAAGAAAAAGATTTGTCAGCGATTATTGAAGAAGAAAACCTAAAGGCAAAAGAAACACGAAGGTTTATTGACGGCTCTTTTCGCGATGGTGCTGTGAAAACTACCGGTACGGCTATCGATAAAATTCTGCCGCCTGTTTCACGTTTCTCAGGCGGGGGTCGGGCAGTTAAAAAACAGGGCGTTATAGATAAACTGCTTGCTTTCTTTGAAAAGTATTTCGGGATTTCGTAAGGCTATACGTATTAGCAATCGAATCAAATAGGCCAGCCATTACAATTCTTGCTCTTCTAATGGCCGATCTAATATTCCATCAGATTGTCTGCTTACTTCTTTTTGGCAATTATTTGAACAAAGTTCATATATTTGCCGGCGCCGGCCTCCATTGCCGAACGATCGCTCACGGCATATTCGTTATCGCACAAAAGCCAGTCGTTCCGGAACTCATCGAAACCCTGCATTTCGCTGACAGATTCGATTTCTATTTTCTGAGATTTACTTAAAAGTTCTCTCCACCACACGCAAGAATGGAAGGTTTCCAAATCCTCCGCCGTCCAGGAGCAAGCCATTTCGACAGGCGGCTTACCCTGCAATTCTTTTTTCACTCCCGGGACTGCGATGGCGAAGATGCCGCCCTTTTTTACCGGCGGAGCCGGTTTTTCATCCATGTAGCTTTCGGTCTCACCGAAGTACTCGTAGGCATCTACGCTTATTACAGCATCGAAGTATTCATCGGCATAAGGCGTATCATTGGCATCGCTGTGAATCGGTATTATCAGGCTATCGAGATTTAATGATTTGAAGCGCCGGTAGTTTTCTGTGGCACCGACCCATAAATCATGCGCAAAAACCTGAACACCATATTCTTTTGCCAGAAAGATAGCTGTGAGCCCCTTCCCGCAACCCGGGTCGAGCACTCTCATACCGGATTTCAGAGTCAGACCTGCCGCCATCTCTTCCAGAATTTTCATAGCATTCGGCCCCATCATATTATCCAGAAGAAACTGTTTATCGTATTTAGCTGTTTTTATATATTTCAAAGTAAACTCCGTTTTAATAAATCAAAAAGATACAAAATTGCCGCGACATTAAAATCGTGGAATTAAGTATTATTATATAAAAGCGTTAAAATAGTTCAGTTGTATATTTTACCGGAAGATCACCTTACAAGCTCCAAAAATGCCCCCTGCCGCTATATAATTAAACGCCAGCCCAAATAGGCCGGCGTTTAACTAATTACCGATTAAAAGTTTGTTGTTACTCCTGATTCTGCGTATAGCGTTCCTGTGATTCTTTGATAATTCTCAGGGTTTCGGTTAGATCCTTGTTCCAGCCCTCGACGCCGGTTTTCTTCTTTTCCAAGTCTTTATAGATGGTAAAGAAGTGTTCGATTTCTATCAGCAGGTGCGGCGGCACATCGTCCAGAGTTTGCAGATAATTCCACATCGGGTCGGCAATCGGCACACACAGTATTTTTTCATCGGGACCTTTTTCATCTCGCATTTTGAATAACCCGATCGGTTTTACATCTACCAAACAACCCGGGAATGTCGGCTCACCCACCAGAACCAATGCATCCAGCGGGTCGCCGTCAAGAGCCAGCGTTTCCGGAAAATAACCGTAGTCACTGGGATAATGCACCGATGAGAATAACATACGGTCCAGTTTTATCAGCCGCCTTTTCTTATCGAATTCATATTTATTACGGCTGCCCTTCGGTATCTCGATTAAAACTTCAAATACTAATTCTTTTTTTTCGTTATCAGTTTCCAACTTCCTCTTCTTCCTTTTCAACCATATCAGTTTTCTTAACAAAGCTTACCTTATTTTTTACCGCCAATGCAATGATAACTATCAGGATAACTATAGCGATGACCTGCGCCTGGTGCAAACCGAACAGGAAAGGCGTACCTTCCCGGATAAAATCCACAAAAAAGCGCCATACAGCGTACCCGGCAAAATATACCATTGCCAGAGAGCCGTCCGGCTTCAATTTGCCGCGCAGTTTATAGAGTATGATAAACAGGGTTACCAAAAATATAATTTCATAGACCTGTGTCGGATGAACTACACCGGCACCGTATCCGTAGCTGTTGGGATTGGTATATTCTATTCCCCAGGGAACAGTAGTATTGTCGCCGTAACAGCAACCGTTTAAGGTACACCCAACACGGCCGATAGCCTGCCCAATAGCAATACCGGGAGCGACCACGTCCAGTAAATGCCCGAGATTCAGCTTACTATAGCGGCTGTAAATCCAGATTGCGAGGAGAGCGCCAAGAATGCCGCCGTAAATAGATAACCCGTCGCCGCCGATAATTTGGCCTAGATTTTGGCTGTAGTATTCCCAGCGGTCGATAACATGCAGCAGACGGGCAAAGATTATACCGGCAGGGACTCCGACAATAGCCGCCATCAATAAATTATCGTAAGATATGCGAGCACCTTTGTTAATTTCATGATAAGCCCAAAATACGACAAACATTATACCGAGAGCTACTGCCAAGCCGTACCACGCAAAATGCAAAGGCCCTATAGAAAATATTGTTGGGTCAACACCGATTTTTATCATTCACCCTCCGTTAAATACAACCGATTCGTATATTATAACAAATCTTTAAGAATATGCCGAGCCGCTCTTTTATCGAGCGGATTATTGTTGTTTCCGCATTTGGGGGATTGAATGCAACTAGGGCATCCTTCCATACATGGGCAGGCATTAACGGCATCAAGGGTAGCCTGCCATAAATCGACAATCATCTCATACCCCTTTTCCGCGATGCCCACCCCACCCGGATAGGCGTCATAAATAAACACCTGCGCCCTGCCGGTATCGGAATGAAAGGCAGTGGAAACCCCTCCGATATCGTTGCGGTCGCACATGGCAAAAAGCGGCAGTATGCCTATTGCCGAATGCTCAACAGCATGCAATCCGCCGGCACTATCGAGCCCCGCTTTTTCGAGCGACTTTAATTCCACATCCGTTATGTTAAACCAGAGCGCCACCGTGCGCAGCCGCTGCGGCGGCAGGTTGAGCGGTTCTTCTCCCAGTATTTCTTCTGTGTACTGTGCCTTCTTCTTAAAACCGGTTACTACGGTAATTACCTCGACTTCTCCCAGGCAAACCTGTGTCTTTCCGCACTGCTTCTCTTTCAGTTTCTTTAAAACCGTTAAATCGGTCAGTTCCTTTGTAACCGTATAGTAGTTAGATTTTGACGGCTCGCACTTGGCAATACGCGCCGTTATATCGAGTGAAGTGACCAGATAAGCGTCCCCCTGATGCAGATAGATTGCACCCGGATGCACCTGCATAATGGCAAAAC
>DIKD01000078.1:15925-19661 GCA_002421585.1 Dehalococcoidia bacterium UBA5627
AATCGATTAAGGCAAAGTTATCCGCGGAAGCGGAACGGATATTTACTTCCCGCGAGGGGTAGTTTACGGATGGCGATGGATACCAGCGGCCGTGTCTTTGCCTGATTAAACCATCACTTTCCAGCTCCGAAAGACCTTTTGAAAAATCAACACCGAAATAGTACTTGTCATTTTGACCCAGCGGCAATTCCCATGCGGCGCACAACAGGTGCTCGTTTAATATATAGGGGTTTTGCGGATTTATGAGCGCATTTTCAAAGCTCTTTTTAAAAAAAGCTTCGGGATTTCTCATAAAATACTGGTCGAGCGGGTTATCCATAGCTACCAGAAAACTGAGCGAAAGTTCGCCTCCCCTGCCACTCCTCCCCGCCTGCTGCCAGGTACTGGCGACAGTTCCCGGATAACCGGTAAGCACTGTGGCATCAAGGTCGCCGATATCGATTCCCAGTTCCAGCGCGCTGGTAGCCACCACCCCCATAAGCTGCCCGTTTAATAATTCCTGCTCGATTTGACGCCTCTGCTCCGCCAGATATCCGGCGCGGTAGGGTTTGATTCGTTTGGCGTGCGCCGGACTTAATTCATCCAGCTTCTGCTTGGAAAAGCTATAGATTAATTCCGTCAAGCGGCGCGTTCTGGTAAAAGCCAGCGTACGGATATTATGCCGCACCAGTTCGGTGAATAGACTTGTTGCTTCGCTGTTGCTGCTGTGTCTGGTTCCCCTTACAACATCCGTTACCGGCGGGTTCCAGAATACAAAATCCTTTGCCCCATGCGGCGAACCGTCCTCGTTTACCACTTCGAAAGGCAAACCGACCAGCTTTTCGGCATGTTCACAGGGGTTATCTATGGTAGCAGAACAGCATATAAACTGCGGATGGGCATCATATTTATTGCAAATGCGCCTTAACCTGCGCAGGACAAGCGCCACATGCGAACCGAAAACGCCGCGATAGCTGTGCGCCTCGTCGATAACAACATATTTAAGATTACGTAAAAACTTTATCCAGTCCTCATGATTGGGAAGAATGCCGACATGCAGCATATCCGGATTGGTTAACACAATTCCGGCTTGTTTTTTGATTTCACCCCTCTCGGTTTGAGGGGTATCCCCGTCGAAGGTTACCGCCTGCTGCTTGCTTATAAACTTGGGATTGAACATATAATGCAGTTTGCCCAGTTGGTCCTGTGCCAGCGCTTTGGTGGGAAAGAGGTATAAGGCGCGGCTGGCAGGATTTGAAATGATTTCTTCGATAACCGGTATGTTATAGCACAAGCTCTTACCGCTGGCGCTGGAGGTAGCAACCATTACATTTTCACCGCTTCTGGCGATATCGATAGCTTGCGCCTGGTGCAGATAAAGCGGATAAATGCGTTTTTTCTTAAGGACCGCCTCTACATCGGGATTCAATGGCTGTTTCGTTTCCGAATAAATTGCTTCGCGCGGTGGGATATTCTCCAGATGCGCTATTTGCCCGTCATAGGAGGGTTGCGAGCTGATATATTTTATAAAGGATGATATATCCATAGTTAAATTATCGCTGCCGCTGAACTTCGGCAAATCCATCCCCGTCCGGTCATTGCGAGGAAGGAATCCTGCCAAATCAGGATGACTGACGCGGCAATCTCTACCATTAGTTTAGTTCAGCTTTTGTATTTATATTCTAAGACACCGGAAATTGATTTGCCGTTAAGAACAATAACTGTATTGGTAACTACTCTCAATGACTTGCTATTACGTAATTTGCTCTTAATAAACTTCAGCATAACAGGAGCAACATAATAATTAAAACGGTATGATTTCGACTTCCTGACTTATAATCTCGACCTCGAAACGCCCGCTGCTGATAAAGCTGATGATACTTGAGATGACTTCATCGGTATATTTCGAGTCGTTGCTGATAAAACAGATTCCCAGCGTAGCTATCTGCCAAAGTTCGTTATCTTCAACCTCGGCAACGGAGACATTGTACTTGTTTTTAACAAGCGCAATAATCGGCTTGATAACCTGCCGCTTGCCCTTTAACGACATTCCCTCAGCCAGTTTTAGCTTTAATTTACATACCCCGACATTCATATTATACTCGAAACGGCTTTATACCTATTTCTCCCAATATAGGTTATTGGATGTACTTAGTCAAGGAATATAAACTTCGATTGCGTATTAAGACGAAGATTGCTACAATTCTTATAAGTTATGGAAAACAGCGACAATACGCAGCAACAAAAAGCCGATTCTTTCCGCCTCAACAGGGAAATAGCCTATTTGGGAATTGTAGGACACTTACGGGAAGAGTTCTGTATCAATTTTATTCGGAAAAAACAGGAGTTCTTTAAAGAGCTGACCAAACAACAGGAAGAAACCCTTTCGGCAAATTCCGAAACACTGAGCTGCTTCAAGGGGTGCAGCCGCTGTTGCAGCCTGTTTATCGGGGCTTCGGTGTAGGAAGCGGAAGCGATTGTCTATTACTCTACCGGAAATGAAGATAAACTGCAGCGCTTTTTTAAAACCTATCCTGTTTGGAGAGAAAGGGTGAAATAATCCGGCGACCTTTTTAAAAAACCGGCGCAGGATGATAAAAGCAATAATATCGGCGACCTCGCCGCATATGCCCGCCTCAAAATCCCCTGTCCTTTTTTACAGAATGATGCCTGTTCAATATATGAGGTGCGTCCTTATGTCTGTGCAGGGCTGATTGTCTCCACCCCTCCCGAATGGTGCGACCCCAAACATCCGAAACACAGCAAGAGAAAAAGATATATAATATCCGATTCTGCCCTGGCAGACCGCACATTCTACTGGAAAAACCTGGAAAAACCGATATGGTCTTTTATGCCGATAATGGTCCATGACATCCTCGAACAGGGACTGAGAGGGATTCCCGGGATATCGAGAATGGGAGACCTGCTGTCGCGCTATGCATACGACCAGGATGCTCAGGATGTGATCAGGCGATATCGTAATTTGTCTGCCTGGCTTATCGGATGTCCAGTACGGCGATTATACAAAATAGAGCCGAATAAAGACAATCAACAAATCCCCCGCAAATTGACATAGTTCTTAAGCCGACCCTATAATTATCTTGGTTATTTTGTATATATTTTAGAACAAGGAGAAAGAGGAAAATGGCAATCATTAATTTTGGCGGAACGGATGAAGAGGTAGTAAAGCGAAGTGAGTTCCCGATTGAAAAAGCCCGCGAAGTATTGAAAGACGAGACTATCGCCATTCTCGGCTACGGCATACAGAGCCCGGGACAATCGTTGAATTTAAAGGATAACGGTTTCAAAGTTATTATCGGACAATCGAAACAATTTCCGGAAGACTGGGACAGGGCTGTCAAAGACGGCTGGGTACCCGGTGTCGACCTGTTCGAAATCGAGGAAGCCTGCCAAAAAGGCACCATCATCGAGGTGCTGGTAGCCGATGCGGCACATAAGCATGTCTGGCCGACTATTGTAAAACACCTGACGCCGGGCAAGGCTGTTTACTTCTCGCACGGATTTTCCATCGTTTACAAAGAACAAACCGGTATTATCCCTCCCAAGGATGTAGATGTAATCATGGTAGCCCCCAAAGGTTCGGGTACTTCGTTGCGCCGCAACTTCCTTTCCGGTGAAGGTATCAATGCCAGCTTCGCCGTCTTCCAGGACTATACCGGAAAGGCCAAAGAGCGCACCCTTGCCATCGGCATCGGTATCGGCGCCGGTTACCTCTTCCCGACCACCTTCGAAAATG
>DIKD01000102.1:0-2928 GCA_002421585.1 Dehalococcoidia bacterium UBA5627
TCGTGGGGTGAGGGCAGTAAACTATCGCATTTGATTTGTTTTGGGTGTATAATGCGGTAAAGTTCAGGTACGGGGGCGGCTGATAGATGAACGAAAAATTAACACCCTCATATTCAGAATACTTTAGCGATGTCGCCAGAGAATACGCTACAGGCATTGTTACAGAGCATTCATACAGGTCTGCATTAAAGACACTTATTGAAAGCATTGAAGCAGGAATTATAGCTATCAATGAACCCAAACGCATCGATTGCGGCGCACCCGATTACGTTATAAAGCGCGGTGAAATCACCGTCGGTTATATCGAGGCTAAAGATATCGGTGCCAATCTTAATGAAATCGAAAAGAGCGAACAGCTCAAGCGTTATTACAAACCCCTTTCCAATCTTGTTCTGACCGATTACCTCGAATTCCGCTGGTATGTAAACGGCGATATGCGTTTATCCGCCCGTTTGGGAACGCCGACAAAAGACAGCAAAATCAAGCGCGATAAAGAAGGCATTGCCGCAGTCGCCACGCTTTTTGCTAATTTCCTATCTCACAGCGCCGAAAAAGTGGGCACTCCCAAAGAACTGGCTGGGAAAATGGCGCGCATGGCTCATATGGTTCGCGAACTGATTATCGAGGCGTTTAACAAGGAAGAGGAAAACGGTGCGCTTCATGTCCAACTGACTGCATTTCGGGAAAACCTGATTCCCGATTTATCGCCTGAACAATTTGCCGATATGTATGCCCAGACAATCGCTTACGGATTGTTTGCCGCCCGCTGTACCGCTCCCGAAAGCAGGAATTTTACTCGCCAGAATGCCGCTTATCTGCTGCCGAAGACCAATCCGTTCCTGCGCAAGCTGTTTAACAACATTGCAGGGCCGGATTTGGATGACCGCATAGCCTGGCTGGTAGATGATTTGGCGCAGGTATTAGCACAGGCGGATATGGAAGCGGTTTTAAAGAATTTCGGCAAGCACAGCGGAAAAGAAGACCCGGTTGTGCATTTTTACGAAACATTTTTGAAAGCGTACGACCCGAAGGTGCGGGAAATGCGTGGTGTCTACTACACCCCCGAACCCGTCGTTTCCTATATAGTACGCTCGATTGACTACCTGTTGAAAACGCGCTTTGACAAGCGGCAGGGTTTGGCGGATGAGGATACTTTTATTCTCGACCCGGCAACAGGTACTGCAACCTTTTTATACAACGTGATTAACGAAATACAGCAATCCTTTGCCGGACAGGAAGGGATGTGGAACGACTACGTTGCCGAAAAGTTATTGAAACGCATTTTCGGCTTCGAGCTATTGATGGCGCCATACGCAGTCGCTCATTTGAAGCTGGGTTTGCTACTGCAGGGAACAGGCTACAAGTTCCACAGCGATGAACGGCTGGGCATTTATTTAACCAATACGCTGGATGAGGCGATTAAGCACACCGAAACGCTGTTTTCACAGTGGATAAGCGAAGAAGCCAATGCCGCCGCCGAGATTAAAAAGGAAAAACCGATTATGGTAGTACTGGGCAATCCGCCGTATAACTCAAAATCCACTAATAATTCAGAATATATAATGCAACTCATGAACACATATAAGTCAGCAATTCGTAGTGAGCGCAATATACAACCAATATATAATGATTACATAAAATTCATTCGTTTTGCACATGATCGGATTGAACGTACTGGATTTGGAATAGTTGGAATGATTACTAGCAACTCTTATCTCTCAGGATTGATACACCGTGGTATGAGAAAAGAGCTATTAAAATCATTCTCAGATATATTTATTCTCAACTTACATGGATACTCACTAATTAATGAAAACACATCTAGCGTAAATAAAGATCAGAATGTTTTTGATATACAAGAGGGCGTTGCAATTATTCTTTTGGTTAAAGTTCCTCAAAATACTGATAAACTTGCTGTAATTAACTATACTGACATTTGGGGATCACGACAATATAAATACGAATATCTAGCTAATAACGATATTTTTACTACTGAATGGGAAACTATCGAACCCTCTGCTCCGTATTTTTTCTTTAAAAGAAAAAATTATCAATTATCTGACGAGTTTCAACAAGCTATATGTATAACGGATATTTTTGGCACAGGGAATACAAAAAAAGACCAAGGAAAACTTTGGAGTATGGGAATTAAGACTAATAGAGATAAGTTATTAGTTGATACTGACAGACATAAATTAGAAGAACGAATTTCTATTCTTTTTGATAAAACGATAACAGATGAAGATGTCAGAGAACGTTTTAAATTGCAAGATGGTAGGTATTGGAATACTTCCCGAGAAAGACAAAAAATAAGAAACGTAGCTTGGCATAAAAATATCACACCTTATCTTTACCGACCTTTCGATACACAATGGATTCTCTACCAAGCTAACCTAATGGAAATTGGACGTGGAGGGGCGAGTAAAACTGTCACACAAAATATATTACGTGGGAATCTATGTCTTTTAGTTAACCGACAGATTAGGCTTGAAAACCCTTGTCATTTTTTTATATCTATAGCACCTGTCGATTTCCATATTTTCGAGACTGCTCATGCTTCAGCTTTTGTCTTTCCCCTCTACCTCTACCCCGCCGAGGGCGAAATGAATTTCGACGGCAATGAACGCCGACCTAACCTGAACCCTGCTTTTATAAAGGAACTGGAGGCGAAGCTGGGGATGGGGTTTAGACCTCACCCCTTTGAATTCCCCTCTCCGTCCACGGAGAGGGGATACGATGTCGCTGGTGCTTACCCTCCCTCTCTGCGTGCGGAGAGGCAAAACGATGATAACTCCCCCTCTCTGCGTGCGGAGAGGGGGTTGGGGGGTGAGGTTTATAAATCGGAGGGTGAGGTCTCAGACTGGCACACCAATCCCGAATTATGGAAAAAGCTGAAACCTGTGGCACGGCAAATGCGAAAAGAGCCGA
>DIKD01000102.1:2976-3151 GCA_002421585.1 Dehalococcoidia bacterium UBA5627
TTCAAATTCAGAAGGCAGCACAGTATCGAACGGTTTATCGTCGATTTATATTGTTCCGAAGCGGCGTTGGTAATAGAAATAGATGGTTCGATACATCAATATACCAAAGAAGAAGATGCCATACGGCAGGAATATATAGAAAGTTATGGCTTGCGGCTTTTACGTTTTACAAACG
>DIKD01000100.1 GCA_002421585.1 Dehalococcoidia bacterium UBA5627
AAGCCGGTTGGGGGAAATGTGTTCCTGATGGCAATAATGCGTGCGGGAAACGTGCCTATCAGGGTTTGACTGCTTTAGGTGCAATGATATTTTCCACCCTCAAAAACGCTTCAACCGCATCGGGAGAAAACTGGGTTCCCGAACCCTTTTTTATTTCCTCCATCGCTATCTTATGCCCCAGGGATTTGCGGTAGGGGCGATCGCTGGTCATAGCGTCATAGGCATCCGCCAGCGCCATAATCGCCGCTCCCGGTGGAATCTGACCGCCGGACAATCCGTCGGGATAACCGCGCCCGTCGATACGCTCGTGGTGTAAGCGCACCATATCGAGAATTTCCTGCTCTTCAACAATAGGTTTTAAGATACGCTCGCCGATTGCAGGATGCGTCTTGATATGCTCGGATTCCTGAGGTGTCAGCAAGCCCGGTTTATTTAACACCTCTTCCTTTACACCGATTTTACCGATATCGTGAATCAAACCGGCAAGCCGGATATTTTCAATACTGCCGTCCTGCATGCCCAGTTCTTTTGCGATAACCACAGAAATTTCCGAAACACGCCCCGAATGGCCGCTGGTATATCCATCCTTGGCATCCAAAGCCAAAGCCAGTGCCGTTACGGCATTCATAAAAGAGTTGCGGATTTTGTGCGCCTGTACCTTTACCTTCTCTTCGAGATTATTCTGATAATCAAGTACCTCCAGTTCCAACCTGCGCGTATTGAGCGCCCGGGCTATACTTAATGCTACTTCGTCAAGATTATAGGGCTTGGTGAAATAGTCGTAAGCGCCCATCCTGACGCATTTGATGGCAGTTTCCGCATCGCCCGCAGCGGTTGCCATAATCACTATAGTATCAGGATATGCTTTTTTGATTTCAGGCAGCAGCTCCATTCCCGAACCGCCGGGCATCATAATATCCAAAATCACCAAATCGGCAGGTCTTTCGTTCATCTTATCCATAGCCTGCTGTGAACCATTAGCTTCCAAACAGTTATAGCCCAGCGATATCATTTTCTGGCACAGAAGGCGCCTGATAACCGCTTCGTCGTCGACCACCAGTATAGTCCAGGAATTGTTACTGTTTCTCTCCATCATCCGTTCCTTCAATTTCTTCCGGCAAATTTATGGGGAGTTCCACTACAAATGTAGTGCCTTTTCCCAATACACTTTCCGCATAAATGTTTCCGCCGTGCTGCGAAATTATACCATGACAGATACTCAAGCCCAAACCGGTCCCCTTGCCCACTTCCTTGGTGGTAAAGAACGGATTGAATATACGTTTCAGATTCTCTCCGGGTATACCCGGACCGTCATCCGTAAAAGATACCCTGACCATTTCTCCCACCATCTCGGTTTTAATAACAAGCGTCCCTTCATTATGCGCTTCTTTCATGGCGAATTCCGCATTAATAACGATATTCAGAAATACCTGTTGAATCTGGAAGTGATCCATTACTATCTGAGGCAGGTCGGGGGCGAAATCCCTGATAACCCGTATATTACTGACTTTCTGTTCGTATTCCCGTAATTCAAGCACCTTCTCGATAGCCTGATTAACATCCGACAATTGCATTTCGTTGGGATGCTTGCGGGCAAAAATAAGCAGGTTTTTAACTACTTTAGCCGCCCTCTGAGCTTCGCTGTTAACCATTTGCAGGTCTTCTGAAATACCCTCCGGAATATTCTCCCCCTCCAGAAGCAATTGCGTAAGGCCTATAACACTGGTGAGCGGATTATTGAGCTCGTGAGCAATCCCCGAAGAAAGCTCCCCGATGGATGCCAGTCGGTCGGTCATTATCATCGTTTCTTCCATCTTCTTGCGTTCCGTGACATCTTCCATAATGTGCACCGAACCGGTTATTGCCCCTTTATCATCGAATATCGGGTCTACCACGGTATAGAACCACTTATCTCCGGCCATAAATTCGATTGATTCCCGGTGCCCGCTTTTTATCATCTTTAGATGAGGGCATCCTTCCATATGATTTTCCGAACCATGCACCAGCTTGTAACACTTTTGCCTTATTATATTTTCTCTCGGTTTTCCGGTCAGCTCGCTCATCGCTTGATTACAGCGGACTATGGTACCATCCAAAGCCAACAGGCAAATCGCATCGCTCATCGAGTTAAAGGTTGTTTCCCAGCTAGCCAGCGATTCGCGGAGCTTGCTTTCGGACTGGATTAATGCCTTCTCTATTTGCTTGATTTGCGTAATATCGTTAAAGGTAGCATATGCCTGATAAGGTTCTTTTTCGTTTTCCCTGAACTGTGGTATGGCATTGATAACTATCCAGCGATAGCCTTTCTCCCGGATATTGAAGATGCCCATCACCACATCCCCCACTGCTTTACCGGTCTTTATGGAGACCATAGCCGGATGTTCATCTCCCGGAAAGGGAGAGCCGTCCTCGTGAACGGCATGCCAGCGCGGGTCGAACGAGGTTCTCCTCTGCATTTGTGGCAGCGTCAGCCCCAGTATGCGCTCGGCGGCTCTATTGGCCGAGATTATCTTGCCTTCCCTGTCCTGATATACGACACCCTGTGCCATTGTCTCGAACAGGGTGCGGTATTTCTCTTCGCTTTTTCTGAGAGCTTCTTCAGCCTTCTTGCGCTCGGTAATATCAAGACAGGAACCGATATAACCCATAAAATCGCCTGTAGCATCGAATCTGGGCGTTCCCTTATCGATAATCCAGCGGTATTCTCCGTCATGACGCCGCAAGCGGTATTCCATAGAAAATTGTTGCCTGCTATCGAAGGCTTGCACATATATTTTTAAACAACCTGCCAAATCATCGGGATGTACGCCATCTGTCCAACCATTCCCCATCTCTTCATCCATAGTACGCCCGGTGAAGGTTAGCCATGGCTCGTTAAACCAATAGCATAGCTTATCCGTTCCCGACATCCATACCAATGCCGGTGATGTATTGGTGACTGTGCTGAAAAGATGCTGTGATTCACGTAATTCTGCCTCTGCTTCCTTACGCTCGGTTATATCGCGGCAAACACAGAAAATCAGCTTTTGCCCGGCAAAAATGGCGCCGTTGGTGCTGATTTCGACATCATATATGCTGCCATCCTTGCGGCGGTGTTTGGTCTCGAAGTGGTCGCCTTTCTCATCTATATTGTGTAACATTTCGACAAGCCGGTCGTTCGATGCCAGGTATTCCCAATCCCAGACATGCAGTTTGAGCACTTCCTCAGCAGAATAGCCGAGCATCTCGGCAAAACGTTTGTTAGACTCATACACACTGCCTTCCTGATTGAGGATGACAATGCCATCCCTCGATTGCTCGAGCAGTATGCGCCTGCGGGTGGCTTCGTCCGCCAGTGCCTGCTCGATTTTCTTACGCTCGGTGATATCACGGATATTACACTGGATTACTTTATCATGGTTAACCTCATATACATTGCTGATGAATTCTACATCTACCTGCCGGCCATCGTGTGTTCTTAACGGCAGATCTTCATAACGAATACGCCCTTTTTGCAGTAACTCCTTAAAGTTGGATTTATTAGCTACGATATCGTTAAAGATGCCAATCTCCCATAACTCCTTGCCGATAAAATCCTCTTTAGTTAAACCTAACAGATTAACCAAAAACGGATTTACGTCGAAGATTAGTCCTGTCTCGGCATTGACTATCAGGATTCCATCCTTGGCTGCTTCGAAGAGACGACGATAGCGGATTTCGGAATCGGCAAGAGCCGATTCTATCTTCTGGCGCTCGGTAATATCCTGCCCCACAACCAGTAGACCGGTGATATTTCCGTCTTTATCCCTTAATACCGTGGAGTACCACTCAAACAGACGCTCCTGCCCGTTTTTCGTCAGTATCGGAATTACAAAAGCGTTGATTTCAACACCGGTAAAAGCTATCGCCATTTTTTCCCTGACCCGCTCGCGCTCCCTTGGGAGAATAAATTTTGTCAGCCAGTCTTTGCCCTTAACTTCATCTATCGAATAACCTGACAACTTTTCCATATAATGGTTAATACTGACAACCTGTCCTTCAGTATTAAAAGTTACAATAATCGCAGGAGCAGTATCCAAAATACTTTTTACATAGTCTTTCTCCTGCCTGATCGCTTGCTCCGCCATTTTACGTTCGGTGGTATCTTTAATAATAGCAAGAATATATTTATTGTTTGCGTATTCGATAACACCGGTCGATATTTCGGTTGGATAGACAGTTCCATCCTTACGTCGATGTTCTCCTTCATAGCGGAACCTCTGCCCTACCTGAAAGCCTTTCCAAAGTTCAATTATTTCATGCTTCGGCTTGTTAGCCGTATTCTGATAGTCCGGATGCAGATCGAATACATTTAACTGTAGAAGTTCTTCCCGGGAATATTCTGTTTGTATACAAGCCGCTTCGTTGGCATCAATAATATTGCCCTTGAAATCATGAAGATAGATCCCCTCGGAAGATTGCGTAAAGATTGAATAATATTTCTCCTCGCTCTCTTTCAGAGCTTGCTCCGCCATTTTACGCTCGGTGATATCACGGATTATCGCCATATCCGCCGCCCGTCCTTCGTGTTCTATAACAGAAGCGTTTAGCTCGGCAGGTACAACATTACCGTCTTTTTTGTTTATGTCTACCTCATACCTGCTGGTGACATTTTCGCCGGTCATCCTTCTCGTATACCTGTCAATCACCCCCTCTTTATATTTGGGAGAAACAAAATCAGCCAGTTTCTTTCCAATCGTTTCTTCCATGGAAAAACCGGTCATTTTCGGAATCTGTTGATTGGCAAACTTGATTAACCCGTCCTGAATGATGATGATACCATCGTTGCTTTGCTCTACAAGTGCGGAGTATTTCATCTCGGAGCGCGCCAGATTTTCGGTGGCAATATCCAGTTCATGCCGCTTGCGTAACACGATGATACCGTATGCCAGGTCATCCGCCAACTCTTTAAGCAGTTTGACCTGTTCCTCGTTAAAAGCGTCTTCATCTTTTGAGTATATATTTAGCGAACCGATATCGGTACCATTGGAAATAAGCGGCAGGGCAATCGAAGAATTAAACCCGTATTTCGCTGCGGAAGCTCGCCAGCGCGGAAAATCACTAGCGGCCATGCCACGACGGGCGATGCAGGTTTTGCCTGTCCTTATCGCTATCCCGGCAGGACCTCTGCCGAATTCGTTATCTGCCCAGCTGATTTTAAGATTGTTTAAATACTCCCCGGCGATTCCTGCCAGGGCGACAGGCCGTACTGTTTTTTCTTCATCATTCTCGGTAAAACCGACCCATGCCATAGGAAAACCCTCCGACCTGACGACTAAATCGCATATATTGCCCAATAGTTCCTTCTCATCCGTTGCGCGCACAAGCAGCTGATTGCACTCACGGATAGTTCTCAGCATGCGGTCGATTCTAAGAACATCCGATTCCGCCTTTTTACGTTTGCTGATTTCGTTATTCAAATCGTTGATTTTTTTCTGCAATTTGGCAACCAGGCGCTTATTGTGCTCTTCAAGATATTCATATTGCGAAAGAGTCTTTATAGCAGGCGGGGATAAAAGACCCGACTCGGCTTTTTCAATTATCCCGAAAAGCATGTTTACCAGCACATCGGGGTCGGTCGGTTTTTTTATAAAAGCAGCGGCTCCGAGATTTAAAGCGAATTTCTCATCTTCGGGGGATGTATAGGTGGCTGTATAGAAAACAACGGGGATATCTTTCAGTTTGTCGTTTTGCTTCCACCGGCGGCATAGCTGATAGCCGTCCATTTCGGACATCTGAATATCGCTTACCAGTATATCCGGAGCTTCTTCAAGAGCTTGTTTTAAAGCCTCGACTCCGTTACTCGCCGTTTTCGTTTCATGCCCGAAAGCACGCAGTTGTTTCGACAACAATTTCCGGCTGTCTTCGTTATCTTCGACTATCAATATTTTCATATCTGTTCCCCCCGCGATGCGCTATTTTAATAATGGTATCACCCTGTTTTTGGAGTACGTTTAATGTATTCATCTACCTGTTTGGGCAGTTCATCTATGTCAATCGGCTTACGGGCAAAACCGCTGCAACCGGCATCCAATGCCGCCTGCACATCCTCCGGCCTGACACTGGCGGTCAACGCCAGGATAGTTATTTTAGCTGTTTCGGGTTCGGCTTTAATACGCCTGGTAGCCTCAAGCCCGTCGATAGCCCCCGGAAGCCTGATATCCATTAGAATCAGGTCGGGAAGTTCCGATTGCGCTTTAGTTATGGCATCCTCCCCTGTCGCTACGCCAATAACTTGATAGCGATGCATTTTTAAAACCTTTCCGACCAATCGCCTGCCGTCGTCATTATCATCGACAACCATTATTTTTCTTGACGTATTATCCGCTTCCATTTATTAACCCCCTGTTTGGCTGTTCAGAATAATTCTCTTATTCATAGGCAGCGTAAAGATAAACTTGCTTCCCTTCCCCAACTCGCTTTCTGCCCATATTTTACCGCCCTGCATCTCGATAAACTGCCTGCAGACAGCCAGCCCCAGACCTGTACCGGCATATCCGGCAATTTGTGCCGGACCTACCTGGACAAAGCTGTCGAAGATAGCTTCCAGATTTTCCTTTACAATTCCGATACCTGTATCGGTTATCGAAAAGATATAATTATCCTTATCTGCAACTATTTCCAGTTCGATACCTCCTTCAGAGGTAAACTTGACCGCATTCCCGAGTATGTTCACTAACACCTGCCTGATTTTGGCACGATCGGCATAAATATTGTCAATAGTGTTATCTATATTGTACGACATACTCAAACCCTTTCCTACCGCTAACGGCTGTACAGTCGTTATAACTTCATTAACTAAATTGGAGACCGCGAACACTTCGTAAGCCATTACTATCTTGCCCGCTTCGATTTTGGAGAGGTCGAGAAGCCCGTTTATAAGTTCCAATAGGATTTTGCCGTTGCTGTAAACAGCCAGCAAGTCCTGTTTCTGTTCCTCGTTGATTTCTCCATCCAGCCCATCATACATTAACTTGGTATAACCGATTATTGAATTCAGCGGAGTTCTGAGTTCATGGCTCATATTAGCCAAAAACACCGATTTATGACGATTCACTTCCCGAAGATGGGCGTTGGCTTCTTCCAGTGCGTCTGTCTTTTCTTTCAATTCAATTGTACGCTCCTTCACCAGTTCCCCCAGCTTTCCATAGGATTGTCTTAAGTCTTCTTCCGCCTGCTTGCGCTTTAGGACCTCCTCGGTTAACTCCTTTGTTCTTGAATTTACCTGAGCCCGCAGATAATAATTACCCCCGAAAAGCAGAATAATTGCGAGTACAAACGCCAATGCAATCCAGGCAACCCATCCCGGGATGACTTCCCTCTCCTCAGTACCCTCGAACCACTTCTGCAGCAAATCGTAATAGGCGGAATCCGCATCCGATTTTAGCCGGATAATGTTAGTATCAACTGCTTCGATAAGAGAGGGAGTTAATGCGCCACCCTTCGTGAATGCAAAAAACAGCTTTGAAGGAGCAAATATAACTTGAGTTTTATCGATGTTGTAATCCTTCTCATGCAAATCACCGAAATCCTTGCTGACAACAGCGGCATCGGCATTTCCGTTATTCAAAGTTTCAAAAACAGCCAGATAGCTGTCTTTTTCCGTAAAAGTACACTCTATACCGAATGAACTTGTTAGAGCCTTAATACCTTCCGGGCCTTCAACATTGACGCTTCCCTTTAAAACGGCAATTGTTTTACCGTCAAGGTCGAGTATAGATTGTACGAAAACCCCTTTAGCGGTATAGATTCGGGACCAGCTTACAACCAATACTTCATTGGCAAAATCGTAAAGCAGCCCCCTTTCATCGCTATAGGCGACATCGGGCATGATATCGATTTCTCCGTTTTCAAGCATCTGCAGGCATTCCTGCCAGTTGCCGTGAACCCATTCGATATTCCAGCCCTCTTCTTTTGCAATGTACTCTGTTATTTCAGCCCAGAAGCCGGTCGCCTTCCCATCTTTATCGGTGAATATTTTAGGAGCGTTTTCGTATACACCGACTCTGACCGTTAAAGGGTTTTCGATTGCAAAGGATTGTTCAGTCGATAAAGCGACAGGGGACAGGAAGACAAGCAAAAACGTAAAACAAAGCAATAGAAAAAACAGCTTTTTCATTCCTACTTATCCCCCGGGCTTTGATGCACCTGTGAAGAAAGGATCGGAAATGCAAAAAATATATATACTTGAAGTTACAATAGTTTATGCCTGATGTCAATAGTTTTTTATAATATATGTCTATTAAATAAAAGAAATTCTGTTATCAATAGCGCTCAAATCGCTTCATCCCGTTTATTATAAGTTTAAGAGACTATTAAGTGGATTAACCGGATAAGCAAGCGAGAGCGGGTTTCCGGTTGCCAAAACATACCTTTGTTGCTACAATTTCTCTGTTAGCGACATCAATATTTATCTGAAAGCTGTAAAGATTGTCCGATATGCCCCTGTAGCTCAGTGGATAGAGCAGCGGTTTCCTAAACCGCGTGTCGTGAGTTCGACTCTCACCAGGGGTACCA
>DIKD01000018.1 GCA_002421585.1 Dehalococcoidia bacterium UBA5627
GCTTCTTCTCGATAGGCATCCATCAGGTACGGTATGCCGGTTACTTTGGCGCATTCCTTGGTTAGCGACATCAGTTCTTTGCGGCTGATTGACGGCAGGTTGAAGCAGCGCGCACCGGCCATAATCTGCTGCAGGCCTACCCGCAGCTTTTCACAGTAACTGTAGATTCCGATGGCGCCTAAAGGTATATTCTTAATTTCATCCGAACCGACGATATCCTTCACTTCTTCGTAGCAAACGAAAATCTCTTCGGGAGTCGAACCGAATTGGCTTATGGTGTTGGGCAACTTGTTTTCTTTAATCCAGGTGTCAATGTTCTTGCCTACCATACCCGGTATCATTAACGCTCTTCCCATACATACCGCTTTGGTAAAAGGGGCGCCCAACGCCAGCGCCTTAAATATGCCGTCCTCGCTGGAAAATCCGCCGGCGAAGGCAATATCGGGTACTCTTTCACCCCTCTGTGCTAAACGTTTACAAAAGTCGGCGGCGGCAGCATGCAGATAGAGGCTGGGCATACCCCATTCCTCCATCATTCGCCATGGGCTCATACCGGTGCCGCCGCCGGAGCCATCGATTGTCAAAAGGTCGATTTGTGCTTTTGAGCTCCATTTAATCGCCATAGCCAGTTCGCGCAGTCCGTAAGCGCCGGTTTTTAATGTTATGCGTTTGAAACCGAGGTTCCGCAATCTTTGGACTTCCGCATAGAAACTTTCCTCATCTACAAAGCCGAGTCTGCTGTGGCGTTCGAATTCTTTTAACGAGCCATCCCGGAAACTGGCCTGATTGATGGGGTGTGAGGGGTCGGGGGTTACGATATAGCCGCGTCTCTGCAGTTCCAGGGCACGCTCGAGACTGTTGACTTTAATCTCACCACCGATACATTTGGCGCCCTGTCCCCATTTCAACTCGATGGTGTCCAGCCCATGTTTTTTACTGACATATTCGGCAACACCCAGGCGGGTATCCTCCACGTTCATCTGCACCAGTATTTCCCCGTAGCCGCTGTGATAGCGCCGGTAAATTTCTATACGCCGGTCAATATCGGGAGCGGAAACTATTTTTCCGTTACTGTCCAGTTGCAGTTCGGGGTCGATACCGCAAACGTTTTCTCCGCAGACAATAGTAATACCGCTAATGGCTGCTCCGATTGCAAAATGTTCCCAGTTTTTTCGCGCAATTTCGGTAGAGCCGAGTGCGCCTGTAAAAACCGGCAAGCGCATTTTAACCTTCTTATCCCAACCGTATTCGGTTTCGGTATTCACCGCCGGAAAGACGGCTGAATCGGAATCTGCGGTAACATTTTCCGGCAACCCTTTCGCACCCAGTGCGTACCCCTGGATGTTAAAATGTGAGTAATCGACCGGATAATTCTTATCTCCTCCCGCTGTGATATCACCGAACGGACCCGGATAAATCAATTCCCGGCTGCGAAAAGTTGCTTTAAACACCTCGCAGTTGCCGGTACACCCGTCGACACATCTTGTACACAGGCCGCTTGACGGCACGACGCTCTTGGAACGGTTGACGCTTTTTGTGGCATCGTTTGCATTTGGTTGTTGTAGATTCATAATCTCCCTCTCAATTATTTATTTATATTCGATAATCCGCTTCTATCGAATACACAAATGGCATTCCGATTTTGCGGGTCAGCGATAACTTTGGCTAAGGCTCTGTTTGCCGACAGCGGGACCTCAATGACTTTAATATATTTTTCGAATTTTGCCATATCCGTCAACACTTTAAGAAAAACATTTTCTGAATTACGGAAAAAGTTAAAATTAAAATCGGATTTTTCGTCGTCTGGATAAACCGGCAGATACAAAATATTCGATTCTATCAGGTCTTGGAAGAAGTGGGTGCCATACGAAACTTCCGGTCTTTGGCCGGCTTTTTCACGTGCCACCTCTACCAAAACAGCCGTATTGTCGATATCGGCGTAGCCTACATTTATACCGAGTTCTATATTGGTACTGCCCCAACGCCCGGGACCCATCAGCATTACCTTTTTATCACTGCAAACAAGTATTTTATTCAGTTTGCCTATTACTCTGCCGATGGTCTTTTTGGTTTCTATATTGGGTATTTCGGCATAGATTTTGGGGTCTATATAGACAATATATCCAATGTTATCCACCATACCGGCGTTGATTGCACGGTCGGAGCGGAAAAGCACCTGTTCTTTCGGCATTATTTTCGGGATGCTGACACAAACACCGCCGAGGCTGGGAACGTGTAATGAGCGGCACTGCAGCAGATTGATTTTTACATTTTTATCGCTATCGACATAAGCTGTGAATTCGATATCTACCGGTTGTTCCCAAGCCTTTTCCAACCTATTCAAAATATCACCCATTATTTCAACCATATCGCTCTGATTGATTAAATTGTTGAAAGTTAAAACAAGGTTGTTGTTCGTATCTCTTGCGGGTTTCACAAACCAGTCTTTAACAAAGCCGTCCGACACATCTGATACAAAAAGGTCGATGGATGGGAAATCGAAATTGGTGCTGATATTATTAAAAGTAATTGTTTTAAAATTGTTTTCAGATATATCTATAACGTCTACCATACGCTGTGAATACTTCGATATTTCCGTTGCGGTTTCCGGGCGAATTGTCGGATGGCTGACGGCTATCATTCTGGGATAATCACCGCTGACACGATTAACGGCGCGCGTTCCCATACCGAATACCAAACGTATCATTCCTTTTTGAGAGTCGATGCGGTCGGTCCAGGCAAACAAGTTTCTGGAAAAAGCGACGCCTGCCAGAGCAGGGAAGAAATACTGACGGTAGGGTACGCCGGATACTCTTTGTACCAGGATTGCCATCTGTTCGTCGCCTTCCGAGAAGCCACGTTTTTTACGGTAAGCCAGGGCATCCGGGTTTAATGCGCTGGCATAAACCAGTTTGATGGCTGTTAAAAGTTCGTTAAGGCGAGATTCGGGGCTTCCCTGATTGGCGCAGAATTCGCTGCGGTATTTACCGGCAAATGCATCGGTAAAACCATCTTCGAGCAGGCTTGAAGAGCGTACTATTATAGGTGCCTGCCCGTAATAATCAATCATATCCCGTAACTGCTCGAGTATTTCGTCCTTAAAACTACCTTCAAGGAATCTTTGCTCAAGTTTATTAAATTCATCCCAGGAGAGACTGCCTTTTTTATTTAGTTCGAGACGGTCCAAAAAGAGGTCATTATTAACCAGAAAGCTAAAAAAAACATCCGAGCCGATATAAAATGAATCGTGCTCTTCCAAAATATTCGAGTAATCGAAATTTCCCTTTGTCGAATTAAGAACTCCTCTGGCAAGCAACATACCTGCCGATTTTCCTCCGATGCGGCCGGAGCCGATAACCCTCTGACGTATTTGAAGCAGGTTTTCAAGCGTTAAGTATCGGTTTGATAATTCAACAAGTTTTTTATGGTTGCCGATAAGCATGCGGGATAAGGCTTCTTTTAAATCACTTACATGGTCTCTCTCAAAAATGTTTCCCGTTTCATAGTGTTCCAGTAATTTGCGGTAAACCGAATCCCAGGGGGCTATCGATTCATTCCTGATACTTAACGGTTGTTTTACGGCAGAAGAGAGTAATCTGGCAGCGTCTCCGCTGCGGGCAACCGGCACCCAGCTATCAGCAGTAATAAGGTGCGGCAGAAACATCTGTGTGGAGTAGCGGCCCGAAGCTTTTAAAGGCTGTACATATGTATTTTTTTCAACACAAAAAACATCGATTAATACCTGTGTGGTTTCACGTATACGCGATATGGCACTGTTGCCGTGCTGTCCGCGGCGAAGCGCAAAATAGGCTATGGCATCGACTTGATAAAGATATGGGCAGGTAACCTGGAAAAAATTAGCCAAAAGTTCATCGGTAGCCCATTCATCGACCAAATCAGAGAGGCTGTCAAAGACATAACAGCATTTTTTGCCATGTTCTTTGATTATGCGGTGCACCTCTGCGGAAAAATAATCGAAACCGGGGGAGGGGTCAATTCTGATTATTTCCAGACCCTTAACCGGTTTCAAAATAGGTGAATGTGCCGCAAAGCTCAGGTAAACACATTTATGGCAGTCTTTAATAGACTGTTCGATAAACGCCCCGGCAAAATAGGGGTAGTCACCAAGGTGGTCAACCTGTAACACTACGTTGTCGCCGGGAAGCAGCCCCTGCAAAAGGTTATCGAGTTGAGGCAACCCGCTGCGATAAGTTTCGCTCAAGACCTCCTGAGTTTTCATTGATTTCCTGCCCTCTCATTAATAATCAGGAATACGGTAACCATATGCCGTATATAAATATAATAACATTCGAAATGCGGATTTGTCAATCTGTGAAAATGTCTTTTGTTTTATAAAATGGTGCGGCACAAGGCAGAAAATTATTACAACAAAACAGTCGATAGTACTGATTTCGTAGCAAAAAGAGAAGGAGGTTAATAAATTATTGTAGTTCGGGTATTGACAATGACTCTTACTGCCATTATTATGCTAAAGGTAGCATCTTGTCTGAGGTAAGGATATGGCTTCTAACTATAGACGGGGGCAGAAGGTTATAATTGTACCGGCAGGGAATCAATCGGTATCAGCTCGCGATTCCAAGCTGGAGCCCTTTGCAGGCAGAACCGGGGTAATCAAAGATTATTACTGGCTGGATTTGCCCAACGGTAATAAAAAACAGGTCTTCATTTATACTGTAAAAATAAAGGATGAAGATAGTGAAGTGGTGGTCTATGAAGATGAAATACGTACTCTCGTAGACTGAACTGAATATTATTTTACTTTATCCGATATCTGTGATTGGCCTCCGGTAGTATTCTCCTTCGGTATGAACAAATACAGCAGGCATGGCAATATTACAACGGCTACCATAAAAGACATTGCAATCATAAGCGCTGTCAGTATGCCGAAGGTAGAAAACATCGGCATCGGGGCAAAAGCAAGAACTGCGAAGCCGGTTGCCGTGGATAAACCGGAACCTAGTAGAGCTATTCCGGTATCGCCGGCGGTATTTAACAAAGCCTTCTTTTTGTCAGGTAATCTTAAAAATTCCTGGCGAAAACGTTCGGTAAAGTGTATGCAGTAATCAATTCCGACACCGACCGAAATAGAAGCAATTGTAGCAGTCATCAAATTGATTTCATATCCTAGAATGTACATTAAGCCGTAAAGCCAGCAGACTACCAGTATTACCGGTATCAGGGTAATAAGTGAATACCGCAGTGAGCGGAAAATAACCAGTAAAAGGACGATACAGGCACCGATAGCAATCATAAAGGAATTACTCATAGAATCGGTTATGGCGCTAAACTGAGCATCGCGAACATAAGCATCTCCTGTTAAGCCGTAAAAAGAAATGCTATCCACATCTTTCATCGCTGTATCGAGGTCCAGGTTTAATTCTGCGGCAGATTCCTTAACGACCGCCTGCTCAACTGTTCCCGGGACTCCGATACTGATTATTGTTGCGTATTCCTTTTCGGAATCATCATAAATAAAGGTTTCTTTTATATCCTCAGGTGTCTGAATTATCATGATTTCAGAAAGTGAAATGCCGTTTTCGATGATATAGCTATAAACCGACACCAGTTGTTGGGAAGTATCGGGTATGCCGTTATTATCATCATCGGTTATGGTTACGCCGGATTCTATTCCAATCATTTGCTTCATATAGTCACTTTTTATAACTGTATCAAGGAAAGATAAAAGTGGAGTATTTGCATTTAAAGAGCCGTCACCGGAGAAGCGGGCTACATATTTGTTGTCATCGAGTGCTGCGATCAGATTTTTCATTGCTTGCAGCGATTCTCCTTCGGTAAAATCTCCTCTTATATAGAATATCGCTTCTTCACCGGCCTGAGTGCCGATATGTTCGGTAACTTTATCGAGCCCGATAACAAAATCACAGTCGGGAGAAAGCGCATCTTTAGCTTCCAGCTTTGTTTCGAGATTAGCCCAGCCGACAATACCGGCGATTGTCAATACTAGAGCTATAGAAAGAACTAAACGGTATTTCTCAGTGAAGAAAGTTACCAATCTGCCGAGCAATATGCCCCGTTTTGCCGCACCGCTTTTTAAATAAAATACGTCGCTCTTTTCTTCTTTCCTGAGGTCTGCCCACATTAGCAGAGTGGGAGCAAATAATCCCAGAATGACGTAAGTAGCAAAGATGGCAAATGATGATGCTACGGCAAAGTCTACAATGGATTCGATATTCGATATGGCATTGGCTATGAAGGCAACGATGGTGGTAAGCATTGCCGTCACAAGTGCGTTTCCCACCCTGCGTGTCGAGTTGCCAAGTGCCTGTTCGGGGGGGTAACCCTTTCTTCTTTCCTCTCTGTAACGATAGATAGAGTGGATGGCATAGTCTATACCCAGTACCAGAACCACAATCGGGACTACCAGGTCTACAATGGTAGAGTTCTTAATCCCAATAAGGTTGGAAAACCCCATCAGCCATACCAGAACCATTACAAGTCCGCCGCCGCAGATAAGCGTTATTATAAAAGAGCGGAAAAACACGGCAACAATCAGCATAATGATGACGATGGCCGCTATAAGCATGGGAATATTGATACTGCCCTGGTCTTTGATTTCCAGTTGCATATCGATATTTATTCCCCAAACTTGCAACACATCCTGCTGGCTGCGGAATAATTCAAGCACGTCTCTTCCGAAATGTTCTAAAATGATTTTCCCGGAGTAGTCCTCTCCTGTAATCGAAGGATAATCGTTGATAATATTTTCTTTAACTGTGGATACTATAATTGTTAGAGCCGGAGATTCCCATAAACGGATGCCTTCGTCTGTATCTTCATACGATGATTTTACGGAAAATGCCTGCTGAAAACCGGCGCTATCCGGGTTGGATAGAATATTAAATACTGCCTCTTTTACCTGTAAATCGGTTGCGTTGGAGAGGTCAACTGTGTTTGCGCTCTGCATTATAAGCAGTTCGTTTACAACATCTGCCAGTGAATAAATACCTTTGCTTACTGTTCCTGTATTACTGTTGACGTTCTCATAAAGCATGGGAGACATTGCGCTGTTTCTTAAGTCTTCTTCTGCTTGCCAAAGAGCATAGAGGCTTTCCTGTGTCAGCATATCGCCGTTTTCGGCTTCAAAAATAAAGATGAGCGAATATATATCGCTGGGGAAGGTTTCCTTTACTTCTTCATACCAAATAACGGTATTATTGTCGGTCGGGT
>DIKD01000044.1:0-612 GCA_002421585.1 Dehalococcoidia bacterium UBA5627
TGATACTGAAGAGAGGGATTAAAGCGGCACACTATTTCGAATACTGCGAAGAGGTCGGCTGCAAGGTCTGGGATGAACTATCGGCCATAAAAGAGGCGTTATACGAGCCAATAGGCATGTGGCTGCCCGAGAAGATGATAAAGGCGGGGACATCCAAATATGTGCAGGGGGTGGAGGTGCCGGCCGGGTACAAGGGACAGGTGCCCGAAGGTTATGAAATTATCGACCTTGCTCCCTGCAAAATGATGGTGTTTCAGGGTCCGCCGTACGAGGAGGCGAAATTCGAAGAGGCTATCGGAGACCTGTTGGGAGTGATGAACAGGTATAATCCAGAAATATGCGGCTTTAAGTGGGCAGATGATGACGGACCGCGTTTCCAGCTCGCCCCGATGGGATACCGCGGTTATATAGAAGCGAGACCGGTCAGGCAGGTCAACGTTTGATAAATATTAAATTGACATTCCGATAATCCTGTTTGGATTCCCCGGCTGCCGGGGAATCTTCTTTTAATAACATATGGACGGTCATTTGATATATACTTATACCAATCGGGATAAAATTCGTAAGAATCAGGTAAAACAGGGAAGGTGCCCTATGGAGGGAAGGACTGAC
>DIKD01000044.1:650-3082 GCA_002421585.1 Dehalococcoidia bacterium UBA5627
GAGCCTGGAAGGGGATTGCGACAGGGAAGAGCTGGCGCGCTACCATAACATGAAAATACAGTGGTTACAGCACGAAAGACTGATTCATCTCCTGGTAACCATTCTCTTTACCTTCATCTTTATGTTTCTCTTCGCTCTTTTAATGCAGTTTCCGGAAAACCGGATTTTACTGATACCGCTGGCGATAGTCATGGTTTTGCTCGGTGCATATATATTATATTATTTTAAACTGGAAAATACAGTGCAAAGCTGGTATAACCTGTATGACGAAATTGATAAGAGGTCTTAATATTAAAGAGTAGTCTGTTATACCGCCAATGAAATATTTCAGCAAGCGGTTTTAAAAAAGGGAATAGAAATGTTCGATAGAGTTGAAATTATAGTAAGAGCCGGTAACGGCGGTGACGGAGCCGCCAGTTTCCGTCGCGAAAAATTCGTTCCGCTGGGCGGCCCGGATGGCGGCGACGGCGGTCGTGGTGGCAGTGTCATTATCCGCGCAGATGATGACGTCAGTAATCTTAAGTACTTTCGCCAGCACCGAGCCTACAGCGCCGACAGCGGCAAGAACGGCTCAAACCAGCGGAAATCAGGCAGAAGCGGAGCTGACCTTATATTGAAAGTGCCGCTGGGAACCATTGTTTCGGAAAAAGTAGAAGAGGGAGAGGATATTGTGCTTGCTGATTTAAAGGAAAAAGGGCAGGAAGTGGTGGCGGCAGCCGGTGGTGGTGGAGGATTGGGGAACAGTCATTTCGCATCTTCAATAAATCAGGCGCCCGTTCTGGCACAAAAAGGAGAAGAGGGAGAGCAAAAAACCATTAGCCTGGAGTTGAAGCTGATTGCGGATGCCGGAATAGTGGGCTATCCCAATGTCGGCAAGTCTTCACTGGTTGCGGCAGCTTCGGCAGCTCATCCGAAAATTGCCGATTATCCTTTTACAACGCTGGAACCGGTGTTGGGTACCATAATTATAGGACATCGTGCTTTTGTGCTGGCAGAGATTCCCGGTCTGATTGCCGAAGCAAGTCTTGGGAAAGGTCTGGGGCACGATTTTTTGAGACATGTGGTCAGAACAAGGCTGTTGGTCCACCTCTTAAACGGAGATTCGCCTTCACCGATCGATGATATGATTCAGGTAAACAACGAACTCAGTATCTTCGATTCGGCGCTGGGTAAGAAGCCGCAAATAGTGGCTGTCAATAAAATCGATTTACCCCAGGTCAGGGAGCGGATGCCGGAAATCAGAAAAGTATTTAAGGAAATCGGCATTAAGGTACATTTTATTTCCGCATATACAGGAGAAGGGGTTTCCGAGTTGATGGCAGAGGTTTTAAAAGAGCTTGACCGTATCACGCCGCAGGAAGAGGCGCCGGCTGAGGAAGAGTCGTTTGCCGTCTTTCATCCGCAACCGAGGGGCGATACCAGAATCACACGTGACGGGGATGTTTTTGTCATAGAAAATAAGAGCTTGGAGCGTATCATAGAAGGGACCGATGCCACAAAGACGGAGGCAAAACGACAACTTATCGGTCTTTTAAACCGTCCTCATACCAGAAAGGCGCTGGAGAGAGCCGGCGCTAAAACGGGTGACAGGGTGCGCTGCGGCAGTTTCGAGTGGCGGTGGTGATAAAATGAAATTAGCTGTGCTGGGAGGTACCTTCGACCCGATTCATAACGGTCATATCCTTATGGCTGAAGCGGCGCTATCGCATCTCAATCTGACGGAAGTGTTATTCATACCGGCCGGAAATCCGCGTTTTAAGGGAAATGAATCGGTTAGCGATGCGGCTCATCGCCTCAAGATGGTGGAACTGGCAATAGCTGGGAAGCCCTCATTTGGAGTATCCGCTACGGAAATAGAGCGGGGAGGGGTAACCTATACTGTTGATACTTTGAGAGAGCTTAAAAGCAGTTTAGAGTCTCAGGACGAACTGTTTTTTATTATGGGGTGGGGCAGTTTAGCAGAACTCCCTTTATGGTACCAGCCGGTTGAAATAATATCACTTTGTAATTTGATTGTGGTACCGAGAGCAGGCTTTCCAAAGCCGGATTTAACGCAGCTGGAAACAGATGTACCCGGACTCTCAAACAGGGTAATAATGCTTGATGAACCGCAAATAGAAATTTCCTCATCCGAATTAAGGGAAAAAGTTAAAAACGTAGAAGATATCAGGGGGCTGGTGCCGGATGCGGTCGCCGATTACATTGCCGAAAAAGGTTTATACCGGTAG
This sequence comes from Dehalococcoidia bacterium UBA5627, assembly GCA_002421585.1. Lineage (GTDB taxonomy): Bacteria > Chloroflexota > Dehalococcoidia > Dehalococcoidales > UBA5627 > UBA5627. The sequence goes on from DIKD01000044.1 coordinate 2,879, forward strand.
GACGGATTGGACAAATTACCGGCTGGGTTAGTAAAAATAAAACATACGGATTGATCGTCGCCGTTATGGTTTTAAAAAATCCGTCTATTCTGAGAATGACAGTAACATTAGCGGAGTTTAGTCCTAATCTCTAAAGGCTATCAGAAAAATGATACCCCGTATGTCTAAAAGACTTGGAGCGGAACCGACATCTTTTTACCGGTG
>DIKD01000044.1:3123-5720 GCA_002421585.1 Dehalococcoidia bacterium UBA5627
CCGCCCATCAGCATATTGAAGACTTCGTCCGATTTGGCGGCGTCTTCTATATTGACTCTCAGCATGGTGCGCGTTTCCGGATTCATCGTGGTATCCCATAACTGCTCGGCGCTCATTTCACCGAGACCCTTGTATCTCTGAATCTCTACTTTTTTAGACTCCCGCTTCATTTTTTGCATTATAAGGTCTTTATCCGAATCGGTATAAACCCATTGCGAAGTCTTTCCGGACTTGATTTTATAAAGTGGAGGCTGCGCGATATAGAGATGTCCATTGTTTATCAGTTCCGGCATGTGCCTGAAGAAAAAGGTCAAAAGCAGGGTACGGATATGAGCTCCATCTACATCTGCATCAGCCATCAGAACGACCCGATGATAGCGCAGTCTTGCAAGGTCCATTGAATCGTCAATACCGCTGCCTAGAACGGTTATCATATTTCGGATTTCTTCGCTGGAAAGGATTCTCTCCATAGAAGCCTTTTCTACGTTGAGGATTTTACCCCTCAACGGGAGTATCGCCTGGAAACGGCGGTTGCGACCTTCCTTGGCGGAGCCTCCGGCTGATTGTCCTTCTACCAGAAACAATTCGCAGAGAGAAGGGTCTTTCTCCGAGCAGTCGGCAAGTTTACCGGGCAGTGTGCCGGACTCAAGGCTGTTTTTACGGATGACCAGGTCTCTGGCTTTCCTGGCGGCTTCACGGGCCTTAGCGGAAGTGAGGCACTTGTCTATGATTTTCTTGGCTTCGTCCGGGTGCTCTTCCAGATAAAGGGAAAGCCCCTCTGCAACGATGCTCTCCGTTACATTCTTGATTTCAATGTTACCCAGTTTTCCTTTGGTCTGTCCTTCGAACTGGGGTTCGGCTAATTTAACACTGATTACAGCGGTAATCCCTTCTCTGGCATCGTCTCCGACCAGATTGGGGTCGCCGTCTTTAAGTATTTTGTTTTTATGTGCATAGTCATTGAGTACGCGTGTCAAAGCTGAACGGAATCCGGTCAGATGGGTTCCGCCGTCTACGGTGTTGACGCAGTTGGCGAAACTGAGTGTGTTATCGGTATAACCGTCGTTATACTGGATAGCCGCTTCGACAACGGTGCTGTTTTCCTTTTTGGATATATATATCGGTAATTTGTGAAGTACCGCGCGATTGCGGTTTAGGTGGCGCACAAATCCTATAATACCGCCCTCGAAATAAAAAGTCTGTTCACGGTCCGATTTTTCATCGTAAAAAGAAATTTCCAAACCTTTATTCAGATAGGCAATTTCACGAAAGCGGTCGTTTAAGGTGTCGAAGTCATATTCTTCTTCGGTAAATATTTCCTTATCGGCTACAAACGAGATAGTTGTACCTGTTCCCTCGGCCTCTCCGATTTCCTCTACCCTTTTTTGCGGAATACCTTTTTTATATTCCTGGTAGTATTTTTTACCGTTGAGCCTGACATAAACCTCCATGCGCTCTGAAAGGGCGTTTACTACCGAGGAACCGACACCATGCAAGCCGCCGGATACCTGATAGGTTTTGCCGCCGAATTTGGCTCCGGCATGAAGAACGGTTAGCACGGTTTCCAGTGCGGAAACCTTGGTGGCAGGGTGGATATCGACCGGGATACCGCGGCCGTTGTCCTCCACTGTAACAATGTTATCTTTGTCTATGGTGATTTTTATTTTTGTACAGTAACCGGCCATGGCTTCATCGACACTGTTGTGGACTATTTCATAGACCAGGTGATGCATACCGCGCTGGTCGGTTGAACCGATGTACATACCGGGGCGCCGGCGAACAGCTTCACGGCCGCCCAAAACCTGTATATCGGCAGCCGAGTAATCTTTATTTCGGTTTAAATCCTTGTTATCTTGCGTCATTTACACTCTTATATATAAAAATGGATTTGCTACACCATATAATAAAAGAGGCAGTCCGCTTCTGCTGCCCCGCTTTTATCAAACATTTAATTATACCATAAAAATGTAGCTGTGGTAAAACTTCTAAAGCTAAAAGATATATGTTTTGATGAAATAATGGGCAGTTAAGAAATAAAAAAAAGAGGACTTTGGTACCCCCAAGCGGATTCGAACCGCTGTTGCCGGCGTGAAAGGCCAGTGTCCTAGGCCTCTAGACGATGGGGGCACTGGAATAAGTATACCAAAGGTTGCCTTTGTTTTCAACGTTACCTAAATGACCTTTATGTATCAATTTCATCGGTATTGCCGAAAAGCTTTGGAAACAATGTTATTTATAGACTTTATTATCGGTTGGCGGCTACATTTTATTCGCAAGCGATTGGAATTATACAGCTATGTGGTTATTTACTTGATTAGAATTGATAAACCGATATAATATAAAAATAAACCCTGCGCTAATAAGGAATATTTGTATGCAAAGAGAAATCCCGGCGTTGCCTGCTACCCGGTGCGGAAATACAGTTTTTAACTGGGGCGAGCGCACCTATGTAATGGGTATCGTAAATGTCAGCCCCGATTCCTTTTCGGGAGACGGGTTGGATAATCTGGACTCTGCAATCGCACAGGCGAAGCTTTTTATCAGTCAAGGAGCCGATATCATCGATGTCGGCGGTGAGTCCACCAGACCGGATTCGA
>DIKD01000048.1:0-2369 GCA_002421585.1 Dehalococcoidia bacterium UBA5627
CTGGTAGCATAATCTCCGTGCTCGGCTTTTTGCGGATGCTCGATAGATATATCGGGTAGCGGCACTCCGGGCAGCTTACCTGCCTTTTGTGCTTCTATGACCGCCTGTTTTATCGATTCGATTATACTCTGTTTAACAGCTAAAATTTCGCTCAAGATATCCCCCGTTTAAAGCTATATAATGGTGCATTATAACACAACGCACCATTATATAAATAATTTTATTAAGTTACGGAAAACCAATTAACCGCAATTGAGGCTATCCTATTTTTCGAATAATTCCTCTATTTCTTCCTTGCCGTTTTCCATTTCTTCTTCCAGTTCTTTATCATACATTAATAAAAGAGCCTGGAATTCGCCGACATGGGTTTTTTCTTCCCTGGCAATATCCAACAGTACTGTTTTGAGTTTTTTATCCTCTGCAAGGCTTGCCATTTGTTCATAAAGATTGATGGCATCAAGTTCGGCAATTACTGCTGCTCTTAATATTTCCTTGTCAATATCCTTCTTGTCGACTTTAGATAGCTCAATGGGTATTTGTGATAACATACCGTTCCTCCGTTATTTTGTATTATATTTATGTCTATATATTAAAGACTTTTCGGATTAAAGACAAATTACAGCAGTCTATAACATTCTCTATGGGAAGGGCGGCATATATCAAATTGCATTCAGATACTTCGCTACGGACACTGTGGCAAATAAAAAACGTAGGGACGACCATTGGTCGTCCGCATTTATGCTTTCGTATTTGGCGGACGGGCAATGCCCGTCCCTACGGGGCTGACGATTAAATTGTCATTCTGATACCGATTTATCGGGAGAAGAATCCGGGGGAGGGGGAAACAGAACAAAGGTATCTACTGCACCAGTCGAGAACACCTTAATAACCACCCCATCCAAGATACTTCGTTCGTTCATCATTTATAGTTAGCGTAGCTAATGTGCAAACTCCGGTATGACAACAGAAACCCTCATCCGTCTCGCATTACTGCTCGACACCTTCCCCGGGGGGAAGGCTTTTATAACCGTCTTTACGAGTCCCGACCTGTCGGGACGAAGCAATCCCTGCGATGCCTTTTAATTACCCCGCTTAGCATATGATATGAAAATGTTATCGACAGTCAATAAAGCGTAAGCCATGAGCACATTCATCGGTAGAGATTGCCGCATGATTCGACAGGCTCACCATGAACGGATTTGTCGGGACTCCTCGCAAAGAAAGATTGATATTTGACCGCCATTTATAGTTAGCGTAGCTAATGTGCAAACTCAATACGACGAGAAAATTGCTTCGGGATGATATTTAAACGAGGCATCTCGGGATTTTAATCAGCTTTGTTCGCCAATATCCTTTTTTATCCAAACACGCGAAATCTCATCGGAAAGTAATTTATGCTCCGCATTCTCCAGTGTGGGGTCTTTTTCGAAGAGTAGAGTTGCTTCCCTGCGCGCCATTTCAAGCAGGGCTGTATCGGATATCCGCGCCATTCTAAGGTCGGGGATGCCGCTCTGCCGCGTGCCGAAGAATTCGCCGGGTCCTCTCAATTTCAGGTCTTCTTCCGCCAGCAGAAAACCGTCCTGTACTTTCTCTATGATTTCTAAGCGGTTTGTCGCTATTTCAGAGGGATTTTCCGCCAGCAGCATACAGTAGCTTTGCTCTTTGCCCCGGCCCACTCTTCCCCTGAACTGGTGCAACTGTGAAAGGCCGAAACGGTCGGCGCTTTCAATCAGCATAACCGTGGCATTGGGAATATCAACGCCTACTTCGACCACCGGTGTCGAGACCAGTATATCCAGCTCCCCATTTCGGAAACGTGACATAACATCATCTTTATCTGCCGAAGACATACGTCCGTGTAGAAGCCCTAGTCTTAGAGTTGGAAATACCTCAGCTGACAGATATTCGAATTCACCGATAGCTGCGCGTGCTTGTACGGCTTCAGATTCGTCAATCAAAGGACAAATAATAAAAGCCTGTCTTCCTTCCGCAACCTGTTTGCGAATAAAATTGTACGCCTTTTCTCTTTGCTGTGGTGTAAGCCACTTGGTTTTAATGGATTGTCTGCCCGGAGGCAGTTGATCTATAACCGAAAGGTCGAGGTCGCCGTATAAGGTCAGTGCAAGAGTGCGCGGAATGGGGGTGGCGGTCATTACCAGAAGGTGAGGGCTGAAACCTTTTTGCCGTAATGCAGAGCGCTGTGCCACACCGAAGCGGTGCTGCTCATCTACAATTACCAAACCAAGCGCTTTGAATGAAACATCCCTTTGTATCAAGGCATGCGTTCCGATAATAATATCAACTTCCCCGGAAGCAATTGCTTTCTGCAATTCCTGTTTTCTTTTCCCTTTAATATCCCCAATGAGAAG
>DIKD01000048.1:2404-3582 GCA_002421585.1 Dehalococcoidia bacterium UBA5627
CCTGCGATTGCCAGCAGATTGCAAACGCTGGTAAAGTGTTGTTCGGCGAGGATTTCGGTAGGTGCCATAAAGGCGCCCTGGAAATCATTATCCACTGCTGCAATCAGAGCAGCCATAGCTACAACAGTCTTACCGCTGCCGACTTCACCCTGCAATAACCTTGACATCGGGTTGGTTTTTTTGAGGTCTTCAAATATTTCTGTTGTTACTCTTTTTTGGGCATCGGTAAACTCGAAGGGCAGGGTTTTCATCCATTTATCCATCATTGCCGTATTTATATTGAAGGGGTTGGCAGGCTGGCTGACCTGCCAGTAGTGTTTTCTTCTCAAAACTCCCAATTGCAGTAAAAACAGCTCGTCGAATGCCAGCCTGATTCTGGCTCTGTCTTTCAAATCGACACTATCAGGGAAATGCGCCTGGGAGATGGCCTGGGGCAAATCCAGCAGTTTACAGCGTGTTCTCAATAGTTGGGGCAGGAATTCCTCTATTTCCGGCGCCCAGTGGTCGACAACACCCTTCATCATTTTCCTGACAGTGCGCGGATATAGACCTTTTGTTAACGGATAGAGAGGAACCAGTCTTCCTGTATGAACCAGTTCCTTATCTTCCAGAATTTCCCATTCGGGAGATTCAAATACCGGCTGGTCTTTGAAAATGCTTATGCGTCCGCTAAGAACTATCTGCTGGTTGGTGGAGAGTTGTTTTACGATATAAGGATTATTAAACCATACCACTCTGACATTGCCGGTTTCATCACCGACAATTGCTTCCGTACTGCGCCGGTTGCCAAGTCTTACTTCGCGTACCTGCCAGACATTGGCAATAATTGTCTCTTCAATGCCTTCGACAAGCTCTGAAATGGTTTTTCGCTGGCTGTAATCGAGGTGACGGTGCGGGAAATAATATAGTAAATCTCTTACGGTTTCAGCGCCCAGTTTGTTGAATTTTGCGGCAACAGCAGCGCTGATTCCTTTTATGGTTGTTATGGAAGCATCCGGATTGGCGCCTTGAGCTGTTTTTAAAGCGGGCTTCTTTTTTGGTTTGACAACAGGCACAGCAGAGTTTGCAGCAGCTTTTAGAGGCTTTTTCGATGGCAGAGCCTCGATTTCATCAATAGCGGACAGTATCTCTTCAATTTTAGCTTTACGCTGCCCTTTATCAAGCTGAGAATAGCCTGT
>DIKD01000083.1 GCA_002421585.1 Dehalococcoidia bacterium UBA5627
CGTTTTCTTCACCGGGAATACCGAGGTATTTGTTTTTACCTGCTCCCGTTGCCAAAAATACTGCTTTATATCCCTGATTGAACAGGTTGGAAATATCGTTAACTTCAGAACCGGTTTTTATATCAACACCCATTTCTTTGATATATTCTATTTCGGTATCAACGATATTCTCAGGCAATTTGAAATTCGGTATTCCGTACCGCATCAAACCACCGGCTTTTTCTGCCTTTTCGAACACGGTAACACGGTAGCCGTTCTTTATTAAATCAAAAGCACATGCCAGCCCTGCGGGGCCGGAACCGATTACAGCCACCCTTTCATCCTTTGTAATTTCAACAGGGCTGGCCTTTTCTCTGCCGATTTTCATTTCATAATCAGCGACAAAACGCTTCAGGTCGCGTATCATAAGCCCTTCATCAACCGTGGCTCTCTCGCATTCGGACTCACAGGGATGATAGCAAACCCTACCAACTACCCCTGCCAGAGGAATCGATTTGCGTACCACTTCCAGCGCTTCCTTAAACTTTCCTTGGGATATCAATGCAATATAAGCATGAGCATTTACACCTGCCGGGCAGGCAACACGACAGGGGGATACACCTTTTTTATCGATAACAGCTTTGTTAGGCACCGCATAAGCAGATTGAATGTACGCGGCACTACGCTGGCTTAAACCCATATCGAATTCATTGTCTACATGTACCGGGCATACATTACTGCATTCACCGCAGCCGGTACACTTTGTTTCATCAACATAGCGCGCTTTTCTTTTTATCTTTGCTTTAAAATTGCCAACGAAGCCGGATACCTCTTCCACTTCACTGTAACTTAAAAGATCGATGTTCGGATGTTGACCGACCGTGGTCATCTTCGGAGTCAGAATACAGGCTGCACAATCAAGCGTAGGGAATGTTTTATCAAACATCGCCATATGACCGCCGATGCTGGGATCTTTTTCCACCAGATATACCTTCTTTCCGCCATCGGCAATCTCCAGCGCTGCTTGAATACCGGCGATACCGCCACCAACTACCAGCACATTCGGGTTGACCGGCACTTCCCTGGTCTGCAAAGGCTCATGATAGGCTACACGATTGACAGCAGCTTCAACCAGAGCCTTGGCTTTCTCGGTCGCCATTTCTTTATTCTCGTGTACCCATGAACACTGCTCACGGATATTTGCCATCTGGAAATAGTATTGGTTGATACCTGCATCCTGGAGAACCCTGCGATAAGTAGGTTCGTGCATCCTCGGAGAACATGCCGCTACTACAACCCTGTTAAGCTTCTTTTCCTTGATATCATCTTTTATCAGGTTTTGACCGGGATCAGAACACATATACTTATAATTACGTGCTACAACCACCGAATCCAATCCCTGGGCAAATTCAGTTACTTTTTTTGTATCAACTGTAGCTGCGATATTGGTACCGCAATCACATACATAAACGCCAATTCTTACTTCTTCCATAGTTCCGCTCTCCTTTACAGATATTTCGCCAGGACTTTATTCGGGTTGACAATATTTTTCTTCAAACCCAATTTATCTTGCTTCAATCCGAGGGCAACGCCAATTAGCTGTGTAACAAACAATACCGGCAAATTAAAATTTGTGTTGTATTTACTGTTTATCTTAGCCTGATAGGCATCAAGATTCATCTGACATAGAGGGCATGGGGTGACCATACATTCCGCCCCATTTTTTGCGGCATCATCGAACAACTTATACATCAGTTCCAGGCAAAGACCTTCCTCGGCTATCACTGCCGAGCCGCCACAACATTTACTTTTGGACGGATACGAAACAGCTTCAGCGCCCACCGCTTCTACAATACTATCCAATGCAATCGGATTTTCCGGATGGTCAAAACCAAACCTCGGGCGAACCTCCTGACATCCGGGATAGGGTGCCACTTTTAATCCTTTAAGAGGCTTTTTAACTTTAGAAGCGATTTCTTTAACAGTAACATCGTTCATCAGTGCTTCAATTAATAATCTTACTTTAACTGTACCTTTATATTCCAAGCCCGCAGCTGCCAAAGCCTCATTTACCTTAGCTTTTAACTGAGGTTTATCCATCATGTGTACCCTGGCTTTATTAAGCGTGACAAAACAAGAACTGCATGGGGTAACCAAATCCAGCCCTGTTTTTTCCGCTAGAGCCAGGTTACGCGCAGCTACAACAATAGCTTCCAGCTCATCCAGTGAACCGTAAGGGGTAGAACCGCAACAATTCCAGCCTTCAAGTTCCTTTAACTCCATTCCCAAAGCTTCCGCTACGGATCTGCTCGAAATACCCAATCCTACTGCTGTGGCTTCGGATGAACAGCCCGGGTAATATGTATAGCTCTTCATTGGTCACCTCTGACATCATCAAGTTTTTTTAAAATCAAATCAAGGTCTTTTTTACCTTTAATCTTTCTCGCTGAAAGCGGCAAACGTCCATGTGATAACAGATTCCATGCTACCGATATCATACCTAAGGCACTAAAAGGATTGGTGGAAAGATAATACCCCATCATCATCTGAAACTCGCTTACCCTGCCATTCTTCTTGATGGACTTTACAAAGCTGTTATACATCACAGGCATACTGGTGTTTTGTGGTTTATATCCATGCTTAACCGCCAGTGATTCCAGAGCATGGAACAAACTGGTAGGCTGTACATCTCTGGGACAGCGAACCGTACATGAATAACAGGAAAGACAACACCACATCGAACTGCTGGAGAGCACTACATCACGCATGTCAGCTCTAACCAAAGCGATTACCTCTGAAGGAGTATATTCCCATATTTTGGCACTCGGGCAAGAAGCAGTACACGTACCGCACTGCATACACAAATTCACTCCTTCGCCACCGGGGACCTGACTAACCTCTTTTACAAAGCTCATACTTTGAGTTTTTTCCATTAAACTCCCCCTGTTAAAAATTAATATTCGAATGAATCCAGTAATACCTTTGCGAATCCGTAGTTTTTCAGGTTAGTATAATTTCTTTTAAAAGCGATATGCATTCCAATATCATTGTCGATTGAATATAAATACCAATGAATATTACAATAATATTTCAATTACGTCAAGTTTTTTGATACATTCTTTGTAGGATAAATGATTACATAAAATAACAATCGCACTGGTTATATATTTTTGCATTTTCACTATTATATTTCAATTACCTATTGACAACTCTATATATTAGTGATAATATATCGTCAGAATATCAAATACGAGTCTTTTCAACCTTCGGCGTCTTCTTTGTATACAGTATCATTACTTATATTTATATAAGAAGGAGGGATAATATGTATTAATTAGGGCAAAATATATATTGGATGCATGAGGCAATATTACAATACTGCCTTTTATATTCCACAACGATATATCGCACTAAATATATCGATGACATTTAACTTAAAAATAGCAGGAGGTCAAATAAATATGCAGGCAAGCAAAGCAGCTTCGATTCTATTTACGGTAGTTATCTCGGCTTCTCTGCTCTTTTCTCTATCCTCATGTAAAGAAGCTGAGATAGTTACAGTAACAAATACAACTACAAAAACAACGACACAGGTAAACAGTATAAATAATTCTTCTACTATAACCAAAACAGTTACCGAAACAAGTACGGTTCTCAGCACCCTCACTGAAATATTAACCGCCACTGAGACGGTTACAGAAGAACCGACAACCAGAACAATAGTCGACGATGCCGGCAGAACAGTTGAGATCCCGGCAACAATCAATAAGGTACTCTGCTGCGGACCGGTCGAATGCATTCTTACTTATATGCTGGCACCCGAAAAACTGGGTGGCTGGTGTGTCCTTCCCAACAGCACCGAGGGCGCCAACTATTTCGATACGCAATATGCCAATCTGCCGGTTGTTGGAGGTTGGTATGGTAAATCAACAGGCAATTACGAGACATTTATATCACTGGAACCCGATTTAATATTAGATAGCTATGTAACTACCGTGGAAGAAAGACAGAATAAATTCGGTAGCATTCCCGTGGTAGGCATCAATGTATTCGATACTTACGATACCATGCCTCAATCTATTCTCAAGTTAGGAGAGATTCTCGGCGTCGAAGAGCGGGCACAGAACCTGGTCGATTACTATACCGAAGCCGGAAATTACGTTGCTTCGGTACTAGCAAACATTACCGAAGAAGATAAAGTCACCGTTTACTATGCCGAAGGAGACGGCGGGCTTAGTACCGACCCCTCCGGTTCTCCGCATACCAAGCTTATCGATTTCTGCGGCGGGTCAAATGTTGCCGTGGTCGAAGACCAGACCGGATACGGCATGACCTCGGTTTCGATGGAACAAATTCTTTTATGGAATCCGGATGTTATTATCATCGGCAGAGCAGCAGACGCCACCCTATATGACCAAATACTTTCAGACCCGATATGGGGTAATTTACAGGCAGTCAAAGACGGACGGGTATATCTTAGACCCAATAATCCCTTCTCGTGGTTCGACGGGCCTTCCGGAATGAACGAAATTATCGGTATCTACTGGATGATTCAAACCCTTTATCCGGAGTTTTGTGCTGATCTAGACCTTAAAGCAAAGGTACAGGAGTTTTATCTCGACTTCTATCACTACAGCCTGACCGACGCAGATTACGATGCTTTGATGGCAAATACAATCAATACTGCCTAAATTGTGTAAAGATTAAAGATAGATAAATGACCACTCAAATTGATACGAAATGTGAAGATAGTACAAAGAAACCTGTTTCTTTCTGGAAAAAGACACCGACTATAACACTAATCCTGTCCATATCACTGATATTGTTGTTCTTGATATCCTTCGGGCTGGGGAGATACGGCATCTCCCCAGCCCAGGTAATCCAGATTTTCCTCTCTAAAATATTCCCCATAACCCCGACATGGCCTGATATCATGGAAACAGTAATCTTCAATATCAGGTTACCGCGTATTTTAGCGGCAATACTTATCGGTGCGGCGTTGGCAACTGCCGGAACCTCTTTTCAGGGGCTCTTCCGCAACCCCCTGGTTTCACCGCAAATCCTCGGGGTAACTTCGGGAGCAGGATTCGGCGCAGCGATGGCAATCGTCATATCGGGAAATCCTGCCGTTATCCAGATAAGCGCTTTCGGAGTTGCAATTGCTGCCGTCGCTACTTCATGGTTGATCAGCAGCCGCGTCCGCGGGAACCAGACACTCACGCTGGTGCTGGCGGGCATGGCAATCGGCTCATTATTTGCGGCCCTGACATCGTTAATGCAATACATGGCCGATCCTGAAGACGAACTGCCCGAAATCGTTTTCTGGCTTATGGGAAGTCTCAATTCAATAGATATGAAAGACCTCTTGCCGGTAGCAATTATTATTATAATCGGTATTACGGTACTGATGCTGATTCGCTGGCGTATCAATGTCTTATCAATGGGAGAAGAAGAGGCTAAGGCGTTGGGGGTAAATACAACACAGTTGAGAGCGGTAATAATTGTATGCGCAAGCCTGATTACCGCAGCGGCCGTATCAATCAGTGGAATGATAGGATGGGTAGGGCTGGTTATGCCTCATATCGGCAGAATGCTGGTCGGCCCGTGCAATAAAAAACTACTTCCGGTTTCGGCGTTACTGGGCGGAATATATATGCTGCTGATAGATAACATCTGCCGTACCATACTGGCGGTAGAAATTCCAATCGGAATTCTGACAGCAATAATCGGCGTGCCGTTCTTCCTCTACTTGATAAGAAGGGGGAAACAGGGATGGGTATAAAATTAGAGGTAAACAACGCTTCCTTCAGATATTTCGGGAGTAAGGCCGATGTATTCGATGAAATTAGTTTCAGCCTGTCTGACGGTGATAATTTATGCATATTGGGGCCCAACGGTTGCGGTAAAACGACATTATTAAAATGTATAGCCAATTTGCTTACCATTACAGGTGGCGAAATAATTGTGGATAATCATAATATTGGACAAATGAAACGTCATGATATTGCCAAAAACATCGGTTACATTCCGCAACTGCATTCCCCGACCTTTCCATATACTGTTCTGGATGCGGTGCTTATGGGAAGAACGGCTTATATCGGACTGATGTCCACTCCGTCGGAAGAAGATATCGAAATATGCCGCGAAGCGTTGCGGCAACTGAATATCTACCATTTAAGCGAAAGACCTTATACCAATATAAGCGGCGGGGAAAGACAGATGGTGATGTTTGCCCGTGTACTAGCACAAAAATCAGCCATATTGCTTCTGGACGAACCGACTTCACACTTGGATTTCGGAAATCAAAATCGCTTTTTAAATATACTGAAACAGATAACGAAAAATGGTTTACCATCTATTATGACTTCGCATTTCCCCGACCATGTTTTCCTGGTCGCGAACAAAGTGGCTATTATGAATAACGGAAGGTTGTTGGCTTTCGGGACTCCCGATGAAGTCGTCACCGAAGAAAACCTGTATAATATTTACGGGATAAAGGTAAAAGTATTACAATTGGATTCGGATATAAACCGCAAGATATGTGTTCCTATTGATTAACCATATATACTATTAATTATGAAAGGGGATTTAATTAATGACAGTAAGCGCCAAAGAAATCGAGGATTTTTATTATTTTGCACGGAAGGTTGAGGAATTCCACGGGCATATCTGCGTTGGAATCGCCACGGGTACCAAATCCGCCCTGGCGGCAATGCGTAAACTCGGGTTCAATCCCTATGAGAAAAAAAATAAGGATTTGATTGTCTACGTGGAGACCGCCCGCTGCATGACCGATGCCGTACAGGGAGTAACCGGTTGTACCTTAGGTAAACGTTCACTGAAGTATATTGATTACGGAAGATTTGCCGCTACCTTTATCAAATTATCCACGGGAGAAGCCTACCGGGTTACCACTACGAAGGATTTTGATAAGAATCTGACTATAGATGAGGTTTTAAAGCTGGTTTCGGAAACACCGGACGATGAAATGCTGAAAATACAAAAAGTAGAAGTAGATATACCTGAAAACGATTTACCCGGCCCACCTAAGGATAAAGCGGAGTGTTCAGTATGCGGAGAAAGAGTTATGGACGGCAGAGCAGTATTCAAAGACGGCAAAGCCTATTGCAAATCCTGTCTTTACGGAGCGTATTACAAGGTTAAGGATTAATATTAGAAATACTAATTTCGAATTGGGTTTGTATAAATCTACCTGAACAATTAACAGCTCGCACCGATTATTTTAGCAACAATAATATAAAAGGTGTATTTTATGGACAAACATGCCGATATAGAAAGATTGTGCCTCCTTTTTTCAGAGGTTTATCCGTACCTGGCTCATTATATTACCGATAAGTACGGGATTAAAACAGGTTATTGCCTTGATGTCGGTGCAGGGGCGGGTTTACTTGGGATATCTTTGGCAAAAATAACCGATCTTAGTATTGTTTCGATTGATGATGATTCGGCATCAATAGATATCACGGTTAAAAACATTCTGTTTGAAGGACTCGCCCACAGAATGACGGTAATAGAAACCGATGTCTATTATATTCCATTTGTTGATAATAGTTTTGATTTGATTGTCAGCAGGGGCTCTGTTTTTTCCTGGCAAGACCTGCCAGGCGCTATAAAAGAAATGTATCGGGTATTAAAACCGGGTGGAAAGATTTTTTGCGGGGGTGGCTTGGGCAGTCGCGAAATAAGCATGAGAATACAACAAGCGATAAAGGCAGACCCTCTCTTTAAAAAGGTGCGCAGCAGATGGCGTGAGGAGCCATATATCAGGGACAAAGGGCAAAATACAGCCTATTTTGTTAACGCTATAGCCGCCACCGGGCTAAAAGGAAGCGTTATCTTTGATTGTGAAGGCATATGGATAGAAATGTCGAAATGAAAGGGATATCTTAATAGATGAGTTATAAATACATTAAAGACATAAATTGGGAAAATATGTGGGAAACACAAGCCGGGCATATCCTGCGTTCCACAGAGGAAGCCGCTGCTTTTTGGGATAAAAGGTCGAAGACCTACGAAAAAAATGTCAGCCAAAGCACTTATACCGACGAATTGATCAAACGCATCGACCTGTCCCCGGATTACTCGGTTCTGGATGTGGGGGGAGGCAGTGGACTTATGGCTGTGCCGATAGCGCAAAAGGTACGCTGTGTCACCGTATTAGATATCTCAAACGGCATGCTTAATTTGTTAAAAGACAAAACGGAATCCATGGGAATATCAAACATTGATATTATAAATAAGAACTGGTATGAGATGAATATTAAATCGGAAATCGAGCCGCATGATGTTGTACTGGCTTCGCGTTTTTTACCAATGGGAAGCAGATTGCAGGCTTCACTTGAGAATATGAACACGATAGCTAAAAGGTATTGTTATGTAACATGGAGAGCCGACAGCTTCGACCCTACCGAAGCAGAATCCTGCCGCTTGCTTAATAAAGAATATACCCCCTACCCAGAATATCCAGTTATATATAACTGCCTCTATCAACTGGGGATAAAGGCAGATATTGAAATTTTTAAATCCCAATCCAAGATGTATTTTCAAGATTTAAATGATGCAGTCAGGTACTTTTCAAGAAATTCCTTGCCTGATGATGCGGATTTGTCTAAATATAAGACCTTTGTTAAATCCCTGCTGCTTGAAAAGAACGACGGATTTTACCGGGATTCTTCTACCGAATGGGCTTTGATATCATGGGAAGTAAAAAAATAAATGTATAAATTGATAGATTCTCATTCACATATAGATGAGATAGAGAATACCGATTCCGTTATTGCGGAAGCAAGAAAAAACCATATTAGAGCTGTTATTGCGGTAGGAACGTCTTTCACATCAAATCAGAGAATAATGGCCCTTGCCGAAAAATATCCTCGATACATATACCCTGCCCTGGGTTTGTTCCCATGGAATATTGCAGATGATAATTTTCAGGACAATATGATTTACATCAGAGAGAATATTCACCGGGCGATAGGAATGGGTGAAATCGGCTTGGATTACAGTAAAGGAGTAAAAGAAAGAGCTTCAAAAGAAATCCAAAAAAGTGTTTTAAGGGAACTCTTAGAAATTGCCAAGGCTAACAATAAACCGGCTTTAATTCATTCGAGGTATTCGTGGAAGGATTGCTTTAATATCACCCATGAATTGAACCATACAAAGGCTGTGTTTCACTGGTATACAGGCCCTCTCAGTATTTTAGACAAGATTATCGAAAGCGGATACTATATCTCAGCCAGCCCGTCTGCCGAATATCACGAAGAACACCGAGCGGCAATTAAAGCAGCTCCGCTTGAAAGGCTAATATTGGAAACCGATTCCCCTGTTACATACCATCGCGGAACCGAATTCCGGTATGAATCAAGACCGGCTGATGTGGTAAGAACACTCAATGCCGTATCCGAAATAAAAAACATAGACAAAGAGACCGTTGCAGAAATTACATTTGAGAATACTTGCAAGTTATTCAGCTTATAACAAAGTATAATGCCCTATTTAATACCTTACCCCGTTTTATTCAACATAATAGTTATCATTGCTTCCGAATAAAAACTTAAATTTGAATAATATTTCTGATTAAATCCCCCCAAAACTATAGTAATCTATCACTAAATGAGTATATAATTACTGCAGTAATAATTGAGACGATAATTATGGAAAATAAAACAGGTAAAAAAACAGTTTTAGTTGTAGACGACGAAGAACATGTAAGGTCTTTACTAAAAAGAATACTCAGGGGTCGTTATGAGGTCATCGAAGCCAGCGATGGAAAGATGGCTGTTGATTTAACCCAGAAGCAACGCCCTGATATCATATTAATGGATATCATGATGCCAAAAATGAACGGCGATGTTGCCTGCCATATAGTCAAAAGCAATCCGCTTACCTCCAAAATACCTGTTATAATGGTGACAGCTCTCGACCATGACTTAAACAAGAAATTAAGTCTTGACGTCATGGGGGCAAATGAATATATAACCAAGCCTTTTGAAATTGATGGGCTTTTAGACACAATTAACAAACTGCTTGAAAATAAATAGTCATACGACTTCGATATTATAATATAATAATTTATTGTCTTCGCCTAATCGTGAAATTGATGATATAGTACTTATTTACTATATATTTAACCGTAAAAAGGTTTATTTTTTGTTGACCTTATCATTTTTTCATATTATACTCTATTCATATATCTTATGAGTATCAGCTCACAAGACCACTGAGGAGGTTGATCGTGAAACCACAGTCATTGCAGGAAATGGTAAAAAGTATCTTTGTCGATGAGACTACCAAGGAACAGTTTTTGGCAAATCCCGACAGCATAATGAGCCGCTATAATTTGACCGAACACGAAAAAACCGCTGTTTTAAATACCAGCAGCAGATACGGACTGGCTACCTCCGATTCCCCGGCATTAGCTGTTGGCATTGAAGCAGCACTGTTCTGGATGTAATTAAGCTAACCTGCTAAATAAGAATTAAGATCCATTAAATGTGGCAAATCGAGCTTGTTAATCTTCTAAAAGAAGAGATTGAGTTATCTGTTTCTGTGTTGCCTGAAGAGCTTCGTGGTTTTGTCAGAGAGCCACTAACGGTAAGCAGGAGGGGGTTATCTGTTCCAAACAAGCACGATCCCCCATGGATTCTGCTCCCATTGATTGCCTGTGATTCTATTGCCGGCAGCCCTGAAAAAGCGCTGCCGCTTTGTGCTTCTCTTCAATTTTTTATGGCTGCCGGCGATGTTTTTGACGATGTTGAAGATAATGACGCCCCTCTATCGTTATCACGCAAATACGGAACGGCAATAACAAACAATGTCGCTACTACCCTGCTGGTACTGGGCGAAAAAGCCATTGCCCGGCTTAAAGAAAAAAATATAAGAGATTCTAAAATAGTCCTTATTCTGGATATCATTAATTCCTACTATCTAAAAGCCTGTACAGGTCAGCACTTTGATTTATCGCATGGTAATAAATTAGATATTTCAGAAAAAGACTATCTGGATATTCTGAGTTTAAAATCAGCATCACAAATAGAATGCGCCTGCTATACCGGTGCTTTGCTAGCCACCGATAATATGGAGTTGCTTGATTTATTCAAACAGTTCGGTTATAACCTTGGGATGATGTTACAGATAACAAATGATATTGCGGGTATTATTAACAGAAAGGATATTGCAAATAAAAAAATAACGTTCCCTGTAATATTTGCCCTTTCAAAGACAGAAAGCGCTATTCGCAATAAATTAGAGCAATATTACGTTAACCAACCTAGCAATGAGCTTTCAGTAGAACAGGTTGCAGATATACTGTACGATACCGGTGCAATGCATTACACTGCCATTATAACGGAGTCATACAGATTATCAGCTGCAGAAGTCAATGAAAAGGCTGAAAATAGCGGTATTAATACAGAAAAATTAAAGGTATTTTTAAAATGAGCCTCCAGCAAAACTACAGCAATCAACTGTCCCATAAATCTATACTCCCAAATATATTCAAACATAAGCAAGAAATTGCTATCCTCCTTTTCAGTTTGTTAGTTATAGCCGTTTCATTAATTTTATTCTTCTCCAGCTTGAATAAAACTTATATCGGGGTTTCTTTGCATTTAACCGAAGATGGATGGGTTGTTCAGAGCCTGGATTCTTCGGGCTTAGGAGCACAAGCCGGCATGGAAATCGGAGATACCCCTGTCATTGTTAACGGACAACCGGCAAATGATTTCTTACAGGTATATGAAAATCAAAAACAATGTATGGGTGTCCTGATTACTGATTTGACAGTAGTCAACGACAAAGGAGAAACTATTTCAGTTACTGTAAAAGACAGTGCCCCTACACCACAATATATAACTGAATTAATTCCTTATTTTATCGTCTGTCTGATATTCTGGTTGACTGCATATTACGTATTCTTTTCCAAGCCCAGAAGCGCAGTATCGATACTACTGCTATTGTGCTCCCTTGCCTTCGGTATGGCAATAATAGCAAATGTAGCCGCAGTTGTTAGAATTCCCTGGTCTGTACACCTTGCAGTTATTGCCACTACTATAGGACCATGGTTACTTTTTCACTTCTTTTTAATTCTACCGGAAGAAAGAGCGGGGCTCCGTGAAAAACCCTATATCTATCTTATTTACTTACCGGCAGTAATAACATTGCTTATATATCCCATCATTGGTTATGCGAACGGAGAACCAACAATGGGATTCCGTTCTATCAGGTCTATAGAATTAGTAGTTGCATTTCTGGCAGTGATCGGTGTAGCTATCTACAATTATGTCAGTGCCGTTTCCCCCAGAACACGGCAACAAATGAAGTTATTACTATATTTTTGTATTGCTGCCGTACTTCCTTTTCTACTACTCAGTATTTTACCGTCAATGATTACCGGTGACATTCTCATATCGGCCAGCTTTACTGTTATTTTCATTGCCTTCATCCCTATCGGTATGGGTTACGCCGTTATGACCCAAAAACTCCTGGATATAAACATATTCGTCAGGCGCAGTGTGATATATTTGATAATTTCTATCATAATTGCCTCTATTTTTTCTCTTTTTATTATACTTATGCTCTTTTATGTAAAAACATTCACAGTATTACAGGCTGTTTTAATAGCTTTGCTGATGGGGCTCGTTGCAATCATGCTTTTCGGGCCGGTTAAAAACGGAATCACCTTCATAGTAGATAAATTCTTTTATAAGGATAAATACGACTACCAAAAAACCCTCCGCGAACTGAGTTCATCACTTAATTCGATAACTGATATTAGTACCGGGTCCATACTTATCGTGAATATATTGACAGAAAGATTCAACCTTAACGGAGCTTGCTTGTTCACTACATCCAAAGAGGGAGATTGTAATTTTGTTGCCGCCACCGGCAGCTTTAACGAAGAGGAACGGCAGAAAGATTTAAAGTCCCTGCTTTCAAATCGCAATCCCCATATTATCTTCCCTAATTCTGCTATTTTAGTAAACCCGAATATCGAGTTTTTAATTCCTCTTATAGCGGATGGCAAAGAAATCGGTTATATTTGTCTATCACCCAAAGTCACAAAACAGCGATATTCATCCGACGATTTGTTTCTTATACAGGGGCTGGCACCGGTTGCTGCCATATCACTACGGAGTTGGATGCTGATAGCAGCCGACATAGAAGAACGTAAACGAACAGAAGAAAAATTAAGACA
Source organism: Dehalococcoidia bacterium UBA5627 (assembly GCA_002421585.1). GTDB lineage: Bacteria > Chloroflexota > Dehalococcoidia > Dehalococcoidales > UBA5627 > UBA5627. The sequence goes on from DIKD01000083.1 coordinate 13,196, forward strand.
GGCGGCTGAAGAATGGCAGATAACCTTCGATTCTATCCCTATGCCTGTTTCTCTTCAAAGCAGAGATTTTAAAGTACTCCGTATTAACAAAGCCTATGCCGAACTTTTTAATATCAGCCCGGATGACATTATCGGAAAACCCTGCTATCAAATAGTGCATCAAAGCGATCATCCCATACCTGACTGCCCGCACGAAAAAATGTTAAATACTAACAACGAATCTACCATTGAGTTGTATCACGATGAGCTTGGTAAGCATTTTGAAATAACCGTATCTCCTATCAAGGATTCAAGTGATAAAATAATTGGTTCCGTTCACATAATGAGAGATATTACACAGGTTAAAAAAGCTGAGGAGGAAAAACGTCTGCTACAGGAAAAAGCAGAGATATCAAGCCGTCTTGCCTCCGTGGGAGAAATGGCTGCCGGTATTGCACACGAAATCAATAATCCGCTAACCGGAGTTATCGGTTTTTCCGATATGCTTATGGAGAGAGAACTCCCGCAAGATATGAGAGAACAGGTAGAAATCATTGCAGACGGCAGCAGGAGAGTAGCTGATATAGTTAAAAGACTGCTTACTTTTGCCAGACAGCATAAGCCGGCCAGAGCTATGGTTAATATCAATGATCTGATAGCTAACACCCTGAATATGCGAAGTTATGTGCTAAAAACCAACAACATAAATGTTATTACGGAGTATGATGCAACCCTGCCATTAATAACTATCGATCCGGGGCAAATTCAGCAGGTATTTTTAAATTTAATAGTTAATGCAGAATATTCTATGAAAAAGACCGACAGGCCGGGTGAATTAAAAATCACAACTAAAAAGATAAATGACAAAATTACTGTATCATTCCGGGATAACGGCTTGGGTATTTCAGAAGAAAACATGAAACGTCTGTTCCAGCCGTTTTTTACCACCAAGCCTGTTGGAGAAGGAACCGGTTTGGGTTTAAGCTTATCACGGTCGATAATCGCTGAACACAGCGGTACGTTATCGGTTGAAAGTAAAATGAATGAGGGGGCTACCTTTATCATCGAGCTCCCTGTTAAAAAAGATTGTTCTTACGATGAATTTACTGAATCGGCTCTGTCAGTGAATTCGCAGGGCAGTTCAAAAAAAATAAACATTCTTGTTGTTGACGATGAAATGCCTGTCAGGCAATTCATAAAATCTTCACTGAACACCGCTGAATACTATGTAGAAACTACCGCTAGCCCATACGAGGCGCTGCAAAAAATCAAAGAAAGTAATTATGACCTTATTATAATCGATATTCGTATGCCGGATATGAGCGGACAGGAATTATTCGAAAAAATAGTAAATGATAAACCATATATGTCAAAAACCACCCTTATTACAACCGGCGATTCCGCAAACAGCGAAGTAAAAAGTTTTCTTCAAAAGTACGAGCTTCATTTTCTAAGCAAACCTTTTAGCCGTCAGATGCTGGAGAGTAAAATCCGAGAAGTGTTAGGGCAAAGTTAATAAAATAATTTAATCCAAAAGGTTATTTTACTCATAACATAAGTTTCTGATAAAATATCCAATCTTAATCAGTTAAATCGTGTCCTGAACTATATGGTTAACTAATATTCGAAGGAGAACTTTGGTATGAATAAGTATAGTTATATAGTAGCATCGGTTATTCTGGTATTAATGGTTATCACATCTATGTTATCGAGCTGTAGTACCCCTACGCAGGAAACGGTTACTCTTACAAGTACGGAAAGAATAACCGATACCATTACCACTACCTTATCGATCCCTACTACAGTAACCATAACTTATCCGACAACAATAACAGTTACTCCTACCATTAGCACTACCGACACAACTGCAACATCGACGACATCAAGCACAACAATCTCAACCGACCCCTATAGCCACTATAGAGGTTATCTTCTTGAAGGATACCCTGAAGACATCTGGCCTTTATACGGCAAGCTCGCCATAGATAGCTGCTCACTGGACATTCAATTCCCTGCTTATAACAACATGGGTTATTACATCAACTCATATAGTGTCGTCTATGTGACGGATAAAACAAAGACGGAAATTGCGCAATATTATAGTTCTTTACTCCAAACCGGAGAGGAGTCCGGTTTTTATGATGCTCAAGGCACAATTAACGGTTATGAAGTATTTGCACGCTGGGATGAATGGAGCGGTGAAAATATAGTTTACCTGTCAGTACTTTTACCAAATACCCTGAATATAACCGGCAACCCTTTCCATACCGATTTCCCGGAATCACTGCAAAACCTGTATCAATTTGGTGATATGTGGTCGGAATACTACGTGTGCACCAGTAATCCACCGGCAGGAACAATAATTTCAGCCAAATTATTCAGTCATACCGGTACATATGAAGACGCAATAGAATATTATCGCGCACTTTACAGTGATAAACAGGATTATGAAGAAACTGTCACTCAGGAATCCGGAGGCCCAAGTACCCGGCTCAGAGGAGTAATCGATGAACTGACCTTTACGATCATAATCGGTGTTTGGGGTAATACTGATATGATCCAGGTGAGTTATCAGACAGCCAGTTAATCCTTGTTATCACTACACTATAACTGAATATTGTAAACACTTAGGTATATTATTGCTGCTAATCGTTTTGACGAGGCTATCGGCACCAAGTATAATTAAACCGCAGATGAATTAACTATCCGTGGAATCAACACGTTTGTTTTAACTCACTGGAGAGGTGTCCGAGTGGTTCATGGTGCCGCTCTCGAAAAGCGGTCTTCGCGTAAGTGAAGCGTGGGTTCGAATCCCACCCTCTCCGCCATCTTTTTCCCCCAAAAAGCAAAACAATATTTTTGAATTTAGATTTTTATTACATTAGCCGGAATGTCAAAATGTGGCTTATGGTTTTATTACAAATAATATGCGATTTATGCAAATAACTATCATTCTATGTGCACAATAAATAAACTATTAACCAAAAAGATTAGGTTTGATACGATTGTTTACATTTAACTGGCATAAATAAACAAAATATACTACAATATTCAGGATTCATTTTTTCTATGTGGCCGATTTGGAGAGGTGCTGGAGTGGCCGATCAGGCACGCCTGGAGAGCGTGTGTCGGGGTAACCTGACCGTGGGTTCGAATCCCACCCTCTCCGCCATTTTATACCCGCCCCGAATAATTCATTCAAATTAACGATTGATCCCACAGATTATGTTTTTCATTATTATTTACTATTGTGCTAGAATGTAACCGCTTTGACTACCAAGAATGAAAAAAACAAATACTGGATAGGTTTTAATCTGATTCCGGGCATCGGCAGAGTAAAGTTTACTCGTATTGAAAACTACTTCGGTGATATTGAAAAAGCCTGGAATGCAGACATCAACGAGTTCAAAAAAGCCGGCCTTGAGGATACTACCGTAAACTCCATCGCAAAATACAGACCTGACATATCGCTTGACACAGAGTTGGCAAAACTGGAAAAATACGGCATTGAAGCATTCAATTATCATGAAAACGGCTACCCTGCCCGCTTAAAAGAGATACATGATTTCCCCCCTTTAATCTATGTCAGAGGCGAAATACTAGCCGGGGATGAATACTGCCTGGCGGTAGTCGGCACCAGAAACCCCAGCGTTTATGGACGGCAGTTAACCGAAGAAACAGTATCTGAACTGGCAAAGAACGGGATAACCATCGTCAGCGGTTTGGCTAAAGGTATTGATACAATCGCTCACCGCTCTGCGCTGAATATCGGCGGCAGAACCATTGCAGTGATGGGTGGTGGACTTGATAGCGTCTATCCGGCAGAAAATGCCGATCTGGCGCGCCAGGTGATAAAAAACGGTGCTATGATAAGTGAATACGCTACCGGTACAAAACCCAGACCGGAGAA
>DIKD01000017.1 GCA_002421585.1 Dehalococcoidia bacterium UBA5627
TCACACTTATTGACGTAGAACCAAATCCTCTGGATACAATCAAGTTATCGGAGCGCCGGAGCACACAGATGCTATACAGGTTTTCGGTAATGCACATAAATACTGATTCATACAATTAACTATTTTATCTCAAGCAAATAATAATTGAAATATGTATAATAGATAGGTTGCAATCTCCGGAAAGGATTTTTATTGAAAGCTGTTTGTAAACCGACATTTGATGAAGAGCAATTGCTGTTATCGCAGGGATTCTGCCACGTAGCGGGTGTTGACGAAGCAGGACGCGGTTGCCTGGCAGGACCTGTAGTAGCAGCGGCAGTTATTCTGCCCCCTGATACCAACGGAGGCTGGACAGAGCAGATAATGGACAGCAAACTGCTCACTCTGGAAAAGCGGGAATATCTATATTCATTTATCAGGGATAACGCTGTTTCCTGTGGAATCGGTATTGTATCAAACGAAATTATAGATGTTGTTAATATCCTGCAGGCGACCAAAATGGCAATGAAGCAGGCTATAGAACAACTGAATCCGCAACCGGATACTCTGCTGATAGACTTTATTAAATTACCCGAAGTAACAATACATCAGAAAGGCATTCCCCACGGAGACGGGTTATGCTTCTCGATTGCCTGCGCCTCTATTGTGGCAAAAGTATCGAGGGATAGGCTGATGAACGAAATGGATGAGTTGTACCCCGGCTATGGATTATGCAAACATAAGGGCTACTGGACCGCCGAACATATATCCTGTATCAACAAACTCGGTCCCTGCCCCATCCACCGCCGCACCTTCCAGCCGATAAAAGGAATGTACCTGCGTTGAAGCTTTCGCGCAAAGAAATCGGCAGGCTGGGAGAATCCCTTGCCGTAGAATACCTCAAAAACAACGGACTGAGCATTATAGAAATCAATTACCGCTGCCCCTGCGGGGAAATCGATATCATCGCACAGGAAAATAATTATATCGTATTTACGGAAGTGCGCACCAAGACCGGAAATCTATTCGGCACGCCTGAGGAATCGGTATCACAAAGCAAGAAAAAGCACCTTATAGACACCGCCTACACCTATCTTGAGGAGAAAGATAAAGTACAATCGAACTGGCGGATTGATTTCATAGCGGTAGAATTAGACCGCAACAATAAACCCACACGAATCGAGCGCTACAGGGATGCGGTGGAGGGATAACATATTCAAGTCGTTCGCGGTAAGCTTGTCGAACCATAACGACAGTGGTTCCTAGTAGTACTATTCATATTCACTAATTATTGTATTCCGTTCGTTTGACCCTTCGACGCGCTCAGGGCGAACGAATTTTTTTATTTGGATTATATCCACCAAGCCATTCGCAGTAACACACTCAAGCCGTTCGTGGTGACATACAAAAGCCGTTCGTGGTGAGCTTGTCGAACCATAACGGCGGCGAATATCGAATTGCATTCAGATACTTCGCTACGCTCAGTATGACAATTTATGCAATGTCATTCTGGAAGTCCCGACAAGTCGGGACTGAAGAATCCGGGGGGTGGGGAGAAATCCCGATAAATCGAGACCTCGGCATCAGGTCGTCATGATAGTATAAACACCCCACCACGAATACTCCATTCGACCACCACGAACTTAGCATGACAGAAAAATGTCGTTGAGGACGCCACAGGCGGACGAAGCGATCTCAACGATACAATCTAATTACCCGGTTTCGCATATAAATGACTAAATCTGCTAGCTGGACCCAATCAAGGCGTTCGCGGAGCCTTTCCTGAGCTCGACTGAGTAAGTCTGTCTAACCTTAACACCAGTGAACAACACTCTATAAGATTTCTCCTTTCATTATTTGTTTAGCAGCTAAGATATAAGCTCGAAATATTTCCATATCCCCGGTAGTGGTAAAGAGCTCGCCCACAAAGACATAAACAGGCATTAAATACTCCTGTAATTCTCTCTGGGATTCTATATAATATCCGATGTAAACATCATTTACCTCAACCCTGTTAAAACTCGGAGAGAAATTAAAACCGAGAGACTCTCCGTCAAGGAAAAGACTGTATGCCTCTTGGGCATTTATGCAATCGACTCGTCCCGCATATTCAAGTTCGGGGTTATAAAATCCGGCGCTTAATATAGTTCCATAAGGATTTACGATTACATGAAAAAGCTTACCTCCCCCAACCAGAGGATAGCCGCCGACATCCTGATTAAAATGTACTCCCCATTCCTGCTTAACAGGAATATCTTCATAACGCAACACTACTTCTTTAAATGTTATATTGTCATCCCATAATCCAAGGTAATTCACAAACTCCGTGGCGATTACTCCCGCATTTCCGGAGGAAGAAAGGCTGCTATCTGTTTCATGCGGTATATGGATACCGCCTACAGTTACTGCTCCGTTATTTCCATTTACCTCGAGCCATTCATCACCCTCAGACATAACAAACCTGTTTCCGCTTTCGGTAAATCCGACTTCATCCAAAATTCCCAGTTTATCTCCTATTCCCTGCACCCACTCTGCTGTCACCTCAGGTTGAACCGTGGTATAGTAACTTAATTTATCACAGAACTCTGGCAGGTCTGTATTCAAGACGATTTCCGTTCCCCATTTTATTACGGAACTGCCTTTGCTATATTTGCTATCACACCCTGCCAACATCAGACTGGTTATGAGCAATAGACTTAATATGATTGCCAACACCTTTTTCATATCATTTATCCTCTGCAATATATTACATCTATATTATTATACCACTAAATTGTTGGCGAATTGTTGCATTACCCCGTTTTTTTGTTTTTTTAAAATAATTCGACAGTATATTCCCCCACTGCTAGTCCCGACTATTTGAAACTTAAAAAATCATTTCCCCCACCACCCCTCTTATGTTAAAATTAATCGTATTTTAAGATTGTCCGTAATTACGGAGTAATGAAAAATGGGTTCTCCCGAAGGATTATCACAACAGACCCTGCGGATTATCGATGCCAACTTGAATCGCATCGGTGAAAGCCTGCGTCTGCTTGAAGACGTTGCAAGGTTAATCCTCAATGATACCAATCTATCTAAAAAGCTAAAAACAATCAGGCACGAACTGGAAGATGTCGATTTTCATTTAAAGAAACAGCTATTGCAGGCAAGACAGGCGGATTCCGATGTCGGCGCAGATATTAAAGTGGAACAGCAACTGGGAAAAAGAGAACTGTCTACGACGGTCATCGCCAACAGCCGACGAATCGAGCAATCTTTACGAGTAGTCGAAGAACTGGCAAAAACCCCCGATATCGAACTGGACTCCAACCGGTTTGAAAAATCGCGCTTCGAACTCTACACATTAGAAAAAGAACTGGTATCAAGGCTGCTTCGGAAAGATAAGGCAGACAGAATAAAAGGGTTGTATGCCATCATCGATACGGATTCCCTCAAAGGACGCAGCCATATAGATGTTGCCAAACAGATTTTGGAGGGTGGAGCAAAAATAATCCAGTTACGTGATAAAACCACACCTAAAAAGGACTTGTTATCAATAGCCACCGGATTAAAACGATTATGCTCTGAATGCAACGCAATTTTCATAGTAAACGACTGTATAGACATCGCTATTGCTTCCGATGCCGACGGCGTGCACATCGGGCAAGATGATATCCCGCTACCGGCCGCCCGTAAACTTATGCCGATAGATAAAATAATCGGTTATTCTGTTTACACCCCCGAAGAAGCCGTTAAAGCACAGCAACAGGGGGCGGATTACATCGCCACATCCGCTATTTATCCTACCTGCTCAAAGGCAGATGTAAAAGTAATCGGGCTTGAGGGACTGCGGCGTATAAAAGATAAGTCGATTGTGCCATTAGTTGGATTAGGTGGCATAACTTATGATAATATATGTGAAGTAATTTCTTACGGCGCCGACTCTGTTGCCGTAATTAGCGCCATACTGGGAGCTCGCTCTCCGGATGAAGCCACCAGACAGTTAATAGAAAAGATGGGTTTAACGAATGAGTGAACTTGCAGATAAACTTGATACGATTTCCGGAATAATCAGAAAAGATTTTTCCGAGAAAGACGCTGCCCGTGAGAAATCTATACCTCTCTGCCGCGAAGCCATCCGTTACTGCGGTAACGCTATAAGAGCGATACACAGGCAGGAATTCGATAAGGCAAAAGAGATGCTCGGGACCGCAAAAACACTGCTGACAGAAGCTGAAAATGCCATCAGCGATTGCAGCGAGCTGCGTAACACCGGGTTTCTACACGACGCCCAGAAGGAACTCGCCGAAGGTTATGCAACCTATGCTTTAATAACAGGCGGGCAACTACCCACCCCCGATGAACTCGGTATAGATTATGCCGCTTATCTGAACGGACTGGGAGAAGCAGTCGGCGAACTCAGAAGATATCTGCTGGATGGCCTCAGAAAAGGAGACCAGTCGCGTGGAGAAGAACTGCTGGAAGCGATGGATGACATCTACAATACACTGGTTACGATAGATTTCCCCGATGCCATTACCGGCGGGCTGCGACGCACCACCGATAATTTCCGCGGCGTTTTGGAAAAGACGCGTAGCGATTTAACTTTGATGATCAGGCAAAAAAGCCTCGAAAATAAATTAGAAATATATTACGAAAGGAGAATTTAGTTTGAATCTGTTTTTAGTAATCCTATCTGGAGTACTGGGTTTAGCCGTTGCCGGATTTCTGGCATATTATGTGCTGAAACAGCCTCAGGGCTCCCAAAAAGTAAAGGAAATTTCAGCCGCCATTAAAGAAGGGGCGCTGGCATTCCTGGGAAGAGAGTATCGCATCATGGCAATTGTTATTGTTGTTGTTGCCATCATACTCGCCGTAGTTCCCGCTTTAGGCTGGCAGGTGTCTGCCGCCTTCGTCTTCGGTGCCATCTGTTCAGGACTGGCCGGTTTCGTCGGTATGAGCATTGCCATCAGGGCTAACTCGAGAACCGCCGCCGCCGCCGAACAGAGTCTGAATCATGGCTTGCGCGTTTCTTTCAGAAGCGGCGCCGTAATGGGTTTATCGGTAGTCAGTATCGGTATTCTCGGTTTAAGCATCCTCTATCTCGTTTTTGGCGCTGATGCCAACTTCCTGGCTATCATTCCCGGCTACGGCTTCGGAGCTTCATCGGTTGCCATTTTTGCCAGGATCGGCGGTGGTATCTTTACCAAGGCGGCCGATACCGGCGCCGATATTGTCGGCAAGGTTGAGAAAGGCATTCCCGAAGATGACCATCGCAACGCCGCTGTTGTAGCCGACTTTGTCGGTGATAACGTCGGTGATGTTGCCGGTATGGGAGCCGACCTGTTCGAATCATATGTGGATTCGATTATCGCCACTATGACTCTCGGTATGATAGCCGTTTTCTCAACTACACTGGGTATATCACTGGTACCGGATACCGAAACGGCCTGGTTCCTGCCTTTACTAGTTGCTGCCGGAGGTATTTTAGCCTCGATTATCGGTATCTTCTTAATCAGGGTGGGCGAAAAGCTTCAAATGAAAGCATTGTTAAATGCCCTGCGTAAAGGCACATTTGCCGCTACGATTTTATCGGGTATTTTTGCCTTCCTGATTGTTTACTTTATGGATGCCAGTATGAACGTCTTCTGGGCGATTCTGACAGGCCTCATTGCCGGTGTTTTAATCGGCGAAAGCACCAACTACTATACTTCATATGTTTATAAACCCACGCTCGAGGTTTCGAAAGCCTCACAGACCGGAGCCGGAACCAACATCGTCAGCGGTTTCGCCAACGGTTTAATGAGCACTTTTTTCCCTATCGTTATTATTGTCATCGCCATTCTGGTTGCTTACAAATTCGGTGATATGTACGGTATTGCTATCGCCGGTGTCGGTATGCTGGCAACACTTGGTATACAGGATGCCACAGATGCCTACGGCCCGGTTGCCGATAACGCCGGCGGTATCGTCGAAATGTCCGGACAGCCGGAAGAAATCAGAAACCGTACCGATGCGCTGGATTCGCTGGGTAACACCACCGCCGCTACCGGTAAGGGTTACGCTATCGGTGCCGCAGGACTAACGGCATTGGCGCTTCTTTTCTCATACACTCAGGCAGTCGGAATCAGCGCCTCCGATATCAGCCTGCTCGACCCGCACGTGGTTGCCGGTCTCTTCCTGGGCGGTTTATTACCGGCAGTTTTCTGCGCTATGACCTTAAAAGCAGTCGGCAGATCCAGCTTCTCGATTGTTAACGAAGTCCGCCGCCAATTCAAGGAAATGCCCGGCATTATGGACAACACTGAGAAGCCGGATTACGCTAAATGCGTCGATATCTGCACCAAGGATTCCCTTAAGGAAATGGTTCTACCGGGTGTTATCACTATTGTTTCACCGGTTGTTGTCGGCATAGTGCTTGGACCGGTAGCCCTGGGTGCATTCCTTATCGGCGCCATTATTACCGGACTTGTCCTGGCTATCACCTTTGCAAACGCCGGCGGTTCATGGGATAACGCCAAGAAATGGGTAGAAACCGGAGCATACGGCGGCAAGGGTTCGGATGCCCATAAAGCTGCTGTCGTAGGTGATACGGTAGGCGACCCGATGAAGGATACTTCAGGCCCTTCGCTAAACATCATGATAAAACTGATATCTATAATTGCGCTGGTCATCGCACCGGTGTTGGTCGGTTTCACAGGGCTTTTATAAAAGTTTAAGTTAAAAAAGGATTACCCCGGCGCTCGGCTCCGATAGTGGTTTTCGGACCGTGCCCGGGGTAAACTATTGTTGCATCGTCAAGCGTTAACAGCTTCGTTTTAATACTCTTAATAATCGTGTTGTAATCACCGCCGGAATACGCTATATCCGTCCTGCCGATACTGCCGTTAAAAAGCGTGTCCCCGCTAAAGAGCACACCCTCCCCGGACAGGCAGATACCGCCCCGGGAATGACCCGGCGTATGAATAACTTTGAACTTCAACTCACCGATTTCCAGTATATCCCCATCACCAAGCAGTATATCCGGCTGACGTACCGGATTGTAGTAAATCCCAAACATATCACACAGACTTTTGTCCTGCATTACACCTAAATCTTCAGCATGGATAGCGATTCCGGCGCCGGTTGCCGCTTTCACTTCATTGGCGGCTGCGATATGGTCGCCGTGGCCATGAGTCAATACAATCTTTTTTATTTGCAGACCGAGTTTAGCGATTTCCGAAATAATCCTGCCTGCATCACCGCCGGGGTCGATTACCATACCGGTTTTTTCTTTTTCACATCCGACAATAAAACAATTGGCACCCAGTGACCCTACTTCTAAAGTTTTCAGTATCACGCAACTTCCCTCCCCTTAAACTTAACAACTCCTTCCTATTCTAACATCAGAAAATACAACAAACAAACATAAAGAGCAGCATAATTGCAATTATAAGCCTTCAATGGTATAAATAATAAATGGCTAAAAACACAACCAATCAAGAAAATAATGAATCTCCGGGCCTTTTCGAAAAGATGACTACCTGGATTTGGCGGCTTTTCAGTTCGGCTAAACTGGCAATCGCCCTTATTCTGTTAATCACAGTCTTGAGTGTAATAGGTATATTTACCTCCGTCGATATGTTCTCATCGTGGTATTTTGTTACTGCAGGTGCCCTGCTGATGCTGAACATTTTAATTTGCAATATCAACCGCTGGAAGGGTATTCAAAAGAGTTTAAAGGGCAGCCGCATAAAACAATCCGAAAACTTTTTCGAAGGGAAAGATAAGACAACCGAAACCGGGAACATACAACATGATTCATCCGCGGTTTACGAAGCTGCTAAAACAGTACTCCAAAAAAGACGCTATCGGTTGCGTTTTGAAAATGAAGCCGATAATACATATATTGCGGCGGATAAAAACAGGTTCTTTATACTCGGCACGTATCTCAGCCATTTAAGCATCATCCTTTTAGTGCTGGCATATATCATCGGCAGCACCCTCGGTTTTCACGAGTCTGCATTCATAGTTGTCGAGGGGGAAACGAAAGAAGTAGGCTACGATACGGGATTATCATTAAATCTGATATCTTTTACGGACTCGTACTATGAAGACGGAACTCCATCGGATTACCGAAGTGATGTAATATTGTATCAAGACGGCGTTGAGGCAACTCAAGCATCCATTCGTGTCAATTATCCTTTAAGCTATAACGGCGTACGGTTTTACCAATCTTTTTTTGGTCCGGCGGCTGAAATAGAGATAACTGAAGACTCAGAGACTATTGTTTCCGGTAATATAGCCCTCTACGGCAGTTTCGACAGTTACGGGTACTACCGGAATATCGGTTTTATTGATATAGATGAGTCTAAGATATCTCTTGCTATCATCACTCCCTCTTTCAATACACCGGACCCGATGATACCGGAAGGGCAACTGGCGGTTTTAGCGTATAAAGACGGCGTAGAACTGGGAGTTCATCTGTTGGAGAAAACGACCCCTCTCGAAATAGATGATATCGAGCTTACTTACCTTTCCGATTCTCAGTATTCAGGATTCCAGGTTAAGAATGACCCGGCAAATGCACTGGTATGGATTGCCTGCTCATTGTTTATTATCGGATTGGCAATGGTATTTTATTTCCCGCACAGCCAGCTATGGATGCTGATTAAAAATACATCCCCGGGAAACAGCAGATTATTCGTCAGATTTATGGGTTCTAAAGCTTTTAATAATACAACAGCTTTGAAAGAATTGGTATCAGAAATAGAATATAAATTAGATGAGGATAACAACAATAAAATAGAGGTGCATAATGGATAACCTTGAAACCGTTTCACTGGTATTGTCTATAGCAGGAGTAATCCTTTCAATTGTTTTTTTCCTGATTGCATTTATCGGAAAACGTAAACAGGATTTAACCCGTGAAGATGCGGTATCCAAAAATTCGATTCCTGCTAAATCGGGATTCGATATAGCGGCAAACATCACAGTAGTTATCACTATTCTTTTAATTACGACCGCTATAGTAAGCAGGGCTATCGAAACCGGACATGGACCATTTTCCAACATGTATGAATTTTCACTAGCCTTTTCATGGGGCATTATCCTTGCCGGCTTTATCTTCCACCTGCGTTATAAAACCGGTTCGATATTAAATATCAGCTTGATAATCGCCGTGTTGTTACTTATCTTTGCCAGAGTGCAATACAGCCCCCCCAGCAATCTGATACCTGCTTTACAGCAAAGCACCCTGTTATCGGCGCATGTAGCATCAGCGGTAGTGGCTTATGGTACACTTACAATCGGTTTCGTAGCCGCTGTATTATATCTGGTTCAGAACAAATATAACTCAAATTGGCTGCCTGAGCTGGAAGTCTTGGATAATATTACATATAAATCGGTTATAATCGGCTTCCCCTTTTTAACACTGCTGATTGTACTGGGCGCCCTGTGGGCGGATATAGCCTGGGGCAGATACTGGGGTTGGGACCCAAAAGAAACCGCCAGCCTGGTTACCTGGCTGATTTATGCGGCATATATGCATACCAGATTATTAAAAGGCTGGAAAGGCGTTCGTGCCAGCATATTGCTTATAGTAGGGTTCCTGGCAATCGTATTCACCTTCTTTGGGAATTATATCTTCAGCGGACTGCATAGCTATTAAGTAAACCGATGGCATTTAATAATAAGAAATATTACTGAAACCTATTGACTGGGTGATATTCGTGTGTTAGCATAAATTTAACGGGTGTAGGTAAAACTATGAATAATAATAAACCCACCAGTCTATTTCTGCCGCTTGTCCTGACTTTAGTATTAATGACATCTTTCTTTGTCAGTTGCAACAATGGCTCATCAACAACATCTCTCGATGTCGATACATTCAGTGATTATGCTACTAAAGGACAGTCAGCCTACAATTCCATTTGTACCTAATGTCATGGCAATAACTTTATAACAGGCACATACGCTGCCCAAACCTTGTCCTCCTATAACAATGCCAGATCATTGCTTAATAAAATAAACACCATGTCGGGTGGATACGGCCAAACCGGTTTGGAAATTTTAAGTTACTTCTTGGTGGAACACCATTGGGTTTCTGCGAATACCGTTTTCGATGAGGATGCTTTAGCTGAAATCATGTTGACCAGATAATAATCCGCCTTAGAGCTCGCTTTAGTCTGCTATTGCTGCAAGCGCACAGACCGTGTTCATCATTGAACCCGCTTCATTATGTGTTAACATCATCACACCGGTCAATGTACCGTCATTAGCCTGCTTATAATTAATATGAACACCTTCTTCAAAAAGCAATCCTACGTTGCTTAGATATTCCGTTGTACCATCAACAAAATCGAACTGAATCCAGTAGTTTATCGGACCGGTAAAGGTAGTACCATCTGCTAGCCTCGTATCTGTCCGCTGCCGAAAATTATCCATTTATATGAGGTAAGTTCTTTTAAGCCGATAGGTCCTCTGGCATGCATTTTTTGAGTGCTGATACCGAGTTCGGCGCCCATACCGAACTGGCTGCCGTCGGTAAAGCGGGTGCTGGCATTGGCATAAACGCAGGCGGCATCCACTTCATTTAGGAAGCGCATCGCCGCATCATAGTTTTCGCTGACAATAGCCTCCGAATGCCCGGAGCCGTATTTATCGATATGCTCAAGGGCTTCATCAAGAGACGATACCACTTTTATAGCAATAATCAGAGCCAGAAACTCCTTACCCCAATCTTCCTCAGTGACAGGCACCAATTTCGCATCCGAGCCGTGCTTATTAAGTATATTCATTGATTTATCATCACAGCGTATTTCAACTGAGGCTTTGTTCAATTCTTGTACTGCTTCGGGCAAATATATTTCGGCGATATCCTGATGCACCAGTAGCGTGTCCAGCGCATTGCATACGGTAGGGCGTTGCACCTTGGCGTTATATACTATATTTACCGCTTTTGTAATATCTGCTGCTGCGTCTACATATGTATGACAAACACCGATTCCTCCGGAAACAACCGGCATAACCGCATTATCCTTTACGAATTTAATCAAGCCTGCTCCGCCGCGGGGAACCACCATATCTATATAGTCCGACATTTTGAGCATACGGTTTACCAGAGTGCGGTCTGTGTTCTCTATAACCTGGACGATGCCTTCGGGAAGCCCTGCTCTGTTTATGGCATCCTGTATTACTTTTGCCAGAGCCATGTTGGAATGAATTGTTTCTTTTCCGCCTCTTAAAATGCAGCCATTGCCCGATTTAATACACAGGCTTGCGATATCGACAGTAACGTTGGGGCGGCTTTCATAAATAGCGCCAATCACTCCCAGCGGCACACGTTTTTTCCCAATAATAAGACCATTTTCCATGGTGTGCATTTCCATTACTTCGCCGATTGGGTCTGGCAGGGAGGCAACAGTTAAAACATCCTTTGCCATACCCTGCAAACGGTCTTCGGTCAGCAGTAGCCTATCTAACATAGCGGTATTCATACCCGACGCTTCAGCTTCAGAATAGTCTATCTTGTTGGCTGCTAAAATATCATTGCTTTTTGCGATTAAATCGGAGGCAATATTTTTCAAGGCTTGATTTTTCAAGGGAGTACCGATATATGCCATACGTTTGGAGGCAGACTTTGCCGCTTTGGCTATATTTTCCAGTTCTGCGTTTATTGTATTCATTTTAATTCTCCCTTTTAACGGTAAAAGTTTGCTTTATTATATACTTCTAATCCCGGTAAAGGGAAATAATTCAGAAGAAGCTTCCCCCTCGGGGAAAACGTGGCAGACCGATTTATCGGGCTGACGGATAAGGGTCAATGCAATCGTTCTCTTACAACCATATCGATTGTTTCGCATACCCCATTGAAATTTTTATTTATATCGATATTGGTAAACCTTAGCACCTTTAACCCGAGGCTGTTCAGATATTCTGTACGGTCTTTGTCGTAAATTATTTCATTGTCTTCATAATGTTGCGAACCGTCTATTTCGATTACCAGTTTTGCCTTATCGCAATAAAAATCGACGATGTAGTTGCCTATGACTTTTTGACGATTAAATTGCATAGTATAAGTTTTAAGAAAATCATGCCAGAGATGCCGCTCTTCTTTGGTCATGCTTTTACGCAAATTCTGTGCGTTTGATTTTAAGTTATTGTTTTTAGGAAGGTTCATAACTACTCCTCAATAGAAGAACGAAATAAGCCAGGCTGTCCGAAAATCATTAGTC
>DIKD01000001.1 GCA_002421585.1 Dehalococcoidia bacterium UBA5627
TCTCTATATTCAACAATAGTAATGATACCTAAAACCTACAATTCTGAGACAGTAACTGATAGTTATTTAGATTTTCTAAATATAAAATACTGTGCTAAAATTATTGTTTATTCTACAATTATTTGTGCTGTTTGAATCGAAAAATACTTATCCGGAGTTTTATTTTATGATAATTTTAGAAGAGCCTTTTGTGTCCGATTTTATACTGGGGTATATTTTTAAAAATAATATCCCAGTCCTTAAAAACAATTATGCCTTTTCGCATAACAAAGGCTATAAACTGAACTATATAAGTACAGACCAGGCAATCAAAAACTACAACAGAGGAGAGCGTATATATACCGTTTCGGAACATACCTTCGACTGGATATATAAAAATCTACCCGGTAGCGGAATTGTAGAAAAAATCAGCATTTTTAAAGACAAAGCCAGATTCCGAACATTGGTATCGGAATTGTATCCGGATTTATATTTTAAGGAAATATCCTTCGAAGAACTCAAGAATTTTGATTCTTCAAATGTTCCCTACCCTGTAATTCTCAAACCATCAGTCGGTTTTCTCAGCCTGGGTGTTTATGCCTTGTTCAATCAAAGTGATTTTAATAATGCCCTGTCAGACTTGATAGAGACAACAAAGAACAAGATACGGCTTTTTCCTGAAAGCGTTATTGGCAGCAAATTCATTCTGGAAAAATATATTCAGGGAGATGAGTTTGCGATTGATGCCTATTTCGATACAAACGGAACGCCGGTGATTCTTAATATATTAAAGCACGTATTTTCATCAGTAAGTGATGTCAGCGACAGGATGTACTATACCAACAAAGAAATAATAAGCCGTTATATTGAGCCTTTTACAGAATTTCTTGCCCGTATTAACAGCAAATTAAATGTTACTGATTTCCCGGTGCATGTTGAAATCAGAATCAGCAATGACGGAAGTATCGTACCCATTGAAGTCAATCCGTTACGTTTTGCAGGTGCGTCTTGTACAGACATAGCCTATTATGCTTATGGAATAAACACCGTCGATTGTTATCTTAATCAAATCAAACCGGATTTTAACAATATTCTCGGTAATATGCCTGACAAAATTTATAGTCTCATTCTAATTGATAAGAACGGAAAAGACATAGATAACGCCAAGTTTGATTATCATAGGTTGCAGGGTGACTTCGAAAATATTCTATCGCTTCGTAAAATAGATAATCCCGCTATGGGATTATTTGCCGTATTATTTACAGAGACCAGCTTTGGTAATGAGGCAGAATTAGATAAGGTTTTAATTGCCGATTATTCCGGGTATGTAATTGAATAAGCTAATATCTTTAACCATTGATAATAAACCCATCAAAATTGGAATCAACAGTAAGTGTTTAAGTGGAGCGGGTGACGGGATTCGAACCCGCGACGTCTTGCTTGGGAAGCAAGCACTCTACCGCTGAGTTACACCCGCTCGTTAAGAACTTCTCTATTTTACCTTTAATCAAGCTCAACTGTAAAGATATAATTGATATCCGTCGCTTTCAACTTTAAATATAAGTTTAGCCTCTTTTATTATTGACACCTCACTATTCATAATGGATACTATATGGAAAACAATGCTTTGATAAATGGTGATTGTATGATAAAAATTGCCGTGGATGTGATGGGTGGTGATTATGCCCCTCATGAAATTATAAAAGGCTCTATCGATGGCGCCAGAAAATATAATACCGCTGTCATTCTGGTTGGCAGTAATAATGTCATTCAAAATGAGTTAAATCAATACGATATTTCAGGTCTCAGTATAGAAATTGTCCACACAGATGAATTTCTTATTGAAGGCGAAAGCCCCGCTTTTGCCATACGCAATAAAAGCAATTCCTCGATTATGCTTTGTGTAAAACTGGTCCCGGATGGTAAGGCAGACGCCGTAATAAGCGCCGGACCTACCGGCGGTCTGGTCGCTTCTGCTGTACATATACTGGGGACATTTGAAGGGATTTCCCGACCCGTTATCGGCGGTCCTTTTATGGGTTTTGCCCCCAATACCATACTTTTCGACATTGGTAGTAATATTGATTCCCACCCGGAACAACTGCTTGATTTTGCATTGATGGGTACTGTTTATGCCGACAAAATAATGGGGATAGAAAAACCCACGGTTGCTCTTGCCAGTGTAGGTTCGGAAGAAGGGAAAGGGAATAAGGTTGTCAGGGAAACATACGAACTTTTAAAAAAGTCCGGTTTAAATTTTATTGGCAACATCGAAGGAAACGATATTGTGCGGGGAAAGGTAAATGTTGTTATCTGCGATGGCTTTGTAGGCAATATACTATTAAAATTCAGCGAGGGATTGTCAATAGCTGTTACGGATTGGTTAGCTGGCAAACTGTCGCAAAAACTATCCGGAGAGGAACTTTCGAAAATAACTGTAGAACTGCGAAACTGCATAAGAACTACTTCACAGAGCGAAGTAATATTATATGGCGTAAACGGCATTATATGCAAAGCGCACGGTAACAGTAGAGCGCAGGACTTCAGTAACATAATTGCTATGGCAAAAAATGCCGTGGAATCAGATGTGGTAAATAAATTAAGAACCGGCTTACTTAGTATAAGGAGTAATAAATAACAATAAATAAAAAACGGGAATCACTGTTTAAATGAAGTCCCGTTTTTAAAAGGGAATGCTTTCCCTGATTTTTTCTATTTCTTTTTTGCCGGCTTTGAAGGAGCAGATGACGGTTTGTTGCCGGCTGCTCTTGCTGGAGCTTTATGTCCCATTTTAACCCCCTTTCATAATTCTGTGAAAACTATAAACCTTTAAAAATCATTATACTAAAAAACTATATAAAATATCTATTTTCTTTTATGAAAACGCCTGAAAAATGAGGGCATATCCAATTCCACCTCATTTTCACTGTTTAATAAGCGTTTCACATCTTTCTGTTTCTCTTCATTTAATAACTTTTCCTGTGCTTCTGTTTCCTCTTTTGTGGAAAAACCGGTAGCAATCAATGTTAAGCGGACCTTACCTTCCAATGCGGGGTCCACCATCACACCGAAAATAACCTTGGCATCAGGTGCAACTGCCTTTTTAATTGTTTCAGCGGCGTCATTTACCTCAAAGAGCGTCAGGTCACCACCGCCAACAACATTAAACATAACTTTTTGGGCACCGTGCACCGATTCTTCCAGTAGAGGGCTGGTTAACGCCTGTTTTGCAGCTTCAACAGCACGGTTAGGCCCGTTTCCCCATCCTATGGACATCCAGGCATGCCCTGAATCCTGCATGACGGATTTTACATCAGCGAAATCGAGATTGATAAAACCGGGAACCGTAATTACTTCGGCTATAGCCTGTACCCCCTGATGTAATACCTCGTCAGCCATTCTAAAGGCTTCACTGATATTTGTCCTCTTGTCACAAAGGTCGAGTATTTTTTCATTGGGAACTATAATAAGAGTGTCCGCATGAGGAGAAAGATCGCGTATCCCTTCTTCAGCAACTTTTGCTCTCTGAAGCCCTTCGAATTTAAACGGCAGAGTAACTACTGCAATAGTTAAAGCACCGCTTTTCTTTGCAATCTCAGCAACTATAGGCGCAGAGCCCGTACCTGTACCACCTCCCATTCCCGCAGTAATAAATACCATATCCGAGCCCCTGATAACATCCTGTATTTCTTCAGAACATTCTTCAGCCGCTTTACGTCCCTTGGCGTGGTCACCGCCTGCACCCAGTCCGCGTGCCGACTTTGCCCCTAATTGAATCCTGGTGGAAGCCTCTGTTAATTCAAGGTGTTGAGTATCTGTGTTCATTGCAACAAATTCCACACCCCTAATGCCTTCCTGAACCATTCTTGTTACAGCATTGCACCCTGAGCCGCCCATGCCAATGACCTTGATTTTAGCCGGACTGGGAACATTAATAGTCTGTTTCATAACTACTCTCCTGCATTCAATATCTATATATTCTTTCCTACTATTCTTGAAATATAGTTAGCATTACGCGATTGCTTTTCGTCATTTATTAGCTTCCAAAGAAGCAAACCAACGCCGGTAGCATGCATCGGATTACCCAAAGCATCCGATACACCCGGCAATCTTGATGGATAACCGATTCTCGCCGGCAAGCCGGTTGCGCTTACCGCTAACTCCGCCAAACCCGGCATGTTGGCACTGCCGCCGCAAATAACCATGTTTAGCGAGGCAATATTCGGAAACTCGATTTCGGATAATTCTATCATCACAAACTTAAAAAGCTCTTCGAATCGTGAACTGATTATCTTTGTTAAAGCATCCTGTGAAATTCTGGTTTCACCAACAGTAATGTCTTTTATATCCGGGGAATTGCTAAATGGAATTACATTCCCGTATTTGGTTTTTATTTGTTCGGCTGTTTCAAATGGTATTCCGGTTGTAATCGCTATATCCCTTGTAACGTGAAAACCCGAAACAGGTAAAACGAAGGCGTAATAGGCGCTACCGTTCTGGAAAACTACTACATCTGTAGTTCCTCCGCCGATATCCAATAGAATAGATCCGTCCTGTTTTTCCTCTTCAGTCAGTACAGCTTCCGCACTGGCTAAAGGTTCCAGCACAACATCTTCCACCTTTACACCACAGCTTCGAACGCATTTAACCAGATTCTGAACGCTGGTAGAAGCTGCCGTCACAATGTTTGTTTCTACATCAAGGCGGTTGGCAAACATTCCTACCGGGCTATTGATACCGGATTGTCCGTCCAATGCATAAGAACGCGGGATTACATGTAATATTTCCCTGTCCTGTGGTAATTCGATATCTCTGGCAATTTTGAGCACGCGTTCCAGATCACCGGGGTGAACAATTTTCTTTCCGTGTGTTATTGATATAACACCATGATTATTAATAGAACTGATATGCTTGCCGGTTATCCCGACACAAGCAGACTCCATTTTATACCCTGCTGCCTGCTCTGCCTTCTTTATAGACAGCTGTATTGATTCCTTTGCCTCTTTAACATCGGCAACCATTCCTTTATGCAAACCATCCGAAGGGACTACTCCCACCCCCAGAACCGTGGGAATACCTGTATCTTCGACTTCTGCCATTACTGTGCATATTTTTGTTGTTCCTACATCGATTGCCGCAATTTTATTAGTTTTCATGCTTTTATATACCCATCCCCCTTTGAGTGCTGCTATGAAAAAATAAGCCATAGCATAAAACAAAATAAATTAAATTATATACTATATTAATCTTTGGCTATCGTCAATTACTTTGGTTTTTGTAAACATTATCTATAACAAAAATGCCCCGACAAAAACGGGGCATTTTTACTTGACTGATTATTTATCAACCGAGTAACATTAAACCTAAACTGATTGTTACCGCCGCGAATATTGAACCGAGAACCGCCAAAACGATAATAGTGGTAAGTTCTCGTGATGATAATACCTTTTTAACCAGAGTTCTTAAAAGAGCCTCCTGTGCTTTTTGCAATGCTTCTTCCGCTTTTATACTTGCTTGATTAGCAATTTCTTCAGCCGATGCTTTAACTTCTGCCGCAGCCTTTTCGGCGCGTGAGCTAGCTGCCAGAGCGGCGCTTTTAGCATCTTCAGCCGCTCTTCTTGCTTCCTCAGCAGACTTCCTTGCTTCTTCTATTTTCGCAGTAGCTTCCATGCTTGTAGCTTTCATTGCTGCTTCTGCCGCTTCCTTGGCATCTATTGCAGCTTTAGACGCACCTGCTAGCGCTGCTGCCGCAGCCTTTTCGGCGCGTGAGCTAGCCTCCAAAGCGGCGCTTTTAGCATCTTCAGCCGCTTTCCTTGCATCCTCAGCAGACTTCTTTGCTTCTTCTATTTTCGCAGTAGCTTCCTTACTTGTAGCTTTCATTGCTGCTTCTGCCGCTTCCTTGGCATCTATTGCAGCTTTAGACGCACCTGCTAGCGCTGCTAGCGCAGCTTTTTTGGCGTCTTCAGCAGCATTTTTGGCTTCGTTCATCTTGGCTTGGGCTTCTTCACCCGTAGCCCTCATAGTATTTTCGGCCGCAGTTTGAGCATTGACAGAAGCTTGATTGGCTAAAGCTGCGGCATTTTCAGCGCTTTTTGCTGATTCGCCAGCCAACATTACCAACTTATGTAAAGCCCTTGCTGCTGCCTCTACTGCTTCATCACCTGACAGCTCTGCTTGTTCTGCTTTCTCTCGTGTTTTTTCGGACGCTTTGAAAGCCGCCGAAGCCGATTGCTTTGCTTCCTGCCCCGCTTTTTCAGAACTGTCAGCCAGGGGACCGGAAACCTTTGTTGCGGCAGCTAACGCCTCTTCCCCGGCGATATCGGCAAGTTCTGCTTTTCTTTCAATTTCTTCCGCTAATCTGAACCCGGCAGAAGCGATTCTCTTCGCCTTTTTTCCCGATTCATCGGTTTTAGAAGCTGTTTCTGCCGACAAATTATTTTCCAATTCCTCTTTTGCGATTCCTATTTGTTTTATACTGTCGTCAAGTTGTTTATTAATATTTTTTGATTGACCGACAGCAGAATCCACGGATTCTTTAGCCATAATAGCCGCAGACTCAGCTCTGGCAGCTGAATCCTGCGCTCTATTTAATGCTTCTGCAGCTGCTTCTCTGGCAGCAAGGTCCAGTTCCTCTGCTTTTCTGACAGCTTCTTCTGCTGCGTATCTTGCATTTTTTGCAGTCTCTTCTGCTTTTTCTGCCGCATCCTCTGCTCTTGCTACAGCCTCAGCAGCGGCCTGAATGGCTGATTCCGACGCTTCTCTTGCGGATGCTGCCGCTTCTTCGGCTCTTCTAACAGCTTCATCTGCTTTTTGGGCAGCGTTTGCAGCTGCAAGTGAGGCTGCCTTGGTTGTTTCTTCCTGTGCTTCTTTGGCTCTCTTAACGGCCTCATCAGCTTTTTGCGCCGCTTGACCGGCAGCTAATTCTGAAACTCTGGTTGCCTCCTCCTGAGAGTCCTTTGCGGCTATAGCGGCTTCCTCAGCTTTTTTAGAGGCTTCAGCCGCTGCTTCTTGGGCCGCTTTAGCGGCAGCTGCAGAGTCAGTTTTTGCGGCGGCACCGGCTGCCTCCGCTTTTCTTACAGCTTCAGTGGCAGCCAATATAGCTGACTGAGCAGCATCTTTTGAACTTTTCTCAGCTTCCACCGACCTTGCAGCCGCTTTTTCAGCAGCAGCAATTGCATCTTTTGCCGTTTTTTCAGCTTTGGCTGCCGCTTCCGCTGCCGCTCTTGTGGCATCACCCGCGGCTTTCTCTCCCGCTTTGCGTGCCTCTTCAGCTCTTTTCCCTGCTTCAAGGGAAGCTTGAGTGGCTGCAGTAGCGGCTTCTCGTGATGAACGAGCTGCTTCTTCAGCTCTTTTAGCTGCTGCCGCTGCCGCCCTGATGTTTTCGTCCATTTCATCCAGGATTTGCGGGAGCGGCTTCATCATTATTTTAGGAGCTTCTTCGTGCTCCGATTTTTTCGCTTCTTTTTCCTTATCAACCACCCTGCTTCCCTCCTTTCTTATTAATATTTATTTATATATAACCTGCCATACAAATACACCGTTTCAATAATTGTATAGCATTCTCGTCAATATAATAAGCTGTTTTATTATCTTTGTAAATGCCCCGAAGATAACTATTTATACTTATTGATACTGTGTTGTTGAAATCTTTCGTATATCGTTGTTGCTATCAAATTTCTTGACAATTTTCTTTTCTATATTAATATAATATTGGTGTTTATTTGGTACAATATATACAAACCCTATTGTTTAATAATGAATGAGAGGCGATATGATTAAAAAAACTAATAAGGTCTTTGAAGTTGCGCTAGTCGCATTATTAGCTGTTATATTGTTGTTTTTTGCTGTTCCCTCTGCATCTTTTTCCGCAGCTAACGACCTGCCTCTTTCGCAATATTCGGGGGCTCCCGGTGATACAGTCGAAATTTCATATACATTTGGAAATGTTACCAGCGGATTAGCAATAATCACTTTTAATGGGACATACCTGGGTTCTGCAACAATTGTCGATAACTCTTTTACATATACTTTTCAGGTACCGGTCCTGCCTCGAGGCACTTATACTGTTCTGGTTACCGTAGAAGGAAGCGGTGCAAGCTTTTCCGATGATTTCACTATTAAACCAAAGATTTTGATCAATGATAAAGACACAGGGCTTGAGGAAATTCAGGTATATGTAGATGACGAAATTACTATTACCGGTAATGGATTCCGCCCCGGTGCAGTTAATTTTTATTTGGATAACCTACCGACCCCCCTAGCCATATCCTCGGCAGATGACGCAGGTGTTCTTAATCCGTTAACTGTTAAAATCCCACCCGCAAACAAAGCAACACATATCATAAAAGCTGTAGACAGTTCCGGAAATACAGGCTCGGTATATGCACAGTTTTCCGTCATGCCCAATATAATATTGTCAGATAATAGCTGCGGCGCAGGAGAAGAGATTTCTATTACGGGAAACGGATTTGCCGGTTCCTCCTTGATTACTATCAAATTAAATTCGGTGTCGTTGCCGACACCATCCACTGTTACCGATAGTAACGGCTCGTTCACAATTACTATTACTCTGCCTGTTTCAATTACAAAAGGAAATTACAGCATAACCGCGACTGATACAATGGGAAATGAAAATTCGACAGGTCTTACAATTAAACAAAGCATTTCTATTGATAAGGAAACCGGCATTGTGAATGATTCGATTACTGTCAACGGGGCAAGCTTTGATGCCAGCGTAACTGTGTCGATTTATTTTAATAACAGTATTTTAATATCAGTTCAAACCGATTCTTACGGTGCTTTTGAAACCACCTTATGTGTTCCGGAACTTGCTCAAGGTAAATACGTAATTAAAGCGACTGATGTTAATCAAAATGAAGCCATTTTGCTTTTTACAATTATGCCTGATATTACAATTTCGACGGATTCCCAAAAGGTTGGCGAAACTATCGATGTGCGGGGGAACGGCTTTGCCGCTCTTTCCGATATAACAATCTTTTTCGACAGCTTAAATATGACAACTTTTAAGTCCAGCGCTAATGGGACTTTTGTTGCAGAGATTACTGTTCCTCCCACCCCTTTCGGTGAGCATTTGATAAAGGCAGTTGATGAGGATGAAAATGAGATTTCCGCCTCTTTTAATGTGATTCCCGACATTTCAATTGATTATGAAACGGTTGTTTTCGGTGATACTGTTATGATATCGGGCACCGGTTTTTCTATTGGGAGTTCAGTTAACAATATGCTTACCTTTACCATTGATAATATAACACTGACGATGAATCAGGAGAATATATTTACCGATAGCTACGGTAGTTTTACCGGCAGTTTCAACATGCCGGAAAGAACTAATGGAGTTCATATCTTAAAAGCAAGCGATTCTTTCGGCAATAATGATAGTACATCTATAACTGTAGAGCCCTGTATTATTACCGATATCACAACAGGAGTCGCAGGGGAAGAGGTTCAAATATCAGGGTATGGTTTTACCCCCAATAAAAAAATCAGTGTAAAGTATAATAACGCTATCGTTAATACTTCGGAGAGCACCGTTACCACAAATATCAACGGGAGTTTTACTGCCGCGTTTATACTTCCTGATATAAGTGAAAATGTTTATACTATAGAAGCCGGTGACGGAACAAATTTTGCCGCCGCATTATTTGAGCATGTTTATGAGGCTATCCCCCCGACAGCAGTAGAACTTGCTTCACCTGTTGAGAAAAGCAAAGCTCCCCAACCGGTTGCCTTTAATTGGAGCGCATCCAGTGACACGAGCGGTGTTTTTTATAAACTACAGGTTGCATCTGATTCAAACTTCAATACACTTATTTTAGACATAGACGGCATCAGTGTAAACAGCTATACAATGAGCACGGAAAGCAAACTGGATTCCGTAAACGCAAATAATCCTTACTACTGGAGAGTAAAAGCAATAGATGGAGTAGGCAATGAAAGCGCATGGGTAGCTGATACCTTTATTGTCGGCTCTGGCTGGCCAATGTGGCTTACCTATATACTTATTGGGATAGCAGGCTTGATAGTGCTTATTGTAGTCGGTTTTTGGATTGGACGTAGAATGGCAATGCTACGTGATGATAGTGCTTATAATTATAATATGGATACAGATATCGAATATCGTTATAGGGAGCAATATCCTGATGCCAGTTTGGACCCTAATGGATAAATCGACAATGACATTTTAAAAAGGATTCCGTACCTTATATATTTCGTATTCGACACTAATTCATTAGCCCTATATACACTTTGGAGGTATAAAAAAATGCTCGATAAAGTATTGGTGGCAAACCGTGGTGAAATCGCCATACGTATTATGCGAGCTTGCAGGGAACTTGGAATAAAATCGGTTGCGGTTTATTCCGAAGCTGATAAATGTGCCCTTTTTTCGAAATATGCCGACGAAGCCTATTTACTTGGCCCCGCACCGGCATCACAGAGTTATCTTAATATTGATAAAATTATAGAAATCGCCGGAAACTGCAATGCTGACGCTGTTCATCCAGGCTACGGATTTCTTTCAGAGAATCCCGATTTTGCAGAAGCCTGTGAAAATGCCGGCATAACCTTTATTGGCCCTCCCAGTTCCGTGCTAAAAATTACAGGAAATAAGGTGGCTGCTCGCAAAGAAGCACTTAAAGTAAAGGTTCCGGTTATATCAGGCAGTGACGAGCCTACCTCGGATATCGACGTTGTTAAGGATATGGTTCATAAAATCGGGTATCCGGTTATCATAAAACCGGCTAACGGTGGAGGCGGTATCGGTATGAATGTTATAAATTCGGAAGAAGAACTGGAAAAGTCTCTTGCGACGTCTATATCCATTGCTCAATCCAGTTTCGGAACAAATGATATATACATCGAGAAATATCTAGAGAATCCGCGTCATATAGAATTTCAGATTCTTGCCGATAAATTCGGCAACGTGGTTCATCTGGGAGAACGTGAATGCAGCATACAGCGAAATTATGGAAAGCTTATCGAGGAATCACCTTCCGTAGCGCTTAACGATTCCATACGTAAAAAAATGGGCAGTCAGGCTGTTAAACTGGCACGTTCTTTAAAATATATCGGCGCCGGAACGGTTGAATTCATTTTTTCCAAAGGAAAGTATTACTTTCTTGAAGTAAACGCCCGCATACAGGTAGAACACGGCGTAACCGAAATGGTTACCGGCATAGACCTGGTTAAAGAACAAATCAGGATAGCTTCGGATTTACCCCTATCCGTTAAACAGAAAGATATCAGGATTACAGGGTGGGCGATTGAATGCCGTATTAATGCAGAAGACCCCTTGAATAACTTTATGCCCTCTCCGGGAACACTAATAGGTTATCGTTCTCCGGGAGGAATCGGCATCCGTGTCGATTCAGGTGTTCACAATGGATATACTATCCCCGATTGCTACCATCCTATTATTTCCAAGCTGATTGTTCACGGCAGAGACCGTAACGAAACTATAATACGCATGCGCCGCGCTCTTTATGAATACATCATAGTCGGCGTAAAAACCAATATCATCCTGCATAAGGCAATTATGGAGAATCCGCGTTTCGTTGCCGGAAACCTGGAAACGGGCTTTATAAAAAGAGAAACCGGATTACAGGTTAATATGCGACGCATAGCGGAAAGAGACTACCCGTTAATCGAACGCCTTTCAGAGATTTTTAACTTTAAGAGTAACGAATAACTGGTTTTTATCGTATTTCTATATGTTATATAAGTCGTTCATTATTGAGAAGCAACTGTTTACCACTGGCTCATAATACAATGGTTTGGTGCCCCCATAACTTATAAAAAACTCTGCATAATTGAAACAATATTTTAATCCTTACGTTTAATTCACATTGTAAAATTTCGCCTCAAGTGATAGTATTTTTCTATTGTATCGATTTTCATTTCTGATATTTTTGCACCTTTTGTGTATTTTATAGCATTGATTTGATTAATCGGTTATAAAAAATAATATTTCCGATAAATATTTATTGAGGGGAGAATTATAATTTAATGGCTTCTGACAGTTACAAAATGAGCGCTAATAAATTATCAAAATTTCTGGATAAACCATGCCATGATTTTACAAAGCAGGATATCATCAAATATGTCGAACAAAACGATATTAAGGCTGTAAATCTGCGTCATGTCGGAGGGGACGGAAAGCTTAAAACCCTCAATTTTGTCGTTGAAAGTAAATCCCATCTTGACAAAATTCTTTCGGCCGGAGAAAGAGTTGACGGCTCCAGCATTTTCAGCTATATTGATACTTCTTCCAGTGACCTCTATATTATTCCCCGCTATAAAACCGCTTTTGTTAACCCATTCTCAAAAGATATCCCGACCCTTGAAATTCTATGCACGTATTTTAATAAAAAGGGTGAAAGGCTTGACATATCGTCTGAAAATATATTATTTAAAGCCCAGAACTCGTTAGAAAAAAGCACAGGGCTAAGACTCCATGCTATGGGTGAACTTGAATACTATGTAATAGCCCCTAAGCAAAGTTTATATCGTACTACGGTTCAGAGAGGATACCAGGAATCTTCACCTTTTTGTAAATGGGAATTTCTGCGAGCTGAAGCAATGCAGGCTATATCGGAATGCGGCGG
>DIKD01000111.1 GCA_002421585.1 Dehalococcoidia bacterium UBA5627
TTACTCCGTGATGATTTATTAGAGCTTGCAAGATTTGCAGTCGAAAAAAACTTGAGGGTAGCACTTTCATCCAACGGAACCCTTATTAGTGAAGACATAGCCATTGAATTAAACAGGATAGGGTTTGCTGAAGTCGGTATAAGCCTGGATGGGTCTGAGTCTATCAATGACCGTTTTCGTGGCAAGCAAGGTGCATATCGAGATGCTATTAAAGGTATAAGGAACTGCGTCAACCAGGGCTTGCGGGTTTCCCTGCGTTTTACTATTACCCGTTTTAATTATCAAGAGATTCCAAAAATGTTTGCTTTAGCAGAGCAAGAAGGTATAAACCGTATCTGCTTATATCATTTGGCTTATGCCGGAAGGGGTAGCACGCTTGTTAATGAAGATATTGACCATATCCAGACCAGACAGGTAATGGATACCATCTGTGAACTCACTAAAGACTTGCATCGACGCGGTCTACCCAAAGAGGTACTTACCGTTGCCAACCACGCTGATGGCGTCTATATATATAATAAGGTGAAACAGAAAGACCCGGAGCGAGCCGAACTTGTTTATAACCTATTAAAACGGAATGGAGGTAATAACTCCGGCATTAAAATTGGGGCTGTTGACCCTTTTGGTAATGTCCATCCCGACCAATTCTGGTGGCATTACACAGCAGGCAATATTCGCGAACGCAGCTTCCGTGACATCTGGACTAATACCTCGAATACGCTAATGAAAGGGTTAAAAAACCGTAAGAACCTGCTTAAGGGTAGGTGCAGTGCCTGTCAATATTTAGAGATATGCAATGGCAATCTTCGGGAGCGTGCAGAAGCAGTTTATGATGATGTCTGGGCGGAAGATCCTGCCTGTTATCTTACTGATGAAGAGATTGGAATAAAATGAAATTAGAAAACGATACCGGCAAAGATATTATTGAGCCTAGGTTGCATCTGGTTGCGTGGGAAATTACGCGCCGATGCAATTTGTTTTGCGCACACTGCCGCGGCTCATCGGAGAATGAGCAATATGAGGATGAGCTTTCTATTAAAGAATGCTACCAGCTCATTGATGAGATTACAAAGGTTGGCAAGCCGATACTCATTCTTACCGGCGGTGAGCCGCTTGCAAGAGTAGATGTATTGGAGATAGCGAAATACGGCATTAACAGAGGGCTGAGAGTGGTTATGGGCACCAACGGCACTTTGATTACTAAGGAAATTGCAGCCAAATTAAAAAAAGTGCCGATATCACGTCTGGCGGTAAGTTTGGACTTCCCCAGCCCAGAACTTCAGGACAAGTTCCGTGGTAAATCAGGGGCTTACCAGGAAGCCTTGGGTGGAATAGCCAATGCAATAGAAGCTGGCATTGAAATCCAGATCAATAGCACCATTACTAAGTTAAATGTTGAGTATTTACCTGACCTATTGAAAATTTCGATCGACCTTGGGGCCAAGTCTTTTCACCCTTTTATGCTGGTCCCCACCGGACGCGGTAAGAACCTGGCGGAGCAGGAGCTTTCCCCGCAACAGTATGAGGATGTGCTTAATTGGATATATGATAAGCAATTAGAATTGGGAGGTTCTTTTTTCTTTAAACCGACTGATGCGCCTCATTATATGCGGATTATAAAGCAGCGGCAAAAAGAATCATCCCAAAGTGGAAACAATGGTTCTTTTCCCATCAATAACCCTATGCAGACTATTACCCGCGGATGCCTGGCCGGCACCGGTTTCTGTTTCATTTCCCATCGCGGCAACGTGCAAGGATGTGGTTATTTGGATGTAGCAGCGGGTAATGTCCGGAAGCAACCTTTTAGCGAGATATGGGCTAATGCTCCTTTATTTGTGCATTTGAGAGACATTTCAAATATTAAGGGGAAGTGCGGGGTATGCGAATATAAGAGAATATGCGGAGGTTGCAGGGCAAGGGCATACGAAAGTACCGGCGACTATCTCGAAGCAGAGCCCTACTGTGTGTACGAGCCGCCACACTGGAAAAAAGACCGGTCGAGATAGAGTAAGTAGAGAGGGAGCGCATATTAAAATGAAAAACTTTCTGTTTAAAGGGTTAAAAGCATTTTTATTGTTAGTTATTACCATTTCTATAGTATTAACCGGCTGTTCTTCCAATGCAACTCAGTCGCAAGATGCAAATCAAGTGTGGCAATGGCCTAACCATGTTCATATTGCTGCTCCCGGACAGAGTGGCTTAGCCAAATACGTCAGCTGGGCGTCTATTATGGAAGCCGATACCGGTATGGCAATCCGTGTTGTGCCCGAAGCTGATACAAGTAAGTGTATGAGTTACATCAAAAACGGAGAAATGCTTTTAAGTTCAGCCTCCACGAGTGCGCTAAGTAATGTCATTGAGGCTGTAGAAGACCAAGCTACTAGAGATGGCGGGCCTTTCCATGCAAGGATAGTCTGGGTACACGATTTGGGAAACTCCGGTTTTTTTGTTCGTGGTGATTCGGATATCGAATCTATTTACGATATTGGTCCGGGTACAAGGTTCTCGGTCTGGAATATGCGCGATTCTACACTTAACCCCTCCCGCTCGCTTTTAGCCTGGATTCAACTTGACGAAAAAGAAATAAAGTGGGTAGATGCCGGTAGTTTTGAAGGCGCTATGCGCGCGGTAGCCGAGGGGCGCGCGGATATCGCTTTTGGATTTCCGACTTCACCGACCCTTTATGAAGTAGCTTCTGCTCCTCATGGTATAAGGTTTCTAGATTTGAACGGAGAGGCAGACCCCGAAGGAGCCCGTCGCTGGCAGGCAAAAGATCCGCTATACTCCTTCGGCCCTATCGCTACCGGCGTACCTGAGGCAATTGGACATTGGGGAACGGTCGGTTATATATTCGATATTACTTCCGAAAACGCTGACACGGAACTAGTATACCATTTCGCCAAATGGTTGGATGAGAATTATGATAGCTATAAGGATACCTATGATTCAAATAAATACATGAGTATCAGTCACCTTATGGAAGCCTTGAAGACTACTTATATACCTGTTCATGAGGGATTAATACAGTATCTCGAAGAAAAAGATCTTTGGACAGAAGCTCATGAAAAGCGACAGCAGGAAAATATAGCGATTTTTAACATTTATGTTGAGGCTTATCAGGACGCTATCAGACAAGCTGAAAGCAAAAACATCGAAATAAGCCCAGTCAACCCAGAATGGACAATCTTCTGGGAAACATGGAAGGTAGAGCATCAAATTCCGAAGCTTGGGCTGCATGTAAGTCTCACTGAAAGCGGTGAAACGGTCATACATACTGACATACCGGACGTAGAAACTACGGTCACGGCTACAGAAACTAAAACCGAGGAAACAGCCGATAAATCCTCAACAGATGGCCTGATTTTTGAATTTATTTCAGTCACTGACCCTGTCCACAGAAATGAGACGATAATAGTAGAAGGAAAAACTGCTCCGGGGGCTGAATGCAAACTGGTGATGACATTATCTGATGGTACGGTCAGCGGCTTTCCCAAAGAACCGATTCAGATGGCTGATGAGCAGGGCGATGTTAAGTGGGAGTGGGTACTTTTTCGACATACCCCTGCAGGAGAGACAAAACTGGAAGTTACATCTACACTGCAAGGCGTCTCTGTTACGGTAGTTTATTATTTTACAGCTATTGAATAAACACAGGATATACCATATTGACTACAGAGCGGACGAAAGGGCTATCTATAACCCGTTATCAATTTCTGCCGGTGCCAGTCAAGATAATTTATCTCGGGACTACGCTTGCAGCTATAGTGCTTTTTGTACTTTACTGGCTGGCAATTCCAGTGGGCGGAATGATAATCAGTGGTACCACATATTATTACCTCCTCTTTGCCATTCTCGGTTTTAACCTATTCATTGGTCTTGCGGCTGGCAAAAAAAAGAAAAGATGCAAGCCCCCATTATATGACTATCTGCTATCACTTCTATTACCTGCCATATTAATATTTTTCCTCTTCAACTCGAACGAAATATCTATGCGGCTATGGACTCCGGCGCCAACCACATTTCATTTTATCCTTGCTTTATTACTGGGATTTCTTTCGCTGGAAGCGGGGAGAAGAGTCGGAGGCTGGGGATATGTAGCTGTACTTGCTGTATCAATAATCTATCCCATGTTTGCTGATAAGATGCCGGGATTGTTGTACGGGTTCAGCCTTTCTTTTCAGGATATATTCGCCGATTTTGCTTTTGGTGCCAATGGTATACTGGGGCTTCCTGCAGCCATGCTCGGAAACATGATACTTGGTTTTTACCTATTTGCCGGTGTAATGCTTGGGCTTGGAGGCGGTGAGTTTTTCTTAAAGTTAGCCACCGCTTTACTGGGTAATAAAGTAAGGGGTGGCCCTGCGAAAATGGCGGTACTGGCCAGCGGGTTTTTTGGCAGTCTTTCTGGAAGTATTGTGGCTAACATAGCATCAACCGGGTCATTTACCATCCCTGCCATGAAAAAAACTGGCTACTCGGCGGAATATGCTGCAGCTACAGAAGCCTGTGCTTCCTCCGGTGGAGATACTATGCCGCCAGTAATGGGGGGCATGGTGTTTATGGCTGCAATAATTGCTAACGTGGATTATGCTTCCATTATGCTTGCCGCTTTGATCCCTACGGCTCTTTACTACTTCGGTTTGCTGGTACAGGTAGATGGCTACGCAGCCAAAAAAGGCATAAAAGCTATTCCGCCCGAAAATATACCACGTATATGGGATACTCTAAAAGAAGGATGGATATATCTTTTTTGCATAGGTTTTCTTGTTTTTGGGCTGCTCTATATGCGCTGGGGGATGATTACCCCTGTTTACGCATCGGTTCTTATGTTACTACTTAGCATTATTACCAGGCGTAAATCGCTAACTTTTCACAGGCTGGAATCGGCGCTGGCATATACCGCCGGGCTGGTAAATTTCGGAATGGCAATATTCCTGTCTATCGGGTTTATAATGGTCGGCCTCTATAAAACAGGCATGGCGGCTGCTGTTACTGCCTGGGTTGTATCTCTCGGTGCCGGAAACGTGTTTTTTATACTCTTGATAGGAGCAATTTTCAACCTCCTGATGGGTATGGTAGGCCTTCAGCGCACGTCTTATCTATTCTTAGCGGTAACTATGGCTCCTGCGGTAGTAGCAGTCACAGAAATACCTATTATCGCAGTGCATCTATTTATTATTTTCTATGCAGGCCTCGGTGGCTTAACACCACCGGTAGCTATAAATGCTTTTGTCGCCGCCAGTATTGCTGAAGCAGATGCGATGAAAACCGCATGGACCAGTTTAAGATTGGGCTCCGTTTTGATGTTCATTCCCTTCTTTTTTGTTCTCCAACCGGCTTTGGTAATGCAGGGAACACCATTTGATATACTTTATCATACTGTACTGGCAGTACTGGGAATATTCATTCTGGCCTCTGGACTTGAAGGGTATTTGATCAAGTGGGGTATACTGACGACTATTCAGCGCATAATGCTTATCACAGGGGGGTTTCTTATCGCTTTCCCTGAAATAATAACCACTATAACCGGACTTGGAATTATTGGAGTTTTTTTTGTCTCTTGTTTGTTAATAAAAAGAAGACAGGTTTAGAATCTCTAAATGCCGGTAGAAATTCCAGCTTGACACTTTTTGAACATTCTTTAGCAACTATTGGACACCAAAGTTCACTTAAAGATTTGGTGGAGCTGAGGGGATTCGAACCCCTGACCCCTGCGATGCGAACGCAATGCTCTCCCAGCTGAGCTACAGCCCCAACAGAGAAAATTATAGCATATTTTAAAAAATTAGTATCTATTACAGGGGATT
>DIKD01000025.1 GCA_002421585.1 Dehalococcoidia bacterium UBA5627
AACATCTATTTTCGGACAGCCTGAGAACCGGTGTTATGCCCAAGCTACCCTCTCCCGAGGTGCCCTCTCTTTAATTCTCTCCCAATTTGGGAGAGAAACTATTCTCCCTCGACCTGCTATGGTAGAGGGTCTGGGTGAGGGTTCAAAAACGCCCTTATCGTACTTTTTGCATCCCACGGGTCGCTGATTTCAATAAATGCCCATTTCCCAAACCCGCCGTGATTATTTATGGCGGGCACCCATAGATTGCGTGCGGCAGCCACCTTCACCGCCTTTTCCTTCTTTTTCTCCCCGCTAACTTCAACAATTAAGTTTAGAAGTTCACCATTCGCATCTTTTAAGTGTACGATAAAATCGGGATAATACTTCTTTTCTTCACCTTCGATAACATAGGGAACAGTAAACTCCAACCCCTGATTTTTTACATAACAGATTACTTCATCCATATCCTCTAAAGCCTGAGCCATTTTCTGCTCCCATGATTTGGTATCGGCAACCATATAGTTAATATGACATTTATATGGGCTTGTGGCATACACGGGACGCGTTGTATCAAAATCCACATATCTTGTCGAACCGACCTTATCATAATTACGTAATATCGGTTTTAAAAACGCTTTTTCTTTACAATCCCATACAATCGCATTGTATATACGCTCAGCCGCAAGGTGTTTATTTTCAGTTATCAATAACATTTGTATAAAGGCATCATCTTTGATGGTGACGCATTCTTTCATCCATTCTTTGGTAATATTTACCAGTTGAGGGAATAACCACGGTCTGCGATTATCATCCTCGTTGAAATACTTATCCATCAAGGTCTTTGCTATCTGAAAAACTACTTCTTGTTCACGTCTGCAACCCAGTGTCAAACGCAGTTGGTGGATAGAGTTTTCGCCCACAATCGGGGCGTTGAAAGTTTTTGTCGGTGTATATTCAGGCGACAATATCATTTTTGTATCTTGGGAAAAGGTATAAGTCAGCTTATCCTGAGGCACCTCGTATTTATATCCGGCAACATGCGGAAAAGTAATTTCACAGTCAATTCTTTCATCAAGCGCACGTATCCGTGTAACCGGATTCGGCGGTTTGGGGTCGTTGCTTGAACCGGAACACGGAATGAAGGAGAAAGGAACCCCGTAAACCTCTGCATATTCGGTTTCAAACAAGCCATCTTCGTTAACCTCGTAACTTCTGCGGCGCAAAGCGCGACCTACAACCTGCTCACAGAGTAACTGCGTACTAAATGCCCTCACACCCATAATGTGCGTAACAGTGTTTGCGTCCCAACCTTCGGTAAGCATGGATACGGAAACAACGCATTTTATATTCTCGCCTAATTTGCCCTGTTTTCCGACAGTGTTCATTACTTCACGAAGTAAATCCTCGTCTGTAAGATTTTCTGTGCTTCTTTCAGGAAAACGTTTATGGTATTCATCCTTGAATTCTTCAATGGCAAATGCGGCAATTTTTTTAAACTCACTGCTCATCGCTTCACCGGATTCCAGTTGTTCACTATCGATTAAAATAGTATTGGGACTTGCAAGCCATTGGTTGCGGCCATCGCTGTTATCAAATGTTTTAAGATTTCCGGGCACAACTATTTCGGTTTTACCGGGTAATATCTTCGTATAACCTGCAATCCAATCATAAACGAGCTTGGATACACTGGTGTTATTACATACCACGATAAAAACAGGTGGTGTCGAACCTCTGGCTCTAGCCCCTGTATTCTGTTCCCACTGGTGGTAATATTTTTCATAATTGCCGTAGAGGCTGTTAAGAGCACCTTCGAGTTCCTTGGGTAATTTCGGGTCTCCGGTGGCATCATCTTTTAGATTGCGGCCTTTTTTAGGTAAATGGTCACGAATGTGTGCCCAAATATCGCGGTAAACCGGTGAATCCCCCTGCATCGCATCATCCGAAACAGGCACACGCGGGACTTTGACAATGCCGCTCTCGATAGCATCGATTAGGGAAAAATCAGATACTACCCAAGGGAATAATGTGCCTTCGGAATAACCGGAACCGCGTAAGAAGAAGGGGGTAGCAGACAAATCATAAATCTGTTTTATCCCCATCTTATTTTTAATTGCTTCCAAACCGGAAATCCAAACCCTGGCTTCTTTCTCTCTGTTTTCAGCTTCCTTTCGTTCATCTCCGGTCAGTTTTACATCTATAGCTTCTACTTTATGTCGATAGCAATGATGCGCTTCATCGTTAATTACAATAATATTTTTCTTGCTACCGAATTCACGGCAGACTCTACGTACCATTTGCTCCGGTGTTTCTGTCAATGAGCTTATTTCACCATTTGCCAATATACTTTTGGTTATTTTGCCGGCTTTCACTATTTCTCGAAGTTTAAAAGCATGAAAATTGGTAATAATTATTTTCGCTCTGCATAAATCAT
Source organism: Dehalococcoidia bacterium UBA5627 (assembly GCA_002421585.1). Classification (GTDB taxonomy): domain Bacteria; phylum Chloroflexota; class Dehalococcoidia; order Dehalococcoidales; family UBA5627; genus UBA5627. Next base: position 2,414 of record DIKD01000025.1, read on the forward strand.
CCATCCGAGATAGCGGAACTATGTCACGTTGTTGATAATAATTTTGCGGGTCATTGGGATAAAGCACTCTTAAACGGTCACGAATTGTAATTCCGGGTGTTACTATTAAAAACGAATCTGAAAATTTAGCATTTTGCGGGTCGGCTAACTTATTCAGCACCTGCCATGCAATAATCATCGCCATAACAACCGTTTTTCCACTTCCGGTTGCCATCTTTAAGGCTATTCGATATAGCCCGGGATTATTGGCTTCATTTTGCTCACGGAGCGTATTCTCTATCCAATTATCATTGAATTTGTGAGCTACTTCTGAAAGATAAATGGCGGTTTCCAATGCTTCTATCTGGCAAAAAAAGAGTTTCCGTTCTCTATCGGGATTAGTCCAATATTCAAGTAAGTTGCGTGTAACTTTTGTAATGCCTACATATCCGCCTTTTCGCCAGATAGCAATGCGTTCTCTTATTCGGTTAATTGTAACGTTTTCTTCAATTCTGTCCTTTGTCCATTCCGTATCAAGTGCAAGTTGCTTACCGTTATCTCTTTTTCTGGGTTGGGCAATCGGAACAAAATAAGTACTGATACGCCTGGACTCAACGATGTCATTTGTTATACCTTCGTCAGAAAAACGAAAATGGCGAGAGGGCTCGTCAAATGGAGAATTAAGAATCGGATTTTCAATCGTTTCTTGTGGCATTTTCTATTCCTTAATTTAATGTCCTAATCCCATAGGATATTCTGCCCGCATATTACGCCTTTAACTGCCTTAAGTCAATACTTAAGCTATGCATCTTTCTTTCTTATTCTGTATAATATATATTAACTTGCCTCGCGTTCTATCCCCCCATGACAGGTAATAAACAGGGAAAGTTTTTGTAAAAATGATAAACAAATTGTTAGACAACATCACCAAATACGAAGGCACCAAGTTTATGAAGCTTGCCGGCGAGGGGATGGACGACATCACCCCCGTATCGGACTTAAAGTCGCTGGAGGTGCCCGCCATATACGTCCACGTGCCCTTCTGCCACAAATTGTGCCCTTTTTGCTGCTTCAACAGATATTTGTTTAAGGAAGACCTGGCAAGGGCTTATTTTTTGGCTTTGAAGAAAGAACTGGATATGTATGCCGCCAAGGGCTTCAACTTTTCGGATGTCTATATCGGCGGCGGAACGCCCACTATATTGATGGACGAACTGGAATCGCTGATTGCATATCTTAGAAAACTGTATGACATCAAGAGGGTGTCGGTGGAAACGACGCCCCCGGCTATGACGCAGGAGAATATCGACCGGCTTAAAAGCAGCGGCGTCAACCGCGTTTCGGTCGGCATTCAAAGCTTCGACGATAAGGTGCTGGAGGCGATGGGAAGGACCATTACTACCGGCGATGATGCCAGGCAGGCGCTTATACGCTCGCAGGGGCAGTTCGATACCGTCAACTGCGATTTCATCTTCAACTTCCCCTATCAGCCCATCGAAACCTTTATCTCCGATGTCAAGACCTTTAAAGAGCTGAAAATAGACCAGGCCACATTCTATCCGCTGATGCCTTCTCCCAGAAAAAAGACCGCTATGGAAAAGAAGTTTGCCAAGGTGGATTTTACGCGTGAGGAGAAGTTTTATAAAATACTTTTGGATGAGCTGAAAAACGATGGCTACACCGTATCGACTGTGTGGTGCTTTTCGCGCGGCGACCACATGATAGATGAATACATCGTCGATTCGCCGGATTATGTGGGGGCCGGGGCGGGGTCGGTGGGGCTGGTAAACGGCAATTTCTATGTCAATGCCTTCGCCGTCGAGAACTATATCAAGAAAATCGACCAGGATAAGTTCCCCATTATCAGATACCGCAATCTTTCCGAGCGTGAGCATATCTACTACTACTTCCTCACCAAGCTGTTCGGGATGCAGGTCAACAAGGAGCAGTTTAAGAAAGACTTCGGCAAGAATATCGACGTGCGGCTATTTAAGGAGCTGGCGGCGATGAAGCTTTACGGGCTTTTAACCGAGGATAAGGAGAATGTCTGGGTTACCGATAAGGGTATGTTCTCCGTCAGCATTATGATGCGCAACTTCTTTGCTTCGTTGAATACGTTGCGCGAGCACTGCATCAATAACAAGCTTTAGGATGCCCTCATCAGTCTCGCTCTGCTCGACAGCTTCCCCTTGGGGAAGCCTTAAAAACGCCTTCCCTCGGGGGAAGGTGGCAGACCGTTTTACGGGTCTGACGGATGAGGGATGTTTTATAACCCCACCCCAGATGCTTCATTCGTCCATTACGAATTCAGCATGACAGGACGTAGGGGCGACCAACAAAAGCCGCTCGTGGTAGAGTTGCCAAAGCCGCTCATGGTTAGCCAACTAACAGAAGCCGTTTATAAGAAGCCGTTCATAGTGAGCTTGTCGAACTAAGCGGCGACGATAAATAAACAGGTTCAAAAATCCATTCGAACGACCCTTCGACAAGCTCATCCCAAGTTTGGGACAGGTGGCGAACGGATTATTTTACTATTCGGGAAAAATTGCCGCCTCTTCCTGCTGTCGTCCTCGCAATAACAACCCACAAAAATAACCCGGGGTATTATTCCCGGGCTATCTTAATTGACTGTACTTCTATGTCGCTTCCGGCCAAACGGGATTAAACAGCAGGTTTTGCCTCTTCTTCGGCAATGCTTCCGACCGAAATGACATACGAATTGACGGCTTCACCGGCCGGCACATCGAACTTGAATTTGAACTGCTTGGAAGCGCCCGCTTCGATATCCCTTATATAAATTACTCTGGTGGCGATTTTTTCGTCCTTAACGTCCTTAAAGAGAGTGACCACAGCGGCATCCGCTTTGCCGTCGCTGACATTTTTCACCACGCCGGATATTTCTACATCACCGTTGACCGGCTTCATGTCATGGCTTTTAAGCTGCACCTTCTCGAAGTCGGTGGTAATTGCCTTGCGAACTGAAACCTTGTACGTTCTGAATGCTTCCGCTTCGGGTTTTTCGGGTGTAATGTTGAAAGTGCAAATGCTTTGCGGTTTGAATTCGAACTCTTTGTGGCAGACGGTATCTAAAAGAGTGCCTTCCCCATCGTAAAAGTTGGCTTCCAGCACAGCTGTAGCCTGGGTCTTTTCACAGATATTCTTGATTTCCATCTCAAGCGAGCGTTTGACACCGGCGCACTCATCGGCTTCGAGTATGCGATGGCTTACTACCTCAATCTTATCGCTGCCGACGGCTTCGGGGTCGGGTGTCAGAACAGTCCTGACGACGCTTACGGCATAGCTTTTGATGTCGGCTTCGGGGTCGGAGTGTGATATGCTGAAGCTGCGTATGCCGTCCTTATCGAAGTCCTTCAGGCTCTCTTCGACGGTATCGATGATATTACTTTGGGCATCATATAGAA
>DIKD01000019.1:0-7308 GCA_002421585.1 Dehalococcoidia bacterium UBA5627
ACAGCTGGCGGAAAAAGAAATCAAAATAAGAGTATCCGAAGAAGCCAAGGATTTCCTCGGCAAGAAAGGTTACGACGAGATGTATGGTGCGCGCCCGCTGCGCCGCGTCATTCAGGATATGCTGGAAGATAGGATATCGGATGATATTCTGCGCGGTAATTTCAAAGCAGGCGATGTTATTCGCGTCGACCTCGAAGAAGATGCTATCGTAATAAAGGCTGCTCCGCCCGAGGATGAGGAGGCTCTTAAACTGCCGACCCCGGTCGGCGCTTTACCGGGCGACAGCAGTTCGGATACAATTGACCAGTAGTATTACTATGTTTATATAGAGAATAGGATAAGGGGCGTTGGCAGAATCAATTATTAAACGCCCCTTTTTTATGTGTATTAAATACATCTCGATTAGGGGAAGGACAATATATCGTGACAGGTGTTGACTGGGGACAAGCCTTACAGGTTGGCATATTCGGGTTCCTTTTGGTGGTTTTGGTATTGGCAACCCTGGCTGTGTGTATGTGGCTCGTCGGCTGGATTTTTAACAGACCGTTCAATATAAAAAACCTTTTTAAAAGAGATAAAAAACCTTCCGATAATTCGGAGAATGAACCGGAAGAAGAGCCGGAGTACAATCCCCAGTATAAAATAGATGATATCGAACGTTACGAGTAAATTAATATATGATTTTTGATATCCTTGAAACCGGTTTCGCTGGCATTACCTGGGGTGCCGTAATGATGATAATCATCGGTGCGGTGCTTCTCTATCTCGGCATTGCCAAAAAAATGGAGCCGCTGCTTTTAGTGCCCATCGGTTTCGGAGTCATTATTTCGAATATGCCTCTTGCCGGTTTAATGGATACCATCGTTAACGGGGAGTTATACAACTACTATATCCCGGGAGGAGAACCGATAGGCTTTTTCGCCAGGTTGTTCTCTGCCGGTCTTGAATCGGAGCTTATTCCGATTTTTATATTCCTCGGGCTGGGGGCTATGACCGACTTCGGGCCGATTATCGCCAACCCGAAAACACTGCTTCTGGGCGCCGGGGCGCAGTTCGGTGTTTACTTTGCTTTCTTTTTGGCGCTGGTACTCGGTTTTAATATCTACGAAGCAGCCTGCATCGGTATTATCGGCGGAGCCGACGGACCGACCACTATATTTTTAACCAACCGCCTGGCGCCGACCTTTATCGGGGCGACCGCTGTGGCTGCCTATACCTATATGGCGCTGGTGCCGATTATCCAGCCCCCGATTATAAAGCTGTGCACCACCAAGAAAGAACGCCAAATCTATATGAAACCGCAGTTAAGGGAAGTTGCCCGCAAGGAAAAAATTATCTTCCCGGTAATAGCAGCCATTATTATTATACTTTTGGTTCCCGAATCGGCGCCTCTTATCGGTATGTTTATGCTTGGCAACCTGCTGCGTGAGAGCGGTGTTACCGACCGACTGGCAGACACTGCCTCCAATGCTATGATGAACATGCTGACAATAGCTCTCGGGCTTTGCGTGGGGGCATTTATGAGCGCCGAAAACTTCCTTAGATTGGATAGCCTGTTGGTATTCTGCATCGGCATTATCGCTTTTGGTGCTGCTACCGCCGGCGGAGTATTCCTTGCCAAATTGATGAACTTGTTTGTAAAGGAAAAAATCAATCCGATGATAGGCGCTGCCGGAGTTTCGGCTGTTCCTATGGCTGCCCGCGTTGTCCAGAAACTGGGACAGGAAGAAAACCCCAAAAACTTCCTTTTGATGCAGGCAATGGGTCCCAATATCGCCGGTGTAATCGGCACCGCTACCGCTGCCGGTATCTTTTTGGGTATGCTGCAATAGGTTTTCAGCAATTTCAACTTGTCTAATACAGACAAATAGCTTAAAATCTCCCCATGTATTACGAAGAAAACGGATTAATGCGGCTTGAAAAAAGCGATGTCGAAGCAGCTGCCGATATGTTTTCACGCTCTTTTTATAATGACCCCTTCAGTATGTATGCCTTCCCCGATGAAAGGGAGAGGGATTTAAAGCTGCCCTATATGAACCGGTTTTCGCTTTATTACGGCTTGCGATACGGCCTGGCTTATACAACATCCGAAAGGTACGAGGGCGGTGCTATCTGGATGCCGCCCGGCAAGGCTAAGTTATCGATATTGGGGTTTTTGCTATCCGGCGGTTTAACCCCCATTATCAAGATGGGACTGAAAACGGAATTGAAAATGTTGCCTCTGGATAATTATATGGAGCAGAAACACAGAAAGCTGGTTCCCTACCCCCACTGGTACCTGGCGCTTCTGGGAGTCGACCCGCAGTATCAAAAACAGGGGTATGCCGGCAAATTACTGCGCCCGATGCTGGAAAAATTCGATAATGAAAATATGCCCTGCTACCTGGAAACCGATTCCGAGAAGAATTACCTGGTGTATCAACACTTCGGATTCGAAATTATAGGTGAATTTGTCCTCCCTAAAGCCGGTATCAGACTCTGGGCGATGCTGAGGGATAACAAGTAGAATGCCGGGTACAGGATATGTCCGACAGATAATATAATACAGTGTATTGAAATATTACTCTCATCCGACAAGCCGATTTTCACATCGAGGCGTTACAGGGGTTTCAGATTTGATGGAAAGGCATCAATCCGTTCTTTAAGTGAAACTTCTCTAAAAGCCATTTCCCCGACGCTGATGTTTACCATTTTTTTATCGGTGCATTTCAATGGCATAAACGGTAGCCACGTTTGATACCATACCGGCTTCTCTGTTGCCCGGCTGCGGACACTTTCATACTCTGAAACCAGGTAATAGATTTTATCCGGCTCAACTTTAATGGGAACGAAAGGCAGCGGCAGTTCATTATTACGTAAAAAACCTACACTCTGGCTTTGCAGAATCTTTTTATCTTTATTCATCAGCGATATTTCCAGCCCGATAGCCGGACCGGTGCCGGCATTGTATAACTCGAAATACGAAAAATGAGAAGCCATCGGACGCGCATCTCCCGATTGCTCCATTTTGGGCGACTGGGGAGTATCAGCCTCATATAAGCTTACCCCGTCATGGTCCACGGCCCGCACAACCAGTAACGGACGGGTCGCCATTGCCAGTTCGGTTTTTGTTTCTCCCAGCTTCCTTTCAAGCTCTCTTTTTGCCGTAAAGGAATAATAGACAGTTATAAGAACGAAAATAATAGTTACAATCAGGGTTATAATTACCCAAAAGTTTTCCATGAAAATTCACTCCCCATCTGTAAAGGCTTTAAAAATATCAACCGTTTAGATGTTTTTACATTAAAACCGCTGTGGGAGCCCTGTTGCCTGCAGGAACTCCCACATCTTTTTATTTTGCCGGATAAGACTTACCCAAACTTAGATTGTTTTATCATCGACAAGAGCAATAGGCGCATTCATCCTGACTGACTCAATACCGTTCATCGCTCCGTCCTTGTTTGTATAACCCTCGGATACCGCAATGGTTTGTCCGTTTAAAGCAAGCAGCTTAAACCTGAATTCACCTGCTACATCCTTGTTAATCTCGAACTTGGCATCGGGTTTGCGGTCTCCCAAATTTGTTACCCGCCGTTGAACTATACCCTTGTATGACTCATAACCATGGGTGGTGTAATAGCGGTCGAGCAGTTCCAGGTCCTGTTCTTCCTGCCACTCCTCAATTACTTCCATCCATCTATCCTTATCCATACCCGGAGCATCCTTAAGGACATTCTCCGACATATTTAAGAGGAATTTATTTTTATCGGGTTGCCATTTCAAAGCGCTCCATGGCATGGCAAACCACTTATCTCCAAACCCCAGAGTGCCCCCGAAAGCGACCAATGCAAATGCAACCAAACCCTCATTCATATCAATTACAAAGGTCTGCACCTGCCCCATATCTTCGTCTTTCTTATTGATTACATCGTACTGCTTCAACCTGATAGTTGGTACGAATCTTGCTGATTTACTCATTCTGTTTCTCCTTTTTATTTTTTTAATATTATGGCTCTAACCGTGGTGAGCCTAAAATAGTCTGAAGACCTTTTTCAGCAGCCAGATAATGATTAGTATCACTGCGATAACCAAGGCGATGTGCACCAAACTTCCCAAACTGAAGGCAAACGAGCCCAGCGCCCACAGGATTAATAGGATGATACCGATAATCAGTAATAAATTCATCAGGGCCTCCTTTCTTTATCCAAATTATTTTGCTCCATGTTGCAGGTTCTATCCCATAAGTACGCATACTTTCGTGTTGGTGTCCAGAAAACCCACTTTGTCTGGAATAAGCTCCTGCTGAAATAATCCAATATTTTTGCCATACATTCCTCCTTTATTTATATATTCAATCCTCGGTATATCGAAAATATTTCCGGTTGATGCGGTGTGATTAACATTTTTGCAATTATCGCGTACATATACCGCTTCACGCGGCAGTTACTTAAAAGAGGTGTAAGACTGCCTTCAGCAGCCAGACCGCCAGAATTATTATGGCAAGGACGAGTAATATGTGTACCAATCTTTGATCGGAAAATAGTCCTCTTCCCCAACTGGTCCGCCAGCCCGTAAACCATAATATGACTAGAATAATTACGATAATTAATAAAATATCCATGTTGCCCTCCTTGTCTTAAGCTGCCCCAGCCAAATTCAGTCTATGTACTGAATAATGACATATAATCCAATAATAAAGATGCCTATAATCCGGTTGAGAATCATGGGGAAAATCACTACAGTGACGCCAAAAACCGGGGTAATGATTCCCTATAATAAACCACTTATTACCATATTAGTTGTCCTCTTTTAAACCGTCTTTTTGCGCCGCCGTTGGACATCGGCCCTGTTATGAGTCTTTATCTTCGATAGCTGCCCCGGCTGCATTTTCCTTGACGGAATTAATGCCATTCATTGCGCTTGCCTTAGTCTTGTAGCCTTCCCCCGAACTTGCAATAGCCTGTCCATTCGTATGAACCAGTCGCCAGCGGAACTCTCCTGATTTGTCCTTGTAGATTTCGAACTTTGCTGCCATATTATCTCCTCCTTATTGAGTTGCTTTCATCCATATCTCCCCCTAATCCCATGGACGAAAAGGGAGTAATTAGATATAGCTCCTCCAATATAATATAAGTATGTACCCTGTATACCGTGCTAACAAGCCTCTCTAGCGGTTATTGAACAGGTACGTTAGTGCCAATAGAGTAATCTAATGGAGGGTAACAATAACTATTGACAAACTGGAATATATGGTATTTAATGATAATGGATGGGTACACTAAAGTGTAGTCAGAGGGGTTTGTTATGGTAATTCAACAAGCAGAATCTGAAACACTCGGAGTCCTGATGATTGATTTCAGCCCTATTGTCAGGGAGGGGTTGCAGTCAATTCTCAATAAAGATAGTGGAATTGAACTGGTTGGAGATGCTCCCGATGAGCATCAGGCTGTCCGTGCTATAAAACAGGCAAGTACTCAGGGACAACCTGTTAAAGTAGTATTGACCGAGACACGCAACGAGAAACTAGACGGCGTACAGGCTACAAGGCTTATCAAGGAATCGTTCCCGGAGGTAGCTGTGCTGGTGCTGACAGAGAATCTTAATGATACCTATGTAATCGACGCCATTAATGCAGGCGCCGGGGGATATATCTTCCTCAAGGACACCGCCCCGGAAGCATTACTGGAGAGTATCCATCGCGTGGTGGATGGCAGTACACAGATAAAAACGGAATTGCTGCGCACCGCCGTGGAGAATCTGATTCAAAACGGGCGCAAGACACTTGCCGAGCGCACAACCGAAGATGCCCATCTGACCCCCAGGGAAGTCGATGTGCTGAGGCTACTGGGGAACGGGGATTCAAACAAGCAAATCGCTTTAAAGCTGGGTATCACTCTGGACACTACCAAGAAGCACGTACGAAATGTGATTGATAAATTACAGGCAAACAGCCGAACTCATGCTGCTATTATAGCTGCTCAGTCAGGCATCGTTGGCACAGCAGTGACCAACGGCTTTTATCAGGATTAGCCCGTTATCCGGAACAGTTTCCGCATCTGCTCTCTTTTCAACCGAACTTCAGATACGTTTTTATGTTTTGACTTCCCTTCTGTTATCATTCCGTAATCATACCGGCAGTTAAACATAACCCCGCATAATTCAGTATTTCTTAAAAGAAAGATACCTATTTGCCTTCATTCTCAATAGCTTTTACTATATCATGTAATAGGTCTCCGTAATAAGGCACTTTGGGCATTTGCCTTTTGATATCAGCCAAATCATATTTTATATCCTCTAACTGTTTTTCTACTGCTTTTAGAACTTCAACTATTTCTTTATTACTATCAGTCATTTTATTACTCCTTAACGCCTGAATTACCCGTAATATATTAAGCAAAAGAAAACAATCTTAACATTGCGGTTAGCTACAAAATAGCAGATGAGACCTCTGCTCCCTGGGCAATTCCAAATTATTCTTCAAGTATAAATGTTATCTTCATCTGAACTCGATATTCGCTTATTTCCCCCTTATTATCAATTAGAACTTCCTGGTTCTCAATCCATGCTCCTCTAACATTTTTTAGAGTTTTTTGAGCGCGAATAATCCCTTTTTTCATGGCATCATCAAAGCTATCTTTGGATGAAGATTTAATTTCGGTTGTCCTTGAAATAGACATTAGCAACTCCTTTAATTATATGATTTGTATTCTTCGTTCTTTTTTGGATACGAAATACATTCGTAAACAGGATAGCTGATTATAGAGGGCATACTGCTTTCAGCAACCGGATAAGCAATGAAGTTAATTTAATCTGACTAGTCGTCAATGGCGTTATTAATATTTCTTTTAACCCTGCCATACTGTTCCTGTGCTTTTCCACCCACCTGCTCGGCCTTGCCGCTGATTTCCATCGATTTATCACCGGTTGCTTTACCAACTTCTTCCTTTATTTTGCCTTTAACTTGTTTCACTTTCCCCTTGGACATATCTTTATTTATCGATGCAATCTCCTTTTTCCGGTGTATATATCTTCGCCGCTTTATGTCAAGATACTCCACTTATTCAATCACTAAATCTTGAGCTTGTATTAAATATATGCTCTATATCCCCGCGCCACAACCCACTCCGGCGGTTAGTGGATAGGTATGTTAGTGCCGATCTCCTAATCTAATAGGTGGTAACTAAAGCATCCTACATGACCACTTCGAGGGAAATAGCGTACTAAAGGTGCAAATGCGTCAAAAGTGTATTAGAGGAAGGTGTTTTAGTTAAATACAATCGGGACCCGGAATACAAAAACGAATGGCTTACAAGCTACGGGGTTTGTATT
>DIKD01000019.1:7354-8944 GCA_002421585.1 Dehalococcoidia bacterium UBA5627
TGACAAAGGCTGAAAAATAAATCCAGACAAGCAGGATAACAAAAGGCGCCAAGGAGCCGTAAATAAGCTGATAGTTGGCGAAGTTCTCAAGGTAGAAAACAAACAGAGTTCTGGCGATTTCGAAGAGTACGGAAGCCAAAATAGCGCCCGGCCAGATATAACGCCAGTATGTCTTGACGTTTGGAATCAGTTTATAGAGTAACAGGAAAACGGCCAGTATCAGCAAAAAAGCCACCAGCCTGCCTCCCAGGTCCACTAATACCGGTACAGCCGGAGGATAATCGAATACGGCGCGCAAAATTGAAACAACGGCGGTTGTTCCGAGGGAAAGAAAGAATAGAATTCCCGTACTTATTGCAATGCCCAGTTCACGGGGTTTTCTGATAAAAAAGGAGTAAAAAAGTGTAACACCCCAGGCACGATTAATTGCCAGGCTTATTGCAGTGAACATTGCGCTTGAACCCCAAAATAGGATAACTATGCTCAACACACTCATTACATTTCGCAGTTCTATAATGCTCACAATATTCAGCTTTAAAATCTCCGTAGCGCCGGGAACATTTTCACCGATAAATCCTAGCAGCTCTTCTTGAAAATTCACCGAAGGCAGGAAAAAACCTAAAACAGCAACGATTCCCAAAAGCAGCGGGAATATAGATAAAATTGCATAATAGGCTACACCGGCAGCTCTTTGCCCCACGTCGTGATCGCCTAATCCTTCTATAGTACGGATTATCAACTGTACCGCAGGGTATTTTAAAAGAGCAGCTTTTATTCTTTCTATCGTGGATTTTAAGCGCTTTATCTTATTACCCATTACCCTGGCTCTCTTCTCTTACGTCAACCGCATTGGTTGGTGTCTACGTTTTGTGCAGATATATTATCAGACAGTTATATATTAGGATATCGTTATCTAAGACTACCGTTTCTTGTGCTGTCCCTCAGGTATTTGAATATCTTGATGATGGTCATGGTAAGCGGCAGAACGATGATAAATCCCAGTATTCCGGCAAAATAGGCACCGAGAATACTGAGCAGTATTATAAACGCCGGATGAATTTCCATTTGCGAGCCCTGAATCTTGGGCACAAGCAAGTTGTTCTCAAGCAGTTGAATCGCTATAAAACCGAGAGCTACCCAGATTGCCTGTTCGGGGGACGTTGCCAGCGTTACCAGAACAGCTAGTCCGCCGCCAATCCACGGACCAACCATAGGCACCAGTTCTGTAACTGCCGCAAAGACGGCCAGCGGCAGTGCAAAATCAATCCCCAAAATCATCAGCAGGATATAGGCAAGGGTGCCGACAGCCAATCCCAGTATTAACTGGCCGCGAACATAGCGCACCACCACATTTCGAAGGATCGCTAAAAGGTCTTTCGTGTGTGTCCGTACCCATAACGGTAACGAGGCGTAAAAACCGTCACGCAGTTTATCCCAGTCTTTAAGAATGAAGAAGATGAAAATCGGCATGATAACAAAACCTAAAATCATATCTGTGGAATTCTGGAGAACCTTCACACTGCTGGTTAAAAAGTCGTTAAGCACGCCGGGCAGCGCGGCGGCGGCTTTCGCCATATAGACGTCGATATT
>DIKD01000112.1 GCA_002421585.1 Dehalococcoidia bacterium UBA5627
GAAGAATCCGGGGGGAGGTATTTAACCTGTTTTAATCCCCGCCCCAGATACTTCATTCGTCCCTCACGAATTCAGTATGACATATAGAATTGCACTCGCCCTTGTATCGGGAAAGAGTCTAAGAGCGGTGGCAATCAGGATTGATTAAAATGAGGACTTAAATCATCCTGTGTAAGATTATCAATCAACCTGTTGCTGTTGCTCTGCCTGAATCTGCAGGTCAGCCCCGCATTTGCCGCAAAACTGATTGCTTTTAGGGTTGGAGAACGAGCAACTCTCACACCGGACATATTCCTCTTTTTTATTTTCGCCCTGAAATACCTTAACATGAGGCCATGGTATCTCTATGCCCGTTTCATCAAATGCTTTTTTCAGCCTTTTTCTAAGTTCGCCGGTTACTTCCCACTGCATACTGGGGCGCACATCGCCCAGTATCCTTATTTCGATACCGGAATCTGCGAACTTTTGAACCCTGAGCACTTGGGGAGGTGTCTTTATCAGCTTGGAAAAATAGGGGTCTGCCGCCAATTCTCTGCCGACCCTGTTAATTACACCAAAGACCTTATCAAGATTTTCGCCGTAGGCAACCGGAACATCCAGATTTACCCTTGCGAGGTCTCGGGTATAATTGGACGCGGTCGTTATTGAGCTGTTGGGGATGGTATGTACGATGCCGTCGAGGTCCCTCAGAATTGTTCTCCTCAGGTTGACTTCTTCAACAGCTCCGGCAATTCCTGCTATTTTGACGGTGTCTCCGACATTGTACTGGTCTTCCAGTAAAATGAACATTCCTGCCAGAAAATCTTTAACCATGGTCTGCGCACCTAAAGCCAGGGCGACACCCACGATGCCGGCACTGGCAAGTAAAGGGGTTATATCCTGCCCTAACTCAGATAGTATCAGGAAGAAGGTAACCACTCCTATAACTATAGCGGATATCCAAATAATCATGTTGTTCACTGTTTTTGTCCTTTTATCGAACCATGATTTTGAATGCCTTCCTTTTCCGCTACTTTTGACAAAACTGCAGACCAGGCGGGGAATAAACATTTTTATAACTCGGTAAATGAAGTAGGCGACTGCTATATAAGCGATGATGATAAGCCCGTGTGACAACAGCCATTCCTGTATTGCTTCCAAATTGACGTTTGCCATTGTTCCTTCTTGGGAAATAATAATAGCGATAAATGACATCAGTGTTAAGATTGCCGACAGATAAATAATAACAAGCGCAACGCGCTGTAAAATTCTCTTTCCTCGAGTATCCCTGAGTTCCGGTTTGAGTTTGGCGATTCTGTCCCTGAACATATTCCTGAAAATTACAGTTAATATGAACAGTGCTGCTGCAGCGGTGAGAAACCATATACTGTTTACGGCGAACCAGTCCCACATATCCAAAGCCCCTTTATTTAGATTCTAAAAGGATTATAACATAAAATGGAAGAAATTTGAGAAGTTTATTAGATTTTTGAAATAACAGCTTTGACCCTTTTTTCGAACGAGCTTCTATCCAGCATAACCTTATGCCGGCAGCCGAGGCAAACTATTCCGATATCGGCGCCGGTTCTTACCACCTGCCAGCGGTCACTGCCGCAGGGATGCTTCTTTTTTAGCTGCACGATGTCGCCCGGCATAATTTCTATAACCATTTTATAACCCTCTAGCGGAAGCTGTTTATGCGGTCGCGCAAATCCATGGCAGCCCGGCGTGCGGCAGTAGCAAAATCGGCCCCGCGTGAGGCATATATAATCTGTCTGGCAGAGTTAATTATAATACCTCTCCCGCTTAAGTCGGTTCCGTTTCTGACTGCTTTTTCAAGGTCGCCGCCCTGCGCACCTATACCGGGAATCAAAAATAGCATATCCGGGTAGATTTCCCGCAGCAGTTGCAGTTCATCGGGATAGGTGGCTCCCACCACCAGTCCCACATTGCCGTACTTATTCCACTGGCTGGCACGGTCTGCTACCATCTGGAAGAGGGGGATATTCCTACCGTCGGCTGCGCAGCTTAAAGACTGGAAGTCCCCCGAGCCGGCGTTGGATGTACGGCACAGGATGAAAACGCCTTTATTGTGATATTCTATAAAAGGAGCAACGGAGTCGTATCCCATGTAGGGGTTAATGGTTACGGCATCGAAATTGAAGTTATCGAATACGGATTTGGCATAGGCTTTGGCGGTATTGCCGATATCCCCGCGTTTGGCATCGGCTATGACGGGGATACCTTTCGGAATATAATCTACAGTTTCTTTTAAGGCGGAAAAACCTTGCGCGCCGAACGCCTCATAAAAGGCGAAGTTCGGTTTATAAGCGCAAACGAGGTCAGCCGTAGCTTCTATAATCGCCTTATTGAACTCAATCACGCTTTCAGCGTCCGGAAACAGGGCAGGGTCGGGGTCCAGCCCGACACAAACGAGGCTGTTATTTTTAGAAACGGCGTTTTTTAGTTTATCAGTAAAGTTCAATTTATATCTCCTCCGGTTTCTTGATATTATCAGTCGAATTGTAGGGGCGTCAAGTAATATACTAATTAATATGTGAAAAAGTGTTGATTTCTGCTAAATATATGCCATAATATTTGTGTTATGAAAGGGAGGTCGGTGATGAAATTAAAAAGTCTGACGGCATCTATGGTAATTATAGTTTTAATAATAGTAGCCTTTCTTTCAGGATGCCTTTATCCGGTTAGCGGTCCCGGAAACCTTGTTACCGAGCAATTTAATTACACCGGTTTTAAGAATATCGAAGTATCGAATGTATTCGAGGTGGAAATAAGCCGGTCGGACACTTATAGTATTGATATAACAGCTGACGACAACATAATCTTATATAAAGGCAGAGGTTGCCGCGTCCCGACTAAATCGGGGCTTGCAATGACAGTAAAAAGTGCCGGCTCTTAACGTGTCGAGAACTAAAGGTATATGCGAGGAAGATAACATTGACGCAATCGTTATCTATTGAAACACGGAAATAAATGTAAAATTGAAGTTAGCTTGTGGAGATTATATGCAGAAGTTATCTTATCGGCAGTCAATAGAATATATTTACAGCTTTTCGGATTATGAAACAACGCATAAATTACACGATTCTGTAATCTATGACCTGCGGCGGGTGGAAGAGCTGATGTCTCTACTCGATAATCCCCACCTGAAAGCAAAATCGGTACACATTGCCGGCACCAAGGGCAAGGGCAGTGTGGCTGCTATGGTGTCAGCGGTACTGACCGCTTCGGGCTATAAAACCGGTCTGTATACATCGCCTCATTTAATCGATATCAGAGAGCGTTTTCAAATCGACGGAAATATGATATCCGAAGCTGAATTTGCGGATATCATAAGTGAAATAAAACCGGCTGTCGCTACAGTCAACCGCCGCGCAAATTACGGAAAGCTGACTACTTTCGAGATAATGACCGCTCTCTGCTTTGTATTTTTTGCACGGTATAAGGTGGATTTTGCGGTGGTGGAAGTGGGGTTGGGGGGCAGGCTGGATGCTACCAATGTCATAAGACCCGAGGTATGCATTATCACGCCCGTCAATCTGGACCATACCGATGTATTGGGAGATACTATTGCTAAAATCGCCGCTGAGAAAGCCGGCATAATTAAAGCTAACGTTCCTGTTGTTTCCGCTCCTCAAGCAGATGAGGCTATGCATGTAATTGAGAAAAAGTGCCTTGAGTTTGATTCACCCCTCTTAAAAGTCGGAACGGATGTCATATGGGAAAACGCCGGTTTCAATTCTGAAGTGTCACAGCTTTTAATAAAAGGCAGGCTAAGCGATTATCAGCCATCGATTCCTCTTTTAGGTTGCTGCCAGATGGAAAATGCGGCAACGGCGGTAGCCGCTCTGGAGGTTTTAGTAGAGAAGGGGTTTAATATATCGGCTTCAACCATAAGTGCCGGCATGAGTAAGGTTGAATGGCCGGGGCGTTTCCAGGTGTGCGGTAAACAGCCCATAATCATAATAGACGGAGCGCATAATATGATTTCTGCCCGCGAACTGAAAAAATCCCTGCTGTATTATTATAACGATTATTTCCGGCAGGACGGTCTCATGTCTTCGGCTGAAAAAATCCTTGTTTTCGGTGCTTCTGCGGATAAAGACGCGACAGGCATGATAGGGGAACTTGTCCCTCTCTTTAACGAAATAATAGTCACCCGTTCCGCACATCCGCGCTCGATGGAAATCTCAATACTGGAAGAGGATATTAATAGATTGGGGATAGAGGTCAAATCCGCTCAAGATGTCGCCAAAGCAATAGAGCTTGCCAGGAAGCAAGCTCTAAATAACGGTCTTATATGTATCACCGGTTCGCTTTTTGTTGCCGGTGACGCTATCGGATATCTAAACCCCGGCTAACGCCATACCATACTGTGAGGGCTTATTTCGTATATATTCTTGTTAGTTGCGCTTAAAGAATCGATTTCGAAAGACATTGAAGGCGTGAATTGGGCGGTTCTTAACCTGATATACATCTGAGCCCAGTCAACCGAACTGGTAGAGGTATTCCATCGGATACCCACCTCCCATTTTTCGGAGAAGAACAGGAAATACTTTATTACAACAGTATTGGGATAGACTACGGTTCCGTACCAGGATTCGTCCAGAGAAATACCCAGCTCGGGGTTGTTTACGGCAACCCATGAGATAAACATATTCCTGATGGTAATTGCCTCAGAAGTTAATTCTTCCAGCGCTTCGGGTTTCTGCTGTATGTTGAGCGTTACAGTTTCGGTATCCGTATAGCCCTGCCATTCAGCTTTAACTCTTACCCTGATAATACTGCCGGCTGTCCCCTCATCCGGAACAACTACAACCTCTGCTACATAACCCTCGGAAATCCCTTTAGGCCCGACCGATATATATGCATTCTCGGCTGTAGCTGAAATTCTTGCCAGGTTCGGATCGATTGTTTGAGTGGTTTCGGTAGTTGTAGTTTTTGGCTCCACGGTACCGTAATCAACGGTTACCAGAAAAACGTAATTAGAGCCTTCGATGGCATCATCCATGTGAAGAGGCCAGACATTTAATGCAAAAGGCATGGGCTTGATTTGGTCAGTATTTGTGGTATCCGGTGTCTCCGCGCAACCACCCAGCAGCGGCGTTATTAACAGCAGCCCTGATAGAAAGGATAAACAAACCAACCTGAAAATTTTTTTTGAAATCTTCATATCTCGTTTTTCGCTATTCGATTCCCTAATACTATTGTATTGAAGAGGGGTTGTCAAACTGTGTGCTTAAGGCTTCTTTAGGGAGCATATCTCCCAATATTTTTTCCATTGCCATAGTGTGGCAGCACAGCCCCCAGTGGGAGAAGAAATCACAGGTACAATTCCAACCTTCAATTCCGTATCTGGTAACGTGGGTATCGTTTTCCCCACGGAAATTCACTGACAATTCAGTAAAAGTTATTCGGTCTTTTTCCTGGGCGTATCTCTTAGCCTTTTCGATTTTTCCGATTAAACTCGATTGCATTTCAACCTCCCTTAAACTGAATATTTTTTAATTAAAAAAGCACTGGGCTGAAACCAGCCAGTGCTATCATTCTAAAAATCCCCTCGGGCTGTTATATAAAAAATCAGAAGTACCATCTCATCCATTTCTCCTATAACTTACAACTCCATTTTACTCCTTTTAATTGAATAAGTCTATATACTTTTGTTCATTATGGTGTGAAAATAATTAAATTATTACTGTGGCTAAGGCATCAAAATTAATAAAAATATTAAGCGTTCGGAATGTTCTTAGATAGCTTTTATTGCGGCGGAGGAAATAATATAATTAATAAATGATAAGACGCTTTTCTCTATACGGCTTTCTTAAAAATCAGCGCTATTTCGAGCCGTTTATAATACTCTTTTTCCTGCAGCAGGGGCTTTCATTTACTCAAATAGGCATACTTATCGGCTTTCGTGAGCTTTTTATTAACCTTATAGAGATACCGAGCGGCGCTGTTGCCGACCTGTTCGGACGCCGCCGCAGTATGGTTCTGTCATTTATCGCTTATATAATCTCTTTCACTGTTTTCGGGTTCAGCAGCGATTACTGGCATTTCTTTGTAGCGATGTTCTTTTTTGCCGTCGGAGAGGCTTTCCGCACCGGCACTCATAAAGCGATGATATTCACCTGGTTACGGTTGCAGGGACGTTTGGATGAAAAGACAAGGGTTTACGGCTATACGCGTTCGTGGTCAAAAATCGGTTCTGTCGTATCCACGATTCTGGCAGTTCTCTTTGTTCTGATAACCAATAATTATTCATACGTTTTTTTCTTTGCCATAGTGCCCTATATCATCGGACTTTTTAACTTTTTATCATATCCGGCCGAACTGGAGGGGCGACCTGAAAAAAGTGTCAGCTTTAAAAAAACGGCAATTCATCTTTGGGAGTGCATGCGTTCTGCCGTGGCAAATGTGAACCTGCGCCGCCTGATAATCGAGTCCATTTCCTTCGAGGGCGTTTATAAAGCGGTCGATACGTATCTGCAGCCCATCTTGAAAAATATCGCTTTAATGTTACCCATCTTTATCCTGTGGGGGGAAGCGCAGCGCAGTTCAATCATAGTTGGGGCGGTTTATATTATCATTTATTTTGCTGCCGCTCTTGCCAGCCGCAATGCACATCGTCTTGTCAGGTTTGCGGGTAACGAAGAAGCCGGCAGCCGAATGCTGTGGATATTAAATGCGGTTATATATATCGCGCTGATTCCACTGCTGTATTTCGAATTGTACTATATCTCCATAGCCTTTTTTGTGCTGCTGGCTATTTTACAAAACATCTGGTATCCGATACTGCTCAGCCGTTTCGATGCCTTTGCCACGGAAGAAAAAGGAGCTACCGTTTTATCCATCGAGAGCCAGGCAAAATCGCTTTCTACAATGATATTTGCTCCCCTAATCGGCTTATTGGTAGATTACGTCGGCAGTCAGAACATGGGAGGGGAGTTCTGGCCGGTTGCCGCCGTCGCTATAATTCCTGCACTCTATATTCTGGCAACACAGCCGAAAAAGATGCTGTCAGCATAACTGCCCAGCATTAGTGTATAATTATCCAAATGTATCGGAGGCATAGTGGTTAACATCAGTAAATCTGAAAAAGTAGCGGCATATTCTCATATATTCGGAGCGGTTGCCTCAGTAATCGGGCTTATCATCCTGCTCGTCGTAACATGGGGCAGATGGGATTACTTACTTGTCTCGCTGGTCTATGGGCTGGGGGCGATTTGCCTCTTTATGGCGAGTGGTGTCTATCACTGGCAAAAACAGGAAGAAAATGCGGTAAATATCTGGCGCAAGCTGGACCATCTGGCCATTTTCATTATGATAGCCGGTACATATACACCGATGGCTTATGTTTATCTTGAGGGTGCCTGGTTCTGGAGCATTATCGGAGTGCAATGGGGTTGCGTACTGGCAGGGTTGTTTTTCAAGTTTTTTTATCTGCATGCCCCCCGTATCATCTCCCCCATTCTCTATTTGCTGATGGGCTGGATGGCGGTTATCCCGATGAATATCCTCTGGCACAGTATGTCCGCCTTATCTTTCTGGCTGCTGGTCGGAGGAGGTATCGCCTACAGTGTCGGGGCTATCATATATGCGTTGAAAAAGCCGAATCCGTTTCCGGGAGTTTTCGGTTTCCACGAGATATTCCACATCTTTATTCTGCTGGGGGCGATACTGCACTATTTTATGGTTTATATCGCCGTTACACAGTTTTAATTGTCGTACTGGAATCCCGATTTATAGGGAAGACTGACGTGGCAATCTCTACTAATAGAAAACTAAATATTGCTTCTATTACTTTTTTTAGAGGTTTGTGTATATTGTCATTCTGGAAGGAGTGAAGCGACTGAAGTATCCCGGGGGAGGGGAGTATCATAACAAAGGTACTAACGACAACAGGTAGGCATGCTTTATTAACCACCTGTCCCCAGATACTTCATTTATCCTTTACGAATTCAGCATGACGATAACCAAGTCGTTCGTGGTGAGCCTGTCGAACCATAACGGCGGCGGAGTAGTTAAACATACCTTTCCCGTTGGTTTGACCCTTCGACACGCTCAGCAACTGTCTTGTTATGAATTAAGCAAAACAAGGAGTATAAGACCATTTAGTATTATGCTTAACCATAGAATTCAGTATTATGAGCAGCTTTCGCATACAAGCTACAATAGCTACCTTCTTGAGCTTACCGGAATCAAGCAATCTTTGGTAGAGCTGCCTGATTACGGGATTGAATCGAGTAGCCACAAGGGTAGCCATATACAAAGCTCCTCTGACTGTAGCCCTTCCACCCCAGATAGTTCGTTTACCACGCAAGGTTCCACTATCACGATTAAGAGGTGCAATGCCGGTAAGAGCAGCTATCTGCCTTCTGTTCAATTTTCCAAGCTCAGGCAAATCAGCAAGAAGTGTGGTAGAAAGAACGGGGCCGACTCCGGGCATGCTCTGCAGCAAATCGTTTTTATTTTGCCATTCAGGATTATCACTAATGTTTTGCTCCAATTCCTTATTGGTACTGTCAAGCTCTTCCTCAAGCCACTGAATATGTGTTTGAATACGCGCCTTGATATTTTTACGGGCACTATGGAGCCTGTTCTTTTCAGCAACAATCATTTGTACCAACTGGTTACGTCTGGCAACAATTTCTTTTATCTCCTGACTTTCAGGGATTGGGTGTGGTTGTGGATGCAGGGCTGCTGCAAAATGAGCAATAACCCGTGCATCCGGTACATCTGTCTTTGCCAGTTTACCCGTAGCCTTGGCAAAATCCCTTACCTGTCTTGGATTCACCGGAGCAGCAGGCAACTTGGCTTCGCTAAGAGCGATATAGAGCGGCATTTCATAACCACCTGTAGCTTCAAATGCTATGAGAGTCGGTTCAAGTCCACTCAGAAAGTCACAGACTTTCCTGATGCCATCTTGATTATTAATGAATTGATGTGTTTTTTCCTCTTTGTAAATGGCAAGATCCAGGTTATTACTAGAGATATCTATTCCAACATATGTCTCCATCAAGTTCGTCTCCTTTCCGGCCCTTCCTTGCAAAATGCGGGCTTGGTTAACCCATGCAACTGTTCGGGCTCTTATTATATTTGGGGNNGGGGCGAGACGACCATGCTGAGCCACGGTCTTATTAAACCCAGGACGAATCGGTCTATCTCGCCCATCAATAATAATGATACAATATTTTTAAGATACAAGGGCGAACGGGAAAACAAAGTCCCCTCCCAGGATGCTTCGTCCCGACCTGTCGGGACTCCAGCATGACAGATAGAGGTTCGCAAAGACGGTTATTATATGTTTCCCCGCAATGCTTCCCGTGCTATTATTAGTTAATAACTAAATAGAGGATACGAAATGGCATATAAGTCCGAAGATACTCCGTTAAAACCGCTCAAGTGGTATAAGAGCCTTGCCGGTAAAAAAGAGCGGCTTGAAGCAGGTGCCTTTCTGGTTGAGGGTGAACGGGCTGTCAGGCAAATTGCCGGGAATAATCCCGATGCTATCCTTGAGGTGCTATCTACGGATGAAGCGCCCTCTTTTTGCGGTATATATCCTTACAGGCATATTACAGGAGAGCAGTTGCGCTCCATTACATCCACAACAACTCCGCAGGGAATCATTGCCGTCGTAAGTATCCCTACTGAAATATATTCGAATGTTCTCCCAGGGAATCCCGGCTCCAGAATCTTACTGTTGGAGGGTGTGCAGGACCCCGGAAATGTCGGCAGCCTGATTCGCACGGCGGTTGCTTTCGGCTTTTCGGGTGTGATTATGAGCCAAAAATGTGCCGACCCTCTTTCCCCCAAGGTTGTACAATCGACAGCCGGCACGATTCTCTCGCTGTGGATAAGGCGGACAAACGATTATCTTAGCCTTGCCCGATCTTTACAGAATCGAGGTCATTCAATCGTGTCTACCTCTTTGGATGGGGAAGAAGACCCATCATATTTACATAAAGCGGATAAGTTGCTGCTGGCGCTGGGAAACGAAGCCTCCGGATTATCTCGAGATATTTTAGAACTTGCCGATTACAGATTGAAAATAGCGATTAAAGATAAAGCCGAATCCCTGAATGTAGCCGCCTGCGGGGCTATTTGCATGTACCTTAGCCGTTGATAACGTAAATATAAAATTATATTTTAACGTTAAAAGGAGGGATTAAATGCAAGGTAAACAGGGTATCCTCTGGGTCAAGATTTCAGTTGTGGTGACTTTCTTGATAATGATTTCCGCAAATGTACTTGCCAACATACTCCCCATTAACGGGGTCAGCACCGGCCAAGTCTCCGATGCCTATCAAAACCTTTTTACTCCGACCGGTCTGAAATTTTCCATCTGGGGAGCAATCTATCTTTTACTGGCAGGGTACGTATTGTATGCGCTGGGATTTTTCCAGGCTGATAAAAACAATGTTAAAACTGAATTATAGTATCGAACAGGAATTATCTTCTCAATTTCCTCTCTGGTAAATACGGCATGGCTATTGTGCTGGCACTACGACCTTATTCCTTTATCGATGCTTTTAATGGTTGTACTCCTGGTGTGCCTTATCTATATCGTGCATATAATTAGCAAGGAAGATTTATCGCTGCGCGATAAAATATTCATCAGGCTCCCTTTCAGCGTCTATTTCGGCTGGATAAGCGTGGCAACGATAGCCAATGTAACGGTGCTTTTGGTGAGATGGAACTGGGACGGGTTCGGTATATCGGAAGCTATATGGGCGGCAATTATCGTCGCAGTGGGGTTAATAATAGGAGCGGTTACGGCGGTTGAAAACAGAGATATCGCCTATGCGCTGGTATTCCTCTGGGCATATGCCGGCATACTTATCAAGCACACATCCGCCGGCGGCTTTTCGGGGCAATATACGGAAGTAGTTATTACAGTAATTGCCTGTATAGTCCTCCTGGTAACGGCTTTAATTTATATAATATGGAGTGGGAAAAGGTTGGATAAAAAAGTCGAAAAGTTAGCATTGCTAACTTTTCTCTTTATCTGCCGTTATAGTTTATATAAAATTATTAACTATAAAAGGGGTCGGAATATGCTAAAGATGATAAAAAAATTGTCTTTTGTTTTTCTTGCGCTTGTGTTGTTTATGATGCCGCTTGTCGGCTGCAGTTCTGTCAACGAACCGATAGACATCAATTTCGATTTAAATCAGGATGCGGAAGGCTGGGCGGGCGGTTTTACCGATTTGCCGGTAGAATACGAGCAGGATATTTACCAGCTGGATTACGGGTATGTGGATTCACCGTTGGGCGGGAAAGCGCTGATGTTAAGCAGTATGAACCGCAGCGATGATATTTTTATGTTTATCAAGAAGCAGCTTACATCCGATGACGGGTTAAACCCTGATACGACCTATCTGGTTACCATAGAAGTAAAGTTTGCTTCCAATGCTCCTGCCGGTGCCGTTGGAATCGGCGGGCCTCCCGGTGAAGCGGTTTACGTTAAGGTCGGGGCTTCTAAAATCGAACCCAGCCCTATAGACAAAGACGGTTTTTATGAATTGAGCGTTGATAAAGGACAGCAGAGCTCGGGCGGTTACGATGCGGTAGTTGTAGGTAATGTTGCCAAGTTGGTCAATGATGATTTTGAAACCTATGAATTGAAGACACTCGACAATCAGGATAATCCGCTGGAAGTTACTACCGATGCCGATGGCAATATGTGGATATTTGCCGGCACCGATTCCGGCTTCGAAGGTCTGACAACTCTTTATTATACAGAGGTCAATGTTACCATCGAAGCTAAATAATAATAAGAGTTCTCCTCCCCTTATATTGCTTCCTGCAGCTTATTAGCCGCAGGAAGCTTTTTTTAAATATTGACCTTATCCATCGTCTATTCTACAATTGTCGCATGCCTTCTGAAACGCTAACCATTGTGATAACCGTCGTTGCCATGCTGGCTGCGGCCGGTTGTATGGTGGCGGCTTTTCGTGCCTTCAAGTATATGCGCACCATCGACGATTGCCCGACATCCAAAACGCAGGGAGTTTTTATCGGGCTGACCGAACTGAAAGGCACAGCGGAAAGCGATGAACCGCTCATAAGTTATCTTGCCGGAAAGAAGTGCGTGCAGTATGACTGGAAGGTGGATGAGCACTGGTCTCGTACGGTACATGAAACTTACACAGATGCGCAGGGGCATGTGCATTCTCGAACACGCGTTGAAAGCGGCTGGAAAAATATAGCCGGCGAGCAAAAACATATTCCTTTCTATCTAAAGGACGATGCCGGTTTAATACGCATTGTTCCCGAGGGCGCCGAAATCCAAAATATCAGGGTTTTTGTAGAAAAATGTACCCCGAAAGACGATTTATATTACGGAAAGTGCCCGGTTAGAGAGATTCCACATACCACCCGCAAACGAAGGTTTTACGAATCGGCTATCCCTTTGCATACCAGGCTCTATGTAATCGGTCAGGCACGTGAAAGGCAGGATATGGTTGCTGCCGAAATAGCGTGGGATAAAGATGTAAAAATGTATATAATCTCAAACCGCACCGAAAAGCAGGTTCGCTCCTCTTATCTGCGCGGGTTCTGGTTATGGCTGATAGCCGGTTTGCTGTGCGCACTCGGCGGAACCGCTGCCTTAACTTATATGGGGGGAGATATCCCGGTATTCGTCTGGCAACCTTTTGTTGTCACCGTCGCTATATATCTTTTTATTTTTATACTTGCCTGGGTCTTGAATGTTTATAACAGCCTGATAAACCTGCATAATCGTGTTAAACAGGGCTGGTCGCAGGTGGATATCCAGTTGAAACGCCGCTACGATTTAATCCCCAATCTGGTTAAGACGGTCGAGGGTTATCGCTGTTATGAATCCGATCTGCAGATACTGATTGTCGAACTGCGAAGTCAATTGCAGGCTACTCCGCCCGGCGAAAAGGGCGGTGATTTTAAAGGCATGGCGCCGCTAATCAATATCATTAGTGAAAAATACCCCGAACTCAAGGCAAGCCAGTCCTTTATACGGTTGCAGCAACAACTTTCGGAAACGGAACAGCGCATTGCACTGGCACGTGATTATTATAATGATATCGCTACGTTTTACAATACACGGCTGGAAATTATCCCCGACAGGTTCGTGGCTTTTCTTGCCCGACTGAGTCCGCGCCCCCTGATGGGAGCAGCCGATTTCGAGCGCGCCCCGGTGCAGGTTAAACTGGCGGAGTGATGGCATTATTCAGGCGCCTGAATCTTTATTGTCATTAAATTTATATCGGTATATAATATAAGCCTTTAGCCAAAAGCCGGATATTTCGGCTTGTTTTTATAAATTGAACTTGAAGTGGAAAATCATTATCTTTTTTACGGTTTGTACATCATAAAGATAAAGCCGGGTTTTCGGTTAAGATATAAGTGGTCTTTTTAAGAAACCTCGAACCAGTAGTCATTTTCCCCTGCAAACGATATTCCTTTTAATTTGGGAGTAATCAACACCGTATATGAGTAAACATACCGTTTTTGATACCGATAACATCGGTAAACTTTTATTGAAATTAACTATTCCGGCGTTTATCGGTATGGCTGTCATTTCTTTATATAACGTTGTCGATACCATCTTCGTCGGGCAATATGTCGGTAAACTGGGCATTGCTGCTCTTTCAATCGTCTTCCCGATACAGATGCTTTCAATGGCTATCGGTCATTTGACCGGTATGGGCGGAGCCGCTCTGATATCAATGTCAATCGGGAAGGGGGATAAAACAAGAGCGGAACAGATTCTGGGTAATGCCATTACTCCGACCATAGTATTCTCCGCTATCCTGATGATATTCGGCTTATCCAATACCGATTTCTGGTTGAAACTGATCGGGGCTTCGGATTCTGTTTTACCCTATGCCTCCGATTATCTTCGTATAATTCTTATCGGTATGTTCTTTCAGACATTTGCTATGTCTTTCAATTTTCTTATCAGGGCTGAGGGGAATGTGCGCGTGCCGATGATAAGTATGATTATCGGGGCGGTATTGAATATTGTTCTCGATGCTATTTTTATCATTCCGCTGGGGTTGGGTGTTGCCGGAGCTGCATGGGCAACCATTATCGCCCAACTCGTGTCGGTCGTCTATTGTGTTTACTACTATCTGTCGGGCAGGAGTTTTCTTAAAATCTATCTTAAAAATCTTTTAATAAACTGGAAGATTCTGGGCTCGATTTTTGCCATCGGCATCTCTTCTTTTGTTATGATGATGGCAACCAGCATCTGTGCCATTATCATTAACCGTGTCCTCAATCAATACGGCGGAGACCTGGCAGTATCCGCTTACGGCATTATTAACAGGATTATGATGTTTGCCTTGATGCCGGGTATGGTAATCGGGCAGGGGTTGCAGCCTATTCTTGGGTTCAATTACGGAGCCAAACGCTACGACAGGGGGCTGAAAGTAATCAAGATAGCCGTTACGGCGGCTACTGTTTGCTGTGTGGCGGCGTTTATCGTTCTTTATTCGTTCCCCGAGCTTTTTGTTCGTATTTTCAACAGCGACCCGGAACTTATTGCATTGACGGTGTACGGTGCAAGGCGCATTTTTATCGCCATGCCGATAATCGGGTTTATGATGGTTAGCTCTACAATGTTTCAGGCTCTCGGGAAACCTGTTCAGGCGTTCCTGTCGTCTGTTTCGAGAACGGTGCTATTTCTTCTGCCGGCGGTATTGATACTGCCGCATTACTGGCAGCTGGACGGCGTCTGGCTGGCATTTCCGATTACCGACGGGCTGACATTTACGCTGGTTTTAAGCCTTTTTATCCCGCAGATAAGGCAACTGGTAGGGCTTAGAAAAAATCAATTACAAAACGAGCCATATAGGAATTAAGAGCAGCGGCTATCCTTGAATAAATGTGTTAAGATTAAAAAGATATAGATTTAATAATTGAAATCGGTCAGAGGGCAACATTGATGCGGCAAAAGACATCCGGTAAGAAGATAGGGCTGGCACTGGGGAGCGGTACTGCCAGAGGGTTGGCTCATATAGGGGTGCTGGAAGTTTTACTCGGAATGGGGATTCATATCGATATGATTTCCGGTACCAGTATGGGGTCTATGGTGGCAGGGGTATATGCCAAGGGCGAAAATATTGAAGCTATGAAGGAAATGGCTAGAGACCTCGGCTCCAAAAGGCTGTCATTGCTGACAGAGCCGACATTATCCAGAACCGGTCTAATAAGCGGGGTTAAAATAAATAACGCGTTAAAGTCTATTTTCGGGGATATGAGGTTTGAAGATTTGAAAATCCCCTTTGCCTGTTCTGCTACCGATATCGAAAGCGGCCACGAAGTGGTTATCGACCGCGGGCTGGTAAGGGAGGGGGTAAGAGCCAGTTGTACCGTACCGGTAATACTTGCTCCGATTAAAATAGAGGGCAGATATCTGGTTGACGGGGCGCTGGTAAATCCCGTGCCGGCAGACCTTTTAAGAAAAATGGGCGCAGATATTGTAATTGCGGTTAACGTCACGCCACTTGAAGATGATAATTCCAGGGTTAATAATGTTAAGAAAGACAAACGAAAAGAGCCCAACATTCTGAGTATTGCCTTTCAAACGGTAAATATTATCGCCGGCCAGAGACTGCTTACCTGTATGCAATATGCCGATATTGTCATAAGCCCCCGGGTAAACCACATAGGACGCGGAGACTTTCATCGTGCGGATGAGCTTATTCATCAGGGCGAACTGGCTGCTTTAGCCTGCGAACAGCAACTTAAACCCCTGATAAATATATAAACCTCTCGTAACACCCCGGCTCGGATACTCTGGCGGGCAGTTTGAGAGGTACTTTTCAGGCTCTGAGCATATTGATAATTGCCCTTGTAATCGGGATAGATATTATACTCACTCCACTGAGTATAATAGGAATGTTTGTTATTATAATTCTGTGCGGAATAGGCTTTTCCAGTATGAGTATGGCACTGGCTTCTCTTTTCCGTACGCGTGAGAGGATGATGGGGGTGGGGCAGGCAATCACTATGCCGCTCTTTTTCGCTTCAAGCGCCATCTACCCGGTATCGATTATGCCGGGCTGGCTACAGGTAATTGCTGTTGCAAATCCTTTAAGCTATGTGGTGGATGTGCTACGGTCTCTTTTAGTTATAGGGGATTTATCTGGGCTGGGATTGGATGTTCTGATACTGCTTGCTTCCGCGGCAGTTCTTTTATTCTTAGCAAGCCTGGGATTTAGGAGGATGCTGGTTTAAATTAAGGTTTGATACGAAAAAAATGGACGAGGATTGTCATTTCCTCGTCCGAACTCATTAATTAGC
Source organism: Dehalococcoidia bacterium UBA5627 (assembly GCA_002421585.1). Taxonomy (GTDB): domain Bacteria; phylum Chloroflexota; class Dehalococcoidia; order Dehalococcoidales; family UBA5627; genus UBA5627. Next base: position 16,288 of record DIKD01000112.1, read on the forward strand.
AACCTCTTTACTGTTATTCCAAAACTACGCCCGTTCCGTAGGCGATAATTTCAGCGGCATTCTGCATTACCATTGCTGTATCGAATCGCATACAGATTACGGCATTGGCTCCCTTTTCCTGCGCGTCCTCAATCATTCTTTTCAAAGCCTGCTCCCTGGCTTCGGCCATCATCTTGGTGTATTCCGTAATTTCACCACCGACCATACCGCGAAATGCTGCCAGGACATCTTTCCCAAGATGCCTTGCCCGGATGGTACTGCCTTTAACCAGCCCTATTGAGCGTGAAATATTTCTTCCTGCAATTTCGTTTGAAGTAGCAATAATCATCTGTCGACTCCTTTAAAATCATCTTTTTTATCCTGTTTCAGCTTATCTTTTATTACGATACCCAGCAGGATAACGCTTCCTACGATTACGATACCGACAAGTATGCGAAGTAATATCGGTATCGAAGCCGCTAAAAAGAAGCCTTTGGCTATCCAGCCGACCAGTACCAGTATTGCCAGCCCGATTATTACCAGAACGGCATTCGTCATTTATATACCCCCTGTATGATATGGTTTTTACATTTCTTCAAGGCTAAATCTTTGTTGAAAAGTAATTGTTCTGACATAAAATACCTTTTATTTCAGGATATGTCAATATACATTTTGAAATGTGTAATGC
>DIKD01000038.1:0-7267 GCA_002421585.1 Dehalococcoidia bacterium UBA5627
GAACAGGTTTCCACTTCGTATCTGCAACGCAAACTGCACATCGGTTACCCCAGAGCCGCCCGGCTGATGGAACAGCTGGAGGAAGAACTGGGGAAGGTGATTGACGACGGAGGGGCGGAGGCATAATATAATTAGGAGGAAATGATGGTTTGGGGAGATGAACCAAAAAAGAGGACGTCTTTAAGTAAAACCGAATGGGAATCGATTAAAGCTAGACACAAAAACAGATGTTGCGTATGCGAAAGAACAGAAAAAAGTGTAGGTATATTAGAAAAAGCCCATGTTAAAGCACACAGCAGAGGCGGCACGCAATATTTTCCTTTGTGCCCGACCTGTCATACTAAATATGATAAGGGACTAATGAACCTTACGGAATTAAAAAAACTTGGTCTTACCAAAGAAACTTATGAACGTTTAAAACCTAAAAAACCTGTAAAAAAGAAAATTACAAATCCTTGGTTCTAATAAAACCCGAAATTAAAAATTAGCTTTCTTTATAATTTAATTCAGATTGTGTCCATTCGGTTCGCACAGTGTGAACTCCTCTGCCGAAGAATCAAAGATCTATCGAACGGCATTTAGCCTCTTCGCTTTGCTCAGAGTGACAGGGAGAATTATTAATACAAATAATTTTCGCCGCCGCTATGGTTCGACAAGCTCACCACGAACGGCACTAGTCTTTAATTTTCTACTGGTCTGAGCCTGTCAAAGGATAAGCGGAAAAGACAGCTATCAGCCCTCATTCGCTACTTGTCAACAGCTTCCCCCTAGGGAAGCCTTTTATTAGGTCATAATTACGTGCAAAGATGCCTTCCCCCGGGGGAAGGTGGTGAGCGTAGCGAGACGGATGAGGGTCATAAATGCCTTATATAAATGATATTAAATTGTAACGGGAAGAAGAGAACTTACTTCTTCTTTCTGGCTAACCTCTTGAAAAGGGAATCGATGTAAACCCTTGCCGTGCTCTTGCCGTGCTTTTGCATGGCTTCTTTCTTGCTTGCCAGTTTTCTTTCGCGGCGTTCCTGCTTTGTTTCGATTACAACATCTTCATCGTTCATTGCGGCAACTCCTTTGTAATAAGTTCTCTTCGTAGTTCAACAATGCGGTCACGCAGTAATGCGGCTTTTTCGAATTCCATATTTTTGGCTAAGGTCTTCATCTGCTTTTCCAGTTCTTTTATCAGGCGCGCGATGTCCTCTTTTGTACGGGGAATAGCAGTATACTCCATTTTCGGTTCGGCGGCAACCCCCACCCTGACACGCTCGGTGATATCTTTGATGGCTTTTTTGATGCCCTGCGGGGTGATATTGTGCTCGGCATTGTATTCTTCCTGTATGCTGCGGCGCCGGTTTACCTCATCGATAGCACGCTGCATCGAGCCGGTCACCGTATCGGCATACATAATGACATGCCCGTCGATATGGCGCGCCGCTCTGCCCATCGTTTGAATAAGTGCCCCCTCCGAGCGCAGGAAACCTTCTTTATCGGCATCCAGTATTGCAACCAGGCTGACCTCCGGCAGGTCCAGTCCCTCGCGTAAAAGATTGATGCCGACTACCACATCGTAGACTCCGAGACGTAAGTCGCGCAGAATTTCGACGCGCTCCAGGGTATCGATTTCCGAGTGCAGATACTGAGTCTTGATGTCCATTTCAATCAGGTAATCCGCCAGCTTTTCGGCTAAAACCTTTGTCAACGTGGTAACCAAACAACGCTCTTTCTTAGCCACTCTGAGCTTAATCTGGGCAAGCAAATCGTCGATTTGTCCGTTTATAGGCTTGATTTCGATGGTGGGCTCCAGAAGCCCTGTCGGGCGTACAAGCTGTTCTACTATCTGAGCGCTGTTCTTAAGTTCATATTCGGCAGGTGTCGCCGAGGTGAATATGACCTGGTTGATGCGCGCCTGAAACTCCTCGAAGTTCAATGGGCGGTTATCCAGAGCCGAAGGCAGCCTGAACCCGTATTCTACCAGCGTTTCCTTGCGTGAGCGGTCGCCGTTATACATACCGCGTATTTGCGGTACCGTCATGTGCGATTCGTCGATGATTAACAGATAATCCTCTGGGAAATAGTCCAAAAGGGTATAGGGTGAGCTGCCGGGTGCGCGCTGTGAAAGGTGGCGCGAGTAGTTTTCGACGCCGTTGCAGTAGCCGGCTTCCGCCAGCATTTCGAGGTCGAAATTGGTGCGCTGTTCCAGCCTTGCCGCTTCCAGTACCTTCCCCTGCTTCTGAAACTCCTCCAACCTTTGTGCTAACTCCTGCTTGATAGTTTCGATTGCTAAAACCAACTTTTCCTTTGATGTAACAAAGTGCTTGGCAGGATAGATATCAACTTTATCCAAAACAGCCAGGAATTCGCCGCTAAGCGGATCGATTCTGACTATGCGCTCAACCTCATTTCCAAAAAATTCGATTCGTAACGCCATATCCTCATAAGCCGGTTGGATTTCAAGGGTATCTCCGCGGATGCGAAACTTGCCGCGCGAAAAATCGATGTCGTTACGCTCATACTGCATATCCACCAGTTTACGCAGTACCTCGTTACGTTCATACATTTGGCCCTTTTCGAGGCTTAAAACAAAACTGCGGTATTCATCCGGTTCTCCCAATCCATAGATACATGAGACAGAGGCAACGATAATAACATCACGCCTCTCAAAGAGCGAACGGGTGGCGGCATTGCGAAGCTTGTCGATTTCTTCATTGATATCGATTTCTTTTTCGATATATGTATCGCTGCGCGGAATGTAGGCTTCGGGTTGGTAGTAATCATAATAGCTGACAAAATACTCCACGGCGTTCTCAGGAAAGAACTCCTTGAACTCGGAGTAAAGCTGTGCTGCCAGAGTCTTGTTATGGCTGATGACCAGCGTCGGCCTCTGTACCCGCTCGATTATATTTGCCATGGCAAAGGTTTTGCCGCTGCCGGTAACACCCAGCAGGGTTTGTCCTTTGTTATTTTTATTGAGCCCGTCAACCAGTTTTTCCACTGCCTGCGGCTGGTCACCGGTCAAACCGAAATCGGAGGCGATTTTGAATTCTGGCATATTTATAGTATAGAGGTAAAAAGAACAGGTGGCAACGGCTATTCTTCATACGACTATTCATTGCGGATTGCTCCACAATATCATTCCGAGTCACGATATTTCGAGAAACAATATCGGTTCCTTATTAAACCTAATTTCCATCAATGACCTTCGATAAACTCTGAACGAGGGGTACTTACAACCACATCATTAGAATAGCTCGTTTATTTTTTACGGTCTCAGTATGACAGAGCAATTATCTCCATAGTCATGAATGGCATCAAATTAGATATTGATATATACTATATTTCTGTAATAGCTTAACTGATTTGATAAAGCAAGGAGACCGATAATGACAGAAATGCCCCCCAAAGTGATGGAAATGATTAACGCCAGCCCTGTACTGCCCAAGGTGTTGTGCACCTGCGATGCGGAAGGAAATTTGAATGCCGTTCCCAAAGGCACTTTATATGCGCTCGACCCGGAAACGATTGTTTTCGCCGATATCTGGGGATATAAGACCAATCAAAACCTGGAAGTCAACAAAAAAGTGGCAGTCACAGTCTTCAGTATTCAGATGCTGCCGGTCGGTTATCAGGTAAAAGGGACTTTTCAGGGATTTGAAACCGAAGGCGAGATTTTTGACAGGTACGCAAAACAGGTCAAAGAACAGATAAGCATGGAGATTACGTCTGTCGGGGTTATCAAAGTGGACTCTGTTTTTACGCATTGCTTACCGGAACCCGGCGTACAGCTTGCGTAATTAAATACGTTTACAGGACTGAAGCAGACCGCTTTGAGATTACTTAAGCCGAAATACCGAATGTAAACCTGAACAAGCTTAACGCTCGACCGGCTTCTTTTCCGGAATACAAGAAACAGATAGCAAGCCCGAAAGCCATTTAAGCAGCAACTTGGCTTGTTCGAGCGTTAATTTCGATTCCATAAGCGTATCGTAGATAAACTGCGGATTTTCATAACACCTGTCGGTAGAAATATCCACTACTGTAATCTTACCGATTCCTTTATATATAGCGGCAACAGGGATACCGCTTTCGATAATGGCTTTTTCAAAATAGCGAAAGGTCATTACCATCGGGTGCTGGTACGGGAGTGGTAAATGGTCGTTACCCTCGACAAGGCGCCGGTAAATCTTATTGTCGGTAGATGAAAGCACCAGTTTGTAATAGAGTTCGTCGCTGTCTTCTTCTTTATTTAGAAAATTGTTAGTAAAATAGTTATCGTAAATATATTTCTGCGAAAACTCAACACTCCCGTTATTTCCGTCACCGGCAACTTTTGCCAGCGCCGCCAACAGTAAATGCAGGGTTACCAGCCTCTGATGCCCGTCAATCAATATCAGTTTGGGTATCTCATAGGTACAAAAAAGCCCCTTTTCAAGTATCAAAAAGAGACCTAAATAGTATTCGGTAGCCGATTCGTCGGTTGAAAGACGGACTATGTTATCCCAGAACTTGGCTCTCATTCCATCGCTGCAATCGTACGGTGACCGGCTGTCCGGCAAAATCAATTGTTTCGGTTCGCGTAAAAAATTAAGCAGATTTGTTCTTGAAGCTTCCATTATAAGGCTATCTCCGGCAATAAAATATCGTTATACTATTGTATCAGATTGCCAGTCTAGCACTAAAATTTTAATGAGTCAAAAAAAATATGCCTGTTTAATAACATCTTATAAGCAGTTTTTTTATGTATAGCTTTGTGATAGAATAAGCAGAATCCTGAAAGTTTTTAAACGAAATGAATATATAATGAACAAAAATATTTCACTCGTCATCCCAACCTACAAGGAAAAGGATAATATCCAACCACTGGTAACCAGGCTCTCGGCAGCGCTCGCTGACTATAAATACGAAATAGTCATAATGGACGATAACAGCGGAGACGGCACCGAAGAACTGGTTAATTCGCTTTCCGAAAAGTTTCCGGTAAGAATAGTTGTCAGGCGCGATAAAAAGGGGCTTGCATCGGCAGTGGTAGACGGTTTCGGACATGCAAATAGCGATATTATTGTTGTTATGGATGCCGACCTGCAACACCCGCCGGAAGTAGTTCCATCGCTGATAAAAGCTATTTACGAAGGCGCCGATGTAGCTATCGGTTCCAGGTATGTAGAGGGGGGCGGTTGCGAGGGATGGAGCGCGCTGCGCCGCATAATGTCCAAAGGCGCCGCTTTGATTTCCCACCTGTTCCTTCCTTCAACCAGAAAGATAAAAGACCCGATGTCGGGTTTCTTTGTAATTAAAAGAGATGTGGTGACCGAAGCCAATCTGAATCCTTCCGGTTTTAAGATTTTACTGGAAATTTTGATGCTGGGAAAATGGAAATCGGCTGTTGAAGTACCCTTTATGTTCGTGACGCGCAGCCGCGGCGAAAGCAAGTTAAACGCAAAACAACAACTGGATTACCTGAGGCATATTTACAGCCTGATGCAGCGTACCGGAGAGCTGGTGCGTTTTATCAAATTCTGTATTGTCGGCGGCAGCGGTGTAATTGTAAATCTGGGTTTGTATACCCTGCTGACTCGATACGGCGGTTTTACACCCATAGATGCTACGTCAGGCGGCCTTCTATCGGGCAATATTGCCCTTACCATAAGCATAGAGACTTCGATAATAACCAATTTTGTACTCAATAACTTCTTTACTTTTTCCGACCGCAACACCGGCGGAATAGCCTCTTTCTTTAAGAGACTTTTGAACTTCAACCTGATATGCGTTGTCGGTGCGCTGATACAAATAGGCGTAACCAATTTGTTTGCCGTTGTATTCGGGTTCTATGACATTGTATCGGTACTTATCGGTATTGTTATCGCTTTCTTATGGAATTACCTTTTAAATAATTTCTTGACATGGAAAAAATAAAACAAGCGTTCTTCAAGTTCATCAAATGGCAGTATTGCGGGTTATTTTTAATAATCCTGTTTTCGCTTGTAATGCATTTGAGTGTCATTACCCAGCCTTCCGACGGCTATATCTTCGATGAAACCTATTACATTCAAGATGCCCAAAATATTATCGACAACCATACCACCGACCGCCCTGAACACCCGCCGCTATCAAAGCTGATAATTGTCGGCGGTATCCAGTTATTCGGCGATAACCCCATCGGCTGGCGTCTGCCGCCCATCCTTTTCGGCATAGCCAACCTGTTTTTACTTTTTCTGATTTGCCGACAACTTAAGTTGTCCGTATTGGTTTCAACACTGGCGACTTTCCTTTTGGCGCTTGAAAATCTTAATTTCTTAATCTCCAGTATAGATATGCTGGACGTTTACAGCCTGTTTTTCATGTTTTTAGCTTTCCTGCTTTATCTGAAGGACAAATTTTTCCTGGCTTGCGGATTGCTTGGATTATCAATGCTGTGCAAGATGACCGGTGCCCTCGGATGCGTCGTTATCGGTTTGCACTGGCTGTTTGCAGGGCATCGCAAACCGCTGCGATTCCTGCTTTCGATTTATATGGTACCGATAGTGTTTTTTGCCGGCTTATTCGCCTTCGATTCCATAATTTATATGAAATTAGTCAATCCGTTTACAAACTTCATGGAGATGATGTCTTCAGCCGGTGAATTGACATTTGAAAATTACTCGGGAGGGTGGGAAGCCTATCCCTGGCTATGGATTTTTGTCCCCCAGAACCCCATTTTCTACGGGACTGATGTCATAAGATGGCAGGGGCTCATCAGCCCGACACTGATGTATGCGATCGTTCCGGTGTATGGATATTTGATTTATCGTTTTGTCAAAGGCGAACGCCAGAGCTTCTTCAGTATGATGTGGTTCTGCGGAACGTATTTGATGTGGATACCGATAGTGTTAATAACCGACCGCCTGACATATTATTTCTATTTCTATTCCACCATCGGTGCGGTAGCTATTGCTATGGCAATGGTAATGATAAAATTAAATAATCACCTTATCGGGAAAATAGTCCTTTTATTATGGCTGTCGGGGCATGTGGCATCATTTATAGTACTATCACCCCTGCAGTTATGGCTATCAATTCCGCTCTGCCTGATATTACTGGCTTACATCATCTGGAGTATGGGAATACTGCAAAAACCGCTTCCCGCAGCCGTAGATAAAGGTGATATTCCGCCAGAGCTTTCCCCCGGTCTTCAAGATGAGATTTATCCGCAAGATTCTGACAACACCGAAGTGCTTCAGGTTGATAAGCAACCCGAACAATAGTACAATTAATTATATTCATTACATTCCCCAGG
>DIKD01000038.1:7272-7981 GCA_002421585.1 Dehalococcoidia bacterium UBA5627
CAAAACGACCCGGAAATCAGTCAGGCTATTGAACTGGAGAAAAAACGCCAGCGTGAAACAGTAAACCTGATTGCTTCCGAAAACTACGCCAGCAAAGCAGTGCTTGAAGCACAGGGTACCTTTTTAACAAATAAATATGCCGAGGGATATCCGGGCAAACGCTACTACGGCGGATGCGAAGATGTCGATATCATAGAAACCATTGCCATCGAGCGCGCAAAGGAGCTTTTCCGAGCCGAACATGCCAACGTACAGCCGCACAGCGGCGCACAGGCGAATATGGCAGTTTATTTTGCTCTGGTAAACCCGGGAGACACCATCATGGGGATGAACCTCTCTCACGGAGGGCATTTAACCCATGGAGCGCCGGTCAACTTCTCGGGCAAATATTATAACATCGTGCCATACGGTCTAAACCCCGAAACAGAACGCATCGACTACGAAGAAGTGGAAAAACTGGCTCTTGAGCATAGACCGAAGATGATAATTTGCGGCTCCAGCGCCTATCCGAGAATTATCGATTTTGAGCGTTTCAGGTTTATTGCAGATAAATCCGGCGCAATCCTTATGGCGGATATGGCACACATTGCCGGACTGGTGGCTGCCGGCTTGCACCCCTCCCCCGTTCCCTATGCTCAGGTGGTAACATCTACCACTCATAAAACTCTGAGGGGACCGCGGGGTGGTTTTATCCTTTGCAACAAAGAAC
>DIKD01000038.1:8009-15976 GCA_002421585.1 Dehalococcoidia bacterium UBA5627
TGCAGGGCGGTCCGCTGATGCATGTTATTGCTGCCAAAGCAGTTGCTTTCAGAGAAGCCATACAGCCTGAGTTCTACCAATATCAAAAAGCCGTAATCGAGAATACACTTACACTGGCAACAGAGCTTAAAAGAATGGGATTGAGACTGGTTTCAAACGGAACGGATAATCACCTGATACTGGTGGATTTGTGCGGCAGCGGTGTCAACGGCAAGGAAGCCGAAGAAGCGCTGGGACTCGCGTCTATCATCGTCAACCGCAACACCGTCCCATTCGACACCACTTCTACGGCACGCATTCCGGGCGGTATGCGGCTAGGGACTGCCGCAGTATCAGCTCGCGGATTCGGCACTGAAGAAATGAAACGCATTGCCGATATGATTATTAAAATAATAAAAAATATCAACGATACGGACTTGCAGGAACAGGTCAAGAATGAAGTGGTTGAAATGTGCAAACGTTTCCCTGTTCCGGGAATCGATAGATAAGATTGAGGGGTCATAATTACAATGTATAGGGGGAATGCGATGGATGAACTGAAGGTATTTACGGGCAACGCTAACCCGGACTTAGCTAAAGCCGTTGTTGAATATCTGGATATACCGCTGGGCAAATGTGAGGTAATGCAGTTCAGCAACGAGAATACATTCGTACGCATACTGGAAAACGTGCGCTCACGTGATACATTCGTAGTACAACCTATTTCTTCCCCCGTCAACCAAAGTCTGGTAGAGCTTTTAATAATGATTGATGCACTAAAGAGGGCTTCTGCCGGTCGTATTACCGCTGTTGTTCCCTATTACGGCTACAGCCGCACCGATAAAAAAGACCAGCCGAGAGTTCCGATTACCGCCAGGCTGGTGGCAGACCTGCTGACAGTCGCCGGCGCCAACAGGATACTAACAGTAGACCTGCACGCCGCCCAAATACAGGGCTTCTTCAACATTCCGGTGGATGAACTGACGGCTATCGGCATAATCAGCAACTGTTTTAAGCAGAAAAATCTTAATGATATTGTTGTCGTAGCTACCGATATCGGCAGCACCAAGCGTGCCCGTGATTACGCCGCTAAACTGAATGCCCCGCTGGCAATTATGGAAAAAAGGCGTATCGGCAACGCTGACCAGACCGAAACCCTTAATATTATCGGTGAAGTCACCGGAAAAACCGCTATTACGGTAGATGATGAAATCGATACCGGAGGTTCACTGGTTAATACCGTAAGCGCACTTTTGAATAATGGCGCTAAAGAGGTTTACGCCTGTTGCACCCATCCGGTATTTTCAGGACCGGCTATCGAACGCATTGCGTCATCTCCGGTTAAGGAAGTAGTAGTAACCGATACCATACCTGTAGCCGGCAGTAAAAAACTGGATAAAATTACCGTTTTACCTATCGCTCCGCTACTTGGTGAGGCCATTAAGCGCATACATACCGGACAATCGGTCGGAGCTCTTTTCGAGCCCAGATGACAACTGTAATATGATAGAAGTATATAAAGCTAAAGGGGAATTGGAAGCCCAGATAATCAAGGGGGTGCTGGACAGTTACAATATACCCTGCATCCTTCGCTCCAATGCAGCCAGTTCGGTCCACAGTTTTGTTTTCGATGGTATGGGAGAGGTCAGGGTAATGGTTCCCGAATCCTTTGCCGAAGAAGCAGCAACCATTATCAATTCGGAATATCAACCCGATTCCCTGAGTCAGCAGGAAGAAGAATAGCCTCCTATTTCTGATATTAAACCCTGCCAAATCAAATTAACAAAGGTGATAAAATGTTTAAATTATTCGGAGGTTCCGGAGACTCCAACGAAAAAGTAATCAAGCGACTGCAACCTATAGTCGATAAAATAAATGCGCTCGAACCGGATTTCAAAGTACTTACGGATGAAGGGCTGCGCGCCAAAACCGATGATTTTAAAGCCCGCTTAAAAGATGGGGCTACATTGGACGAGCTTTTGCCGGAAGCTTTTGCCGCCGTACGCGAAGCCGCTTGGCGCACTCTTGGAAAGAGGCATTTCGATGTCCAGTTAATGGGCGGAATTGTACTTCATCAGGGTAAAATCGCTGAAATGAAAACCGGTGAAGGTAAAACACTGGTAGCAACACTTCCATTATACCTCAATTCACTCACGGGTGAAGGCTGCCATCTGGTTACTGTAAACGATTACCTGGCACGCCGCGACCCTTACTGGATGGGACCGGTATTCCACGCACTGGGAGTCAGTGTAGCCAGTATTTATCCGATGCAGAAAACCGATGACCATACGCCGTCGCTGTTATTCGACCCGGATTATGATTCCGGGGGTGAAAACGATACGTGGAGGCACTTCAAACCAATCACAAGACAGGAAGCCTATAAAGCCGATATCACCTATGGCACATCCTCCGAGTTCGGATTCGATTACCTGAGGGATAATATGGCAGTCGATACTGCAAGATGTGTGCAACGACCTTTAAATTATGCCATTGTCGACGAGGTGGATAACCTGTTAATTGATGAAGCGCGCACGCCGCTCATTATCAGCGCGCCCGATATGGAAGCGGGCCAGAAATACCAGATATTCTCCCGCCTTATCAAGCGGCTTACCCCTGAAGTTGACTATGAAATCAAACTGAAAGAGCGCATCGCCGAACTTACCGATGAGGGTTTTAGCAAGATGGAAACCCTGATTGCCCGTGAGGGATTATTAAAAGATGGCAGCGGATTATACGACCCGGAAAACGCCGACCTGATGCGCCACATGCGTAATGCCTTAAATGCGCGCGAGTTCTACAAAAGGGACCACCAGTATGTGGTAAAAGACGGCGAGGTTATCATCGTTGATGAATTCACCGGAAGGATGATGCACGGCAGGCGATATTCGGAAGGCTTGCACCAGGCTATCGAAGCCAAGGAAGGCGTAAAAATCCAGCAGGAAAGCCGTACTTACGCCACCATCACCATCCAGAATTACTTCCGTATGTATAACAAGCTTGCCGGCATGACCGGTACCGCCGTAACCGAAGCCGAAGAGTTCCATAAAATCTATAATCTGGAAGTGGTTATTATTCCTACCAACAAACCGTTGGCAAGGGAGGATTACGCCGACCAGATTTATAAAGATATAGAAGCCAAGTTTAAAGCTGTAGTGCGGGAGGTCGATGAGGTTAAAAAGAGCGGCAGACCGGTGCTCATCGGTACCGTTTCCATCGAAAAATCCGAGTACCTCGGCGAAATGATGAAAAGAAAAGGCATCAAGCACGAAGTACTCAATGCCAAACAGCACGAAAGGGAAGCCAATATCATCGCCGAAGCCGGAAAACCGGGAGCGGTTACCGTTGCCACCAATATGGCTGGACGCGGCGTCGATATTATACTGGGCGGAAAAGAGCCGGATGATAGCGATAGCCTGGAGTGGAAGGAATGGAAAGAGCGTCATGACCGGGTTATCGAGCTCGGTGGATTGCATGTAATCGGCACCGAGCGTCACGAGGCGCGCCGTATCGATAATCAGCTGCGTGGCAGAGCCGGAAGACAGGGCGACCCGGGCAGTTCACGTTTCTTCGTATCGCTGGAGGATGACGTTATGAAACGCTTCGGCGGCGACCGTATAAAAGGTATGATGGAAACAATGGGATTTGATGAAAATACTCCCATCGAGAACAAGCTCATCAGCCGTTCCATAGAAAATGCCCAGGTTCGGGTAGAAGGCTACCATTTCGATATACGTAAACATCTGGTAGATTACGATGATGTTATAAACAAACAGCGCGAAATCATTTACGGGGAACGTCTTAAGATTATCGGCGGAGCAGACCTTAAGGCAAATATCCTTTCACTGGTTGAAACAGAGATTAAAAACATCGTAGATACCCACTGTCAGGGTTACGATATGGAAGAAGCGGCTTCTTCGGTTATCAATGAAGCCGCAGCAATTATGCCATTATCACCGGAAGTCAGCGCAGAATCACTCTCTAAAATGAGCGTTGAAGAAATGAGAGACCGGCTGATAGATTATTCAAAAGAGCTTTACGAAAAAAAGGAAGCCGAGGTCGGTTCAGAGAATATGAGAATACTCGAAAGGCTTCTAATGCTGCGGATTATAGATACTGCGTGGGTGGAGCACCTGACAGCTATGGATAATATGAGACAGGGTATCGGCTTGCAGGCAATGGCGCAACGCGACCCGCTGGTAGCCTATAAACGCCAGAGCCGTGAGATGTTCGATGACCTGATGGGCTCTATTCAGGATAACGTTGTCCGCTCCATTTACAGGATGAGTATCAGGAAGGGCACGCCGCCGCCCAAACCGGTAAATGTAATGGCAAAAGCTACCGGTGAGGATAAAGAAAACAAAACCCGGAAAGCTCCCAAGGTAGCGGGGAAAACCATCGGCAGGAACGACCCCTGCCCTTGCGGCAGTGGCAAGAAGTATAAAAAGTGCTGCGGAAGGTAGTCCGACGAAATTAATGGCTCAGTTCGGACTGTCGAGTTGTTCGGGACGATGCGAATAAGTATTTTTTAACCGAAATCCCTGTCAATCTCCCTTTCGTAAAGAGAGAAGTGATTATAAGGTTCGGTCTTTTTAATTTATTCATTAACCGATGTTTTTTCGATTACTCAGAAATATCCTTCAGGTTTGGGGCAATACCGGTTCTCCCACTTTGGAAAAGAGGGATTAATGGGGATTTTTCTTGATTGCGTAGATATGACTGGTCGACAAAGTTAAAATAATAAATATATTCAGGATAAAGATGAAAACAGAATCAAATCACCCGGCGCCGCCGGAAGAACAAGCCATCCGGCATTTAAGGGATTCAATAATTGCGGGCAAACACTGGTACCTTGCCCTGCTGGAAGCCGTTAATATGTGGCAGATTCCGGAAGAAAAAGTGGGCAAACGCAAATATAATTATTTCATTGGTGGCGATGCATTCGACTGGCTGCTTTTGGCAGAAAGACTCTGCCGGACGGTCGATGAAATGCTTCCGGAAGAAGAAAAACATTCCCTTCTTTTCAACGGCGAGCCGCCACTCCAAATCGATACCGAGGAATTCAAAAATCTAATCGGGGAGCAAAAATACCGGCAGCACCTCAATTATTTCTACGGGGTAACGATGGAGGAAGTCCTTTTGCAGGTAGTTGAAGACGAGGTGCGCAAGGAGCAGTCGCTCGATTATCTTACAGAGGAAAGCATTACCAATGAGGCTTATAAACGTATTTATGACCTGACACAAGCGCAGATGTTAAAGCTCTTCAAACAGGAGAAGGGGCATCACCGCTTAAATGAAATGGATATGACCACGTTGAGAGAGTTTATGTACTGGTCTTTTAAATACCGATTGAAAACCTGTGATAAAGCCCGCATAGCCAGTGACACCAAGAAAGCCCTTACCTGGTTTAAGGAAAAAACAGGTAAAAATACCAATGGTTTGTACTAGTTTTATGTTAAGTTTAGTTGACATAGTAACCTGTAATGTGCCAGAATTGCCAGCAGATAACACTAACCTTAAGTAAGAATAAAAGAATGCGAGTCAGGAGGTAATATGCGCAATATCAATGCTACTTTGATAATCTGCGGCGCTATTTATATAGCAGAAGGTTTCATTTTCCTGGTTGCTCCGGACAGAATAGCCAGCTTATACGGCTTGGAAGCGTTAAATGACAGCATGGCTTTTCTGATGACTATCATAGGAAGCGCCTTTGTCGCCGCGGGAGTTTGGTTCATAATGACCATCCTTAATCCTATACGGAATATAAACGCCATCAAATTTGCCATACTTTGGTGCAGCCTGTTCGTAATCAGCCCGCTCTACGGTCTATGGCAGGGCTATGTCGATTTCAATCAGATATGGCTGGGCATGGTTATCAACGCTGTTTTCGTGGCAGCTCTATTAATTTTCTATCCCAGAAAACAACAAATCGAAGATTAATTAACAAATTTCTCATAGATATGACAAAAGCCGCTCTGTTTGTAGAGCGGCTTTTTTTTGTCACACTGGAGTCCCAACACGTTGGGATGAAGCAATCCCTTCCGAATAGGATAAGACCGATTCCTCCACTTTGGGAAAGGGGGGTCAGAGGGGATTTAATGCAACTATCACCGGGTTAAGCTGTTATATTCAGAGCATTGTATACAGGCATACGGATTATCGCGTCGTTCATCCAGATATTTCTAGACTCACTCCTCTCCACGGAATGCTTTTTTGGACACCCCCCAGATCCTTCAGTCACCCCTTGTGACTTCAGGATGACAGATAAGGAATTGTCATGCTGAGTTCGTGGTGGTCGAACGAAGCATCAGGGGTGGGGTTAATTCATTTTTATACACGTCCCTAATACTCCATTCTGATAAGGTAAGCAAATTAAATAACTATGCTTCCAGATTAGCCAGATGCTCTTTAAGCTTGTCTAGCTTCTCCTGCTTACCGGCAAGATTGGCTCGTTCTTTTTCGACCACTTGGGCAGGGGCTTTCGACAAGAATGCCTCATCATTAAGCCTGCCTTCGAGACGAATTACCTCATTTTCAAGCTGGTCGATTTCTTTCTGTACGCGCTTCTTCTCAGCCTCGATATCCACCATGCTGTGCATGGGAATAACCACTTCTACCCCTTTCAGCACGATGACAAGAGAGTTCTCGGGCGAAGCCCCGTCCCTGTTTCGTTTGATTGCCGGAGCAGCCTTTGCCAGCATCCGAATTGCCGAATCATAAGCGCCAATCTCCTTTTCCATATGTCCGGCATAAATTATTGCTTCGATTTGTTTGGATTGCTCCACCTTATATTCGGTTCTGGCGTTACGGATCGAGCGTATTATTTCCACCACGGAAGCCATCACTTCTTCGGCAACAGTGTCCTTAAAAGACTCATCGGTCTTCGGGTATGCGGCAATCATAATGGATTCCGGCCGGGATTTATCTTCGGGTAGTTTTTCTACAATGTTCTGCCACAACTCCTCGGTTATAAACGGCATAAAAGGATGCAGCAGGCGTAACGATTTTTCCAGTACTTCTATCAAAACGGGGATTGGGGAAACGACACCCTCACCGGCATTCAATCTGACCTTACTGATTTCGATGTACCAATCGCAGAACTCTCCCCAAAGGAAATCGTGTATTTGCCGTTGCACTTCGCCGAACTGGTATTCCTTCATTAACCTGTCGACATCGGCAATGATGGTATTCAAGCGGCTCAGTACCCATCTATCCTCCAAAGGAATAGATTCTCTGTCGATTTTCATATCGCCGCTGTAGGATTCCATACTCTTTAACACAAATCGAGTGGCATTCCACATCTTGTTGGCAAAGTTTCTGCCGGCTTCCATCTTAATAGGAGTAATCTTGGTATCATTGCCCGGCGAAATACCGGTAGAAAGCGCAAAGCGCAGGGCATCGGTGCCATAGCGGTCCATAAGCTCCAGCGGGTCGACAACGTTGCCTTTGGTTTTACTCATCTTTTCGCCTTTTTCATCGCGCACCAGCCCGTGCAAATAAACAGTGCGGAAAGGTATTTCACCCGTATCTTCGATGCCCAGCATTATCATACGGGCAACCCAGAAGAAGAGGATGTCGTAAGCCGTTTCCATCACAGAGGTGGGATAGAAATAGCGGAAGTCCTCCGTATCGTCAGGCCAGCCGAGCGTCGAATGGGGCCAAAGACCGGAACTGAACCAGGTATCCAGAACATCCGGGTCCTGCTCTATTTCTGTTGAGCCGCAGCCCGAACAGCGCTGCGGGTCTTTGGTATCCACCGTCAGCGCATCGCATTTTTTACAGTACCATACCGGAATGCGGTGTCCCCACCATAACTGGCGTGAGATACACCAATCGCGGATATTTTCCATCCAGTTTGAGTAAACCTTGGTAAAACGTTCGGGCAGAATGGTAATCCTGCCATCGGTTACCGCTTCAATGGCCGGTTTTGCCAGCGGTTCCATCTTTACAAACCACTGCTTGCTGGCAATCGGCTCTACGATGGTATGACA
>DIKD01000022.1 GCA_002421585.1 Dehalococcoidia bacterium UBA5627
TATCACCCAGAGTTGTTAAAGCCCTTGAAGAAACCTCCGGAAAACCCGCGGTTGTCTGGCTGCACGGTTCGGAATGTACCGGGTGCAGCGAATCCTTCGTCAATAGTCTTGACCCCACAGCGGCAGCCATTATTTTGGATAGCATCTCCCTGCGCTACCACGAAACGCTGATGGCGGCTTCCGGATATCACGCGGAAAAAGCGCTGGAAGATGCGATTTCCGAAAGCGGTTATCTTTTGGTAATCGAGGGCGCAATTCCCCTGGCTGAAGATGGTCTGTACTGTACCATCGGCGGAAAAACCTTCAAAGACATTGTCAGGGAATCCGTTAAAAATGCGGCGGCAGTAATTGCTATAGGCTCCTGTGCCACATTCGGAGGCTTCCCGGCGGCAGGCCCAACAGACGCAGTCGGATTCCTCTACAAAAACACCAAAAAACATCATGAATTCGATGACGTCTTAGGCGACAAGCCGGTTATCAACCTGCCACGCTGTCCGTTGCACCCTGAAAGTCTGGTAGCCGTTATTGTACAGTACCTGACATTCGGGACCCTACCTCCGCTGGACAACTTCCAGAGACCGATAGCCTTCTACGGCGAATTGATGCATGATAACTGCCCGCGCCGCGGACAATTCGAAGCAGGACATTTCGTTACCGATTGGGGAGACCCCAGCCAAGAAGGGTACTGTCTGTATCTGAAGGGATGCAAAGGACCCTGGGCAAGACATGATTGCTGGAAACGCGGATGGAACGGAACAAGCGCTTATTGCATAAATGTCAATGCTCCCTGTATCGGATGCAGCGAACCCGAGTTCTATGAAAGATTCAGCCCGTTGTATGACAGGCAGTTCGACGTGACTTTACCCGGAATCGGTAAAGTAGATATAGATAAAGTTATGGCTACCGTAGCTGCCATTGCCGCGGCCGGCATCGGCATCGATACGATTATAACCAAGCTGAAAGGGGAGGAGAGTTAAATGGGACAGAGAATTATTGTAGACCCGATTACCCGTATCGAAGGTCACCTCAAAATAGAAGTAGAGGTGGAGAACGGTATAGTTACCAATGCCTGGTCTTCCGGTAATATGGCACGCGGCGTCGAAGTACTGCTGCAGGATAAAGACCCCAGAGATGCCCCTTATATCACCAGCCGTATCTGCGGTGTTTGTGAGGGCGTGCATGCCATCGCTTCGTCCTTCTGCCTCGACAATGCTTTCGATGTAGATGTACCCGAAGCCGGCAGACTGATGCGCAACCTTTATTGTTCCGCGCAGTATATAACGGACCACTATATCCATTTCTACATACTGTCGGCTCTGGATTATCTGGATATCATGGCTGTAGCCGATTATGCCGGAAATGATGCCGGATTACTGGCTATCAGAGATAAAATCAGATATCTGGCTTCAAAAAATGACTTATCACCGTTTACTCCGCGCTATGAACCGGATGAGTATTGCGTAAATGACCCTGAAACGGTAACCACGCTGGTATCGCACTACATCAAGGCGATAGAAGCAAAAGCCCGCTCGAGCAAGATGCGCGCTATGATTACCGGTGTTCAACCGCATTTCAATTCGACCATGGTCGGAGGATGCACGGCAACCCCCACCGTAGAACAGTTGAGAGAAATTAAACAAATCTGGCAGCAAGAAATTGATTTTGTAAATAATGTTTATATTCCCGATGTAATAGCCGTCGGAACCGGCCCGCTTTTACCTCTGGCAACAATGGGGCTGGGCGGCGGCACCCAGAATTACCTCTGCTATCCGATGTTCCCGCAAAACGATTCATCAAGCACTGCCGACCGTTCCTTCGGCGGCAGAAACCATATGTTCAAGGGTGGCGCTATCATCGGCGGTGCCCTTAATCCCGCTGAGGATGTAGATTACAGCAAGATAACCGAATCGGTAGAATATTCCTGGTACGATTATCCCGATGGCGTTGACAGCCTCCATCCAAGCGAGGGTGTAACCGAATTGAACCCGCGAAAAGACGAGGCCTATTCATTCGTAAAGGCTCCGCGCTATAAGGGGCAGCCGATGGAGGTCGGGCCTCTGGCAAGAGGACTGGTTAACCAGTATCCAGGACTGATGGCTTTGATCGAAGCCGGCGTCAAGCCCGGCGCGGTCGCCAGACACTATTGCCGTGCTGTTGAATCGCAGCAAATAGGTGAAGCCGGTCTGGCGTGGATCGACAGGTTGACCGAACTGGCATTACCCGGAACGGTTGTCGGTATGAAAGATAAGCCCGTCCCCAAGTCGGCAGAGGGTTTCGGCGTCTGGGACGCCCCCAGAGGCGGACTCGGTCACTGGATACAAATCGAACACGGGCGCACCAAGAACTATCAAATCGTAGTTCCCAGCACCTGGAACGCTTCACCCCGCGATGAAAATGGTGTCATGGGGCAATACGAGTCATCTCTTATCGGATGCCCGGTACCTGATACCAATAACCCGATAAACATCGTCCGTATTATACGTTCTTTCGACCCGTGCCTGGCCTGCGCCATCCACGTTATCGACCCGGAAAGTAATAATATAAAAGTACATAAGGTAGTTTAGGGGGTAGTGAAAATGACGAATACAGAATCTCAGGAAATGCGACACCCTCCGGTGTTTCGTAAATTACACGGTTTAATAATGTGGTCTATCCTTCTTCTGGTTGTGACCGGTTTTTATATCCACTATCCCTTTGTGGACGGACAGGGATTTTTAATGTCGCTGGCACGCGGCGTTCACTTCCTGTTTGCCGGTGTTTTGACAGTGGCAGGTTTAGCACGCTTTATAATGATGTTTGTAGGCAAAAACCGTGACTGGAAATCGTTTATTCCTACCCTGAAGGACTTTGCACTGATGCCCAAATTAATTGCTCATTACCTGCACCTCTGCAAAGAACCGGAACTGTCAAAGAAATATAACCCGCTACAGATGACAACATACTTTATGGTGTTCCTGTTTATTATCTTCCAGATACTTTCGGGATTGGCACTGCTGTTCCCCGAAAGCTTTATGGCATGGTTTAACTACGGTATCTTCGGTAATGAATATACCTCACGCATCTGGCACTATATCATCACCTGGATATTCGTATTCATACTGCTGATTCATCTTTACCTTGCCATTCGCCAGGGACGTGGCAACGAAGCGGAAGATATTAAAGAGATGCATTCGGTAAATACTGCCGACGAGAAAGAATAATATAACAGGTAATTAGTAAAAATGATTGATAACCTTAAGGCGGAAAAGAAGACTATGGTGCTGGGAATCGGCAACATAATCATGGGTGACGAAGGCTTCGGCCTGCATGTTATCCGCCGCCTTAAGGAAATCGGAATGCCTGAAAATATAGTTCTTGAAGAAGGCGGAGTTGGCGGATTTAACCTGCTGAATGATTTGCAGGGAATAGATAGATTGGTAGTGGTGGATATAATGATGCTGCCGTTGCCGCCCGGTGAAATTAAAGTATTCGAACCGGGTAATCCGCCTAAAGAACCGGGGAAAGCAATTATTTCCTTTCACCAGATAGGTGTACTGGAACTGGTAAATATGTGGGAAATGATGGGCAATAAAGAGCCCGAGGTAACGTTCATAGTTACCCGTCCACAGACTATAGACTGGGGCACAGAGCTTTCACAGCCTTTAAAACCGGCTGTCGAAAAGGCAGCAGATATGATAAAAAACCTCTGTGCGGATTATAATTAAAAGGAGTAATAATTATGTATCATCTGGCTTTTTTAATCGCTGGTCCGATATTACTGATTTCGGTTATCACCTTTTTCATTGGCGTGCGCAAGACCGGCAGTAACCCGCGCGGAGGCGTCAGTGTCATGTCGTGGGGATATAATATCGCGCTCTTGGGCATTTTTGTAGCTGCCATGATATATCTCTTTGCCTGATAACCGCTTTAACTTATATTAAACAGTTATCGCATTATCGATGCCGGCTATACAATTACATAGCCGGCATCGGTTTTTTTAGCAGTTATCGAACGTCCTTAGGTCTTTTATCTCGCTCAGTACGACACCACACCCTACCCAATATACAATGTTTCGCTTACACTATTTGAAGATTTGCTATAATCATTAAGTTAACAATATGAAAAATATAATTTCGGATACGAATAATACAGCCAGAATGCATCTTGAAGTAAAAGGAGTGGTTCAAGGAGTCGGTTTCCGCCCATTTATCTATCGCCTGGCTTACAAATATAATCTTGCCGGATGGGGACAGAACACCTCCGGTAATGTAGCTATTGAAGTACAGGG
>DIKD01000108.1 GCA_002421585.1 Dehalococcoidia bacterium UBA5627
GAGCAGGAGCTTAAAATCATCTCTGCCGGCGAGCAGTTAAAAGCCTCTACGTACGAGGTGTACAGTGTGCTTAACGGCGAGGATTCGTCATCGTCTTCTGTATCTGCGCTGGATGCATTGAATAGTGCCGTGGATATAATCAGACGTCTGGTTGAACTCGACCCTTCATTAAAACCGGAGCTGGCAATGCTGGAAGGGGTTGTGCCCGATGTCGAAGAAGCGGCACGCAGCATCCGCAATTATTCCGAGAATATGGAGTTCGATGCGGACCGCCTGGCTGAAATCGAAGAGCGGCTTGAACTTATCAGGAATCTAAAAAGGAAATACGGGCAGAGCATCCCGGATATCCTGTCCTATCTCGAAGAAATCGAAAACAAACTGGGTAAGTTTTCCAATTCAGTTGAACGTATCGAAGCGCTTAAAAAACAATGCGTTGCGCTCAGAGAAGTTCTGGGAAAAGTGGCATTCGAACTGTCATCTTTGCGCACTCAGTCGGCTAAAAAGCTTGTTACACAGGTTAATAATGAACTGGCGGATTTGAAAATGGAACAGGTAAAGTTCGATGTTTCTGTTGTTCAAAGGAAGTCTTTAAGCGGTATTCCGTCTCCGGACGGCGATAGCTACGAATTTACGAGGAAGGGTGTCGATACGGTGGAGTTTATGGCTGCCACCAATCCGGGTGAACCCTTAAAGCCGCTGGCAAAAATCGCCTCGACCGGTGAAATCTCACGCTTTATGCTGGCTCTCAAGAGTGCATTTTCAAAGACGGACAATATACCGATACTTGTTTTCGATGAAATCGATATCGGAGTGGGGGGAAGGTGCGGTGAGGTTATCGGTGAAAAATTGTGGGCTCTGGCACGTGACAGACAGGTCTTATGTATAACCCACCTTCCGCAAATAGCTGTTTTTGCCGATGCGAATCACGCCATTCGCAAGAACACCGACGGCTCGCGCGCTTCTACTACGCTGGAAAGCCTGACGGGCGATGCTTTAATCAGTGAGCTTACAATGATGCTGGTGGGCTCTCAATCCTCCGAGTCCTCGGTTAAAAGCGTCAAAGAACTGATGCAGAAAGCAGAGGACTGGAAGCAGGGGGAGATAATATAGTGTATTAAAAAGACTAATTTTAGACGATTAACATAACTAGGAACTCTCTGATTAAGTCCTTCTCTATAAGGTATGGTAGATATAATAGTCCGTTGCATAATGAACTTTTTCAGAGTTTCCTAAATTATTTATCCTCTTCCCCCAACTCCGCGAAAATGCTGTTGAACTCTTCCAGTGCGGATTCGAGGTTGTCGGCAATTTCCCTGGCAATAACCGCCGGTTCGGGGAGATTGGCGGAATCCTCCAGGCTGTCATCTTTAAGCCAGATAATATCGAGGTTTGCCTTGTCGCGGTTCATCAGCTCTTCATAGGTAAAAACCTTAAAACGTTCAGCTTCCTGCCGCTCGAAGCGGTTTGACGGATTATAGCACTTGATAAAGTCCTGCATATCTTCATAGCTCAAAGCATTGGTCTTAAGGGTAAAATGGGCATTTGTACGCAGGTCATAAATCCATAGTTTATCTGTCCACGGTTTTTCGCTAGCCGGTTTTTTGTCAAAAAACAACACATTTGCCTTAACACCTTGCGCATAAAATAAGCCGGTAGGAAGCCGTAAGAGGGTATGCACGTCGCATTCTTTCAGCAACTTTCTTCTCACCGTCTCCCCGGCGCCGCCTTCGAAGAGTACGTTATCCGGCACGACTATCGCTGCTTTGCCGTGAATCTTTAGGATAGTTTTAACATGCTGCAGGAAATTAAGTTGTTTGTTTGAAGTAGTAGCGGCAAAGTCCTGCCTTTCGTAAACAAGAGTGTCTTTTTCGGCTTTTCCCTCTCCATTGACGATAGTTATGCTACTTCTCTTGCCGAATGGTGGATTGGTCAATACCATATCGAAACGTTCGCCTGCATCGGAAATAAGAGAATCTCCAGTTTCTATCGGGCTTTCGTCACTGCCGATGCCGTGCAGATAGAGGTTCATCACACATAATCGCACCACATTATCGACGATATCCTTGCCACTGAAGGTGTTGTAACGCAGGGCTTTCTTTTGCTCGATATCAAGGGTGTAATTACCAGAGATATAATCGTGCGCTGCCAGTAAAAAACCACCAGTACCGCATGCCGGGTCGTGGATGGTCATGCCGGGTCGTGGCTTTGCCACCTCGACCAGCGCTTTAATCAACGGTCTGGGGGTGAAATATTGACCGGCACCGCTCTTGGTATCTTCAGCGTTTTTCTGAAGCAGTCCTTCATAAATATCGCCTTTAACATCTATATCCAGCCCTATCCATACCTCACCGTTAATCAGTTCAATAAGACGCCTTAGTTTGGCGGGGTCCTGAATCTTGTTCTGAGCCTTGCGGAATATCACGCCCAGCATCCCTTTTTCCTTGCCGAGTGTTTCCAGTATATGCCGGTAGTGTACTTCCAACGCATCGCCGTCTTTTTGTAGGAGGCTCTGCCAGTCCAGCCCAGAAGGTATGCCGGAAGGCTGCTTAAAGGGTGGTTTACTGCGTTCATCAGCCATTTTAAGGAAAATGAGATAGGTCAACTGCTCGACATAGTCGCCGTAGCTGACGCCATCATCACGAAGAACGTGGCAATAGTTCCAGACCTTTTGGACGATTGAGGATGATGAATTATTTGCCATTGCTGGTTCTCCTTCTTTTTGGTTGTGTTTGATTTTGGGCTTTTTCCGCCTTAATGCGTTCCAGTAATTTTTCGGCAGGTTCATCTGATGGGTCTTGAGGCACCAGTTTGCCTTCGAATGCTTGTTTAAGGATACTTTGGCGCAGCCGTTCTGCCTGTTTCAAACTCTGCTCTATAGTTGCCTCTATTTTATCCGCAATAGAAAAATGGCGTTCGATTTCTTCAACAATTTTTTGCTGTTCGGGGAGCGGGGGGTAATTTTATTTTGAATATGGCAATCGTTTGGAAACCGACCCTTGGATGTTGAACTCCATTCATATTCTGGCTTGTATACCTAACGAAATCTTTTACTTCATTGCTTTGAGGTGGACCCCATCGTTAGGACAGAACAGGGGTAATGTTAAGGTGGAATCCTGTTACGGTTAATGGGTTCGATGCACAAGATTCTACCATACCACCAGCCTTTGGTTCTATGGGGATGGTGGAGCTGGGGACGTAGACTTCCGCTGGTGTTTTATAACCGTGTGACTGGTGTGAACGTTCGGTGTTATAGAACCGGAAGTACTTCGCCAGACTGATTCTTGCCTCTCTGCCATCCTTATATGCTTTCAGATACACCTCCTCGTATTTCACTGTTCTCCACAACCTCTCGATAAACAGATTGTCATTGTAGCTTCCCTTGCCGTCCATGCTGATCTGTATACCGTGTTTCTTCAATGTCTCGGTAAACTCCTCGCCGGTAAACTGGCTGCCTTGGTCGGTATTGAATATCTCAGGTTTTCCTTTCCTCAAAGCTTCCTCCAGAGCTTCGATACAGAAATCAGTATCAAGCGTATTTGACAGCCTCCACGACAGCACATACCGGCTGTACCAGTCGATGATCGCTACAAGATACAGAAATCCCTTCGCCATCGGTATATAGGTTATATCTACCGCCCACACATGGTTCGGACGGTTTATATCCAGTCCTTTCAGTAGATACGGGTATACCTTGTGTCCTTTCCCTGGTTTGCTTGTCTTCGGCCTCCTGTATATTGCCATGATTCCCATCAACCGCATTAGTCTCTGTACCCGTTTCCGGTTGACACTGTGTCCCAGTTTTCTCAGGCAGTCTGCTATTTTCCTCGACCCGTAAAACGGTATCTCCAGGTATTTTCGGTCGATCAGTTTCATCAGTTCAAGTTCCTCATCCGTATTACCTTTCGGCTGGTAATACCATCCGGAACGGTTTATCGAGAGTAATTCGCACTGCCGTTTGACTGAAAGCGACGGATGACCCGGGTCTACCGCATCATGCCGCCGCGCTACACTCAACGATTTAAAGCACTGTCCAGAAAATCCCGCTCAACCTTCAGTTGCCCTATCTCTTGGTACAACCGGGCAACCAGATTCTCATCGTCTTTCTTCTTCCGGGCATGGTCTTGACCGAATATGATGGATGCCTGTTCCTGCAGCTCTTTCTTCCACTTCGTAACCATGTTGGGATGTACTTCGAACCTGGCTGCTATCCGGGCAACCGTTTCTTCACCTTTCAATGCCTCCAGAGCTACTTTTGCTTTGAACGATGGGCTGTGTTTCCTTCTGCTTTCTTTCATGTCCTGCTCCTTTTCCTTTTGTTATTTTAGCAGGACTCCACCTTAACTACCTGTCCGATTTCTTGGGTCCACCTCAGCCAGATGATATGAGATACCGTCTGGCAGTAATTATTTAAAACACTTTAATTTATTTAATTGATGTTGTATTTGTATCCAATGATGGGTTCGTAATAAGGGAAGATTAATAAAAAAATATTTTTAACTTTTTGCGTCCGGTCATTATATTCAACCTCAAGACGTTATATAATATTATATAAATACGATTTGGAGGTAATCAAAATGGAAAATAGAGAAGAACCTTCCGAAGAAAAGCAGCTTGTAATATCGGAAATGAGCCTGGATGAAACGCAAATGGCGGCTCAGCTTTACAGTAATGCCGGATTAGACCCGGTAGTGGATGCCGGATTAAAGGATTATGATGCTACATTACGCAAAGAAGATAAGTTTATTAAAAAAGTGATGGGCCCGCGTGACAGTGATATCAAGGGCTACGGAGAGGCGGTAGCAAAAAGAGTCTCTCTTGCCGTATTCAATTTGTTGAATAAACAGTACGGTGGAAAGGTGGGGGATTTACGTTCCTATATATTTAATCTGGAAGATGAACGTGACAGGGCAAACGCCAGATACGACGATCTTTTGGGCAGAGTAGTCGGTATATTAGGGGAAGAGTATAAGGAGCTGAGAACCGATTCGAATGAGTTTATGAATAAACTGTCGGATGTGCTGGGAGAAGACCTTAAGGAAGCCAGGATTGATAAAAAAGCACTGGCTGAAAGCCTGGCAGATATAGACGGTTTAAGGTCGAGAATAAAGGATTTGGAAAAAGAGAAGCAGGAAGCCAAAGAAAGCTACGAAGCGCAAATAAGCGAGCTCGATTCAAAAATAAAGCAAGTGGAATCGGATAAAACGTCCTTAACGGGCGACCTTAATAAAGCCAAGGAAGACTATGAACGATTGCACGCAGCGGCAACAAATCTGAATGAAGATGTGTCATCTGAGGAAATAGGCAGTAAACTGGGAGAAAGTTTATATACCTATCTAATCCAAGACACTAAGGTGCCTAAGATGCTTATCAACGGTATGAATAGATTTATCGATTTTGAAAAATACCTGGGTACGGCGGCAGCCAGAGGTGCCGAGGCGGCGATAAAACAGGCAGGGGAGAAGCTGAGTGAGGCGTCGGCGGATTAATTTTTAGAGTGCCGGCGGGGATATTTTATCGTAAATAGCAGAGACGGCCGGGTATTTATATTATCTCCAGCAGATCTATCTTAAAGGTTAAGTCCTCTCCTGCCAGCGGATAATTGGCATCTATTGTCACGTTTGCATCGGAAACATCGATTACTTTTACCTGTGAGGTACGTCCGTCACTGTTCGTAACTGTAAGGTAATCACCGACTTTGACATCTTCTCCGCCCTGTATCTGGCTGCGTTTGATTGTGATTATAAGGTCTTCCCTGTATTCTCCGTAGGCGTCAGCTGCCGCAATTGTAATGGTTTTGGATTCTCCGGTCTTCATCCCTATTACGGCTTCTTCGAAGTCTGCCAGCATGGAGCCTTTTCCGATAACAAACTCGAGCGGTTGGTTCCCGACTGTTGTTTGATATACAGTGCCGTCCGACAGGGATAAAGTATAATCTACCCGCACGGTATCCCCATCTTCAGCTACAGCTGAGCTGCAAGCAGATAGCATTAAGGCTCCGCATATAGAAATACATATTAAACTAAGAATAAGGCTGATATTTTTCACTATCAAGCACTTCCGTTAATGTAATATGTCAGAGGCTTAATTTATCCTTATAGCTCCGGCAGGGCATCTTCTTTCACAGCCGCGCAGTTTGTCGCATTTGGTTTGGTCGGATACGGCGCAGGTATTTGACTCTTTATCCAAATACAATATTTGCTGCGGGCATATTTTAATACACACACCGCAGCCGGTGCAAAGCTCTTTATCGATAGATACGGTTTCTTTCATTTTATAAAAAAAGCGGCAGTGACTTAAATTGCTCCCTTTCCTTTGTCTGTTATATTTACCTGCAATGATAGCCTCAAAATATTAGGGGTAATTGTCAAAAAAACCGATTATCCTTTCGTAAAAAATGATGCAAGAACTTTATTCAGTCTTCTTATCCAGCTTCAGCGCTGCGTATTCAATGATAACACCGTATATTATCCCCGCAATAAAGCCAATAACGTCTTGAAAACCGGTGGAGCTGTAAAAAGCGAACGAAACCAGTAAACCCAGAAGCGCCCCACGCCCGATTGCCTGAATTGTACTAAGCTTAAACGCTGCCAGTCCGATGACGATGCCCAGCAGTAAACGGTTGAACCAGAAGGCAAAAAGATATGGAGCTTCATGCTCAAACCCAGCCCTTAACTGTGCGCCCACAATGCAGACGATTCCGAGTAAAGCACCGGCAATGACACATATTAACATTCTTTTTGTGAACATACTTTTAACCGCTCCTCCAAGTATATTACCGGTTATTCTATTACGATTGCTACTACTCAAGATAAAGAATTGATAATAACTATTATATCACGTAGGTTTTTTGCCCGTCTTAGACATTGGACCTGTTCTCCTTCTCGTTCGATTTGCGTGCGATGATAGTCTTAAGGAACTCAAAGGTCAATAGGTTTTAATACATTAATGTGGTAATGTTTTTACGTGTATAATTATCAGCGGTAGGTAAGTAGTAATGAACAAAAAAAGAATTTACTTATAATACCAAATAGAAGAATAGTAAAACCGATGCTATAATATGAGCATTAATAAATCGAGATGTAAATAATTAAATAAACTGTATAAAGGTTACATATGGGTAGTGAACCACAAAAAGAAAATCTTGAAAAGTTCATTTATGAAAATCAAGATTTAGAAAGTCTTGAAGAAATGACTGATGAGTTCAACATCTTCACCGCATTAAATATTAGAAATGATGAGGTGAAGCATTCGAATTTTCTTTTTTGGTTATTAAATCCAGGTGAAAATCATGGAATGGGTGATTATTTTCTTAAAGCATTTATACTGAGATGTGTTTCTAATGCTACCGTAACTAAAGAAAACCTTTCTATAATTGATGTTGATTCTTGGGAGCTTAGTGATGCGGAAGTCATAAGAGAATGGCGGAATATAGATATCTTAATAAGATCAGAGAGTAATAAATTCATATGCATAATCGAGAATAAAGTAAGATCATCTGAACATGGTAATCAATTAACACGATATCAAGAACTGATAACAAGAGAATTTCCTGATTATATTCCAATATTCATCTATTTAACAATTGATGGCGAATATCCAAATGGAAATAGCGAGTATATCCCAGTGAGTTATCGGGATATATCCACATTAATAAAACATCTTATAGATAGTAAAAAAGATAAAGCCGGTTCAGATTTGATAACCTTTATATCACACTACAGACAAATGTTAAGGAGGTATATCGTGGAAGATTCTGAGATACAGAAGCTTTGTCGAAAAATTTATGCTAACCATAAGACTGCTTTGGATCTTATATTTGAATATAAACCTGACAAGCAGTTCGATATATCCAATTGCCTTATAGATATTATTAAGGTAGATGCTAATTTAATTTCTGATGATTCCTCTAAAACATATATCCGGTTTATACCTAAGTCTCTCGACTTCATTCCTCATAAAGGACAGGGCTGGGTAAAAAGTAAAAGAATTTTAGTTTTTGAGGTTTATAATAGTCCTGATAGGGTTGATGCATTTCTTATCATCGGTCCCGGGCCACAAGATATAAGGCAAAAATTATACGACATCACCCAAGGAAATTTGAAGTTATTCAGAAGTACTAAACTATATAGTAAATGGACAGCAGTATACAAAACACGTTTATTGACAAAGAAAGAAATCGAGGACAAAGAGATTGAGGAAATCAAAGAAATACTCCAAGATAAGCTTACACAATTAAAAGAATCGGATTTTCTGAAAATAGAAAATGAATTGAAGAAGGCTCAGCCTATTTAAAGAAATTGGTAGCAGCGACTGGAATTGAACCAATTGCTTTTAACCTTCACCTATAATGCTAATCTTTACTCATATAGAACTCTACATTTCAACTCTGTCACACTACTCCCAGTTGGCTGGCACGTATCACTAGATATTAAAGGTTAATTACCAAACCCTCATATGCAGGATGGACATTAAATCCATCATTCGCCAGCTCTTTTAGTTCTGAATGAATTTCGGTTTCTAAGTCTGAATTCATATGCAAGCAGTAAGTAAGGGGAACGTAACCGGTAATTTTGCGGAATTCGATCAGTTCTTCCCTGATTAAACTAGCAGTTAAATGTCCTCCCTGTCTTATTGACTCTTGAAAACGGTTAGTAGCAGTACATTCTATGATTAGAATATTGGGAGCAATCTCAGCCAGGTGATGAGCAATACCTGGTCCAGTATCACTGCAAAAAAGACATGTTTTACCCTCTTTCGATGTCAGTGCATAAGCTAGTGCTGGTAATAGATGAGGAAGTGCTATAGCTTTAACCTTGAAGCCAGAGATTGTTAGGGTTTGTCCATCCTCAACAGCTTCAAATTTAAATGTTGGTTTATCTGCCGGCTTTTTAAAAAAATCAGAATATATGGTACCATCAAGCAACCTACTCGATAAGAAGTCTTTAATCGATGCATGTCCATAGAGAACCGTATGCGCTTTATTTAGAAACATATTCATGCCTAGTATTGGAATATCGCGTATATGGTCATAGTGAGCATGAGTTAAAATCACCGCTTCAATCTGTAATTGTTCACTAATATGCAGGTTAGAGGTTAATCCACCAGCATCAAGCACCACTCTGCCATCAATAATAATGGATGTCATACTGGTGGAAGCGCTCTCAGTATTATGAGTTCCTAAAAATCGAATTTCCATTTTAAGCATCCATTCTCTCATATTAAAGGAGTAAGGTCAATTCACATTCTATTATAAAGCGTGGCTTGGTAGTGTCGGTATTAAGCTTAAGTGTTCTATCTTAATCGTTAGAGACGATGAGTGATATATAATTAAATCTGAAGAATGTGTATGGGAACCTTCCTCTAATTAAACTATTATAAAAAAGTAGCAGCGACTGGAATTGAACCAGTGACCAAGGGCTTATGAGTCCCCTGCTC
>DIKD01000104.1:0-1392 GCA_002421585.1 Dehalococcoidia bacterium UBA5627
ATGATAATATTTAGGATATATTAAGACCGGGAAACATTGTTACCCCCTGTTTTATCGAACAGGGGGTATTTTTATCATATTAGCGATACTACTATAATTCCCCGTTTCTTAGTTCATCAATGAATGGTTGATATGCCAATCTGACCGGGTCATCATCCGGTAGAGCTGTGCAAATAACGAGATTGTAGTAATCCTGGGCTATTTTCCCCTGCTGCTCACGGTTGTAATCACGAAAGTGCTTCCCGACAGACCAATCCTGTGCCAGTTGTTGCCGGCCCCCGTAATCATAACCCTCTTTCATCTGTGCCCGTAGCGCCTGCGGTATATAAAGACTGCCGATTTTCTCAAACTGAAAAACGTGCACCAGTTCATGCACAACCAAGGATAAATCGTTTCTTGAACACCCGCTTTTTTTGGGAAAATTAATGGTATGAAAAAGGGTGAATGCCCGGTTGCGGTTAAATTTGAAGATTACAGAAAGGATTCTGCCTTCGGCAACCCTTACCTTATCATAACTGATTGCATTTGTACCCAGGATATTTGACGCGGCGGACAATTCGGAAGACCTGAGAATACTGACAGAGGTCAGTAAATGCCAGATTTTTTCAAATACCAGCGGGGCACGGATTTTATCCAATAACCTGCAAAACGTTTCCATAATTTTACACCCCTGGCAATGCACGCCGAATACGCTAATACTAGTATCCGCGCTATCCGCTGTCAAGACAACAAACAGGTTCTCATTTTTCAAAAAGATAGTGTCGTAGACATTTTCCCCGATTACCAGTTTTTACAAAAAATATGTTGCTATAGGAATGAAATATAGAATATAATCAAAAACAACATTTTACGGGAGAATATTTATGGAAGTAAAAGAAAATCCGCCGCGCCGCACTGCCTTGGTATGGATGGGGATCGCGGTTATAGGGATAATCGTCATTTTTTTACCCGGGATTATAGGAATGGACGGATTCGAAGGCGGCTATGCGGTTTCAGTCGGGGGGGTTCTTATATTTCTGACCGGATTGATTGCGGGCTTGCTCTATTTCAAACTTGCTAAAAGTGTCGATTCAATAATACGCAGTGAAAATGTACTGGCACACTGGACATATACCCCGGAACAATGGCGACAATATACTGAGGAGGAGCATAAAGATAATGCTGCCGGTAAATGGGGGCTTTTTGGACTAATTGCGGTTATTGCTGTGGTTGTGGGAATAATACTTGCTATCATTACCGGCGAGGACTTTTTGCTAATTTCTATGATAATCCTTGGAATAATCGCTGTTGCAGGACTGGCTGCTGTTTTCTCTACTATCGGCTCTTACCGCTATAATAAAAAACACCATGGGGAAGTTTATATTACGCCTGACGGGGTTTATTTCAACCGCC
>DIKD01000104.1:1428-6743 GCA_002421585.1 Dehalococcoidia bacterium UBA5627
ATGAAAGAACCGCACTTTCGCGGCTAACTATTACATACTCTGCCCTAGCCGCTTACAAACGCAATTACTGGACATTAAGAATACCGGTTCCGCCCGGCGAGGAGGATAATGCACAAAGTATTGTCAATCGAATAGGGCAAACACACCTGCAATCCGGCGGCAACTATATTTAAACAATGCCAACAGATGTGGTTAAAAAGACGATCTATAACAAAAAGGGCTAGATTGCTTTCTAAATAATTATAAGGAGGGGGGAATGGGAGTGACCAAGAAATTTACAATTCTGCATTCAAACGATATGCACGGTGATTTCTTAACCGAAGTCAAGGAAGGCTCTAAAAGCCTTATCGGCGGGCTGGCACTGTTATCCGGATACGTCAATAAAGTCAGGCATGAAGAAAAAAATGTGCTTTATGTAATTTCCGGAGATATGCTGCAGGGTTCCCTGATAGATTCGGAATACCAGGGCATATCAACCATGGAAATTATGAATTACCTGGCTCCCGATGCCGTTTCCCTCGGCAATCATGAATTCGATTACGGTTTGCCGCAACTGCTTTTTTTGGAAAAAATGGCTAACTTCCCCATTGTCACCGCCAATATTTATATAGAAAAATACGGTAGAAGGCTGATGAAACCCTATCTGATTCTAAAAATGGACGGTTTTGATATTATGTTTATAGGTATCCTGACGGAAAAGGTGCTCGATGCCTTAAGAAAGGATAAACTGGTTGGCAGCTTCATCTCTCTGGAAGATGCCGCTCACGAGGTAGGTGTTATCACCGATGCCTATAAGAATGATGATATCGACCTGACGATACTGCTGACGCATATCGGTTACGAGTCCGATATCGAGCTGGCAAAACTGTTGAAACCGGAATGGGGTGTCGATATAATCATCGGCGGTCATTCGCATACTATACTGAAGCAACCGACAACCGTTAATAATGTTCTTATAGCGCAGGCTGGAGTCGGCACCGACCAAATCGGCAGATTCGACATCACGGTAGATGATGATACCAACAGCATTATAGAATGGAAGTGGCAGCTTATCCCCATCGTAGAGGGTATAGCCGAACCAGATATGAGATTAAAGGAATATATCGATAACTACGCTTCCAAAATAGACCGCAAGTATAGCGCTATAATCTGCAAATTCACCGATACCATGACACACCCCTGCAGGGAGATTGAAACTTCACTGGGCAACCTCTTTGCCGACGCACTGGCAGAGATTGCGCAGTGCGATATTATGCTGATCGGCTCCGGTTCAATTCGCAGCAAACAACTTGGACCCGCCGTTACTTTAAAAGATTATCGAACATGTTTTCCCTTTAAGGATTACCTGACACGCTTTTTCATTACCGGAGCGCAGTTAAGGCGTATTTTTGCCCATATTATGCGCCCCGAAAACCGCGACGGCGAAGGTGAATGCTATCAGGTAAACGGTAAAATTCACGCTGTTTATAACGATATTGCGCATGATTTGTTTTCCCTGGAATTTGAAGGACAACCGGTTGAAGGCGACCGCAAGTATTCCATCGGACTTATCGGATACCACATTTCCAATTCTGCAGCATATCTTGATATCACAAATGAGGAATTGCTAATCCACGGCATACCCAAGGTAGTTGCCACTTCCGTACCGGAAGCACTTGAAGAATATCTGAAATATCACCAGAACATCGGACGTGAGGTTGAAGGAAGATTGACATACATATAAAAATATCCCGACCTTAAGGTCGGGATATAATTGCATTTTATGTAGCTATTTGAAACAGGCTATTTTATCAATCCGACTTTTCTTAACGACTCGGCAGCCTGTTGCTGATAGGCGTCGTTAATCTCGAATTTATACTTCCCGCTCATTGTTTCAATTTCCAGCGGCCTGGTCGTTTTTTCGTCATCATTACTACCACCGAAGCCACTGTTAAATCCGACGCTGAAAGCGCCTTTCTTAAATAACACCTTATCGGGCTTAAATTTCACTTTGCGTATCTGGTTCATATATATAGCAAAATTGGCTGGATTTTCCTGTAGTGCTACGTCCGGCGGCACCTGTAAATAGCGTTGCCATAACGTATAACCACTGCCCATTGCCGCAAAGAAACCTCCCCCTCCCTGTCCGCGATGCTTGGAAGCCTCTTCTTTTATCATCTCGGAGGTCAGTAGAGCACAAATCATGCGGTGATTGGTAACAACAATATTGAAGGTATCCGACATAATCAGATTTTTCTTTTTATTAGCGTTGGGAATAATCCCGATTACCACTTCCCCGGGGATTGGACCTGCCGGCGGCTGATAACTGTAACCGGGAGCAGTTTGCTGCGGCGGATACTGCGGCTGTTGATAAGTCGGCGCCTGTTGCGGGGGGACAACGGGTGGCGGTTGATGTGGCAGCGGTGATGCAGCTTGCGACGGCGGATAAGATTGCGAATAAGCATTATTTACAGGGGGAGGTTGATATGCGGGCGGTGGTGAAACCGCTTCTGCATTATTCATATTAACTACAGGAGTACCGCAACCGGCACAGAACTTGGCTTTAGCCCCTAATGGCTGACCGCAATTTGTACAAAAATTTCTTGCAGGATTCATACAGCACCTCGCATTACTATAGTACTTAATTATTGCATATAATTTTTAAGCACGCAATGGATTTTACCTTTTACTTAAAAGAATTTACACAATAAAGTTTACACTACCTATCCATTTTCTTTTCGTTATCATTTATAGCAGACAATCAACATAATTACATCTACCAAACAATGCGTATACAAAGTGAAAAGGAAGTTTATTTGCCGACTTTACATATCGGCTTGTTTAACACCAGTTTGTCAAAAACGGTCAACTTCTTCCTGACTTACCATACCGATATCGGCTTTTTGCAAAGCC
Organism: Dehalococcoidia bacterium UBA5627; assembly: GCA_002421585.1. GTDB lineage: Bacteria > Chloroflexota > Dehalococcoidia > Dehalococcoidales > UBA5627 > UBA5627. The sequence goes on from DIKD01000104.1 coordinate 4,321, forward strand.
GAAATACCACCTTCAATGTCTGACGGACGAATAATTATACATGCTTCTTCAAAATTGCTCCGGTAGAATGAATAACTGTACTCGATGGAAATACCCGCATCATCCAGAGCAGCCATTACTTTCGCCAAGCCCATAGGTTTATGCGGCACACGAACACAGATTACTTTATTGGTTTTCGCAATATAACCACCCTGGTGCAGCACACTTAAAGTGCTGTTGATATTATCGCTTTTCACAATAATACGTATTATACCGAAACCACTGGTGTCGGCAATGGTAAGCGCCAGCAAGTTGATTTCTTTCTCTCCCAGCAGTTCCGTCATATTACGCAGTGAGCCGCGAACATTTTCCAAAAATATTGAAATCTGCAAAACAAACATATCAAATCCTCCTTTTGTCCACGACGCGCTTTGACTTGCCCTCAGAGCGCGGCAGGGAGCGTGGCGGTACAAGCTTAACATCCGCTTGAATGCCTACTACGGATTTAATCTGCGAAGCTATAGAGTTTTCCAGAGCCTGAATCTGGCTTATGGTATCAGAGAACATATCCTCGGTCAATTCTACATGCACTTCCAGGTTATCCAATGAAGCCCGGCGGTCGGCAACAATAAGATAGTGAGGGGTTATCCCACCGACTAACGCCAGAACGGACTCAATCTGCCCAGGATAAACATTGACACCCCTGACCACCAGCATATCGTCGGTACGGCCTGCCAGACGACTCATTCTCAATGTGGTACGCCCGCAGGAGCAGGACACATCGTTCAGTGTACAAATATCACGAGTACGGTAGCGCAGCATAGGCTGCCCCGTTTTTGTAATGGTAGTCATCACAAGTTCACCCGTTTCACCGCAGGGTAAAGGCTTCCCTGTTTCAGTATTTACCACTTCTGCGATAACATGGTCTTCATTTACGTGTAACCCGTTCTTCACCTCACATTCAAATGAAACACCAGGTCCGGCTATTTCCGACAAGCCGTAAATATCAAGGGCATCAATACCGAATAAGTTCTCAAGCTCGGCACGCATCTTCTCACTCCATGGCTCGCCTCCGAAGCAACCGCTCTTCAATTTTAACTGCGAAAGGATACCCATATCCCGTGCAGTTTCCCCCAGATAAATAGCATAAGATGGAGTGCAGCACAGTATTGTCGTTCCCAGTTCTTTCATCATTATGAGCTGTCTCTGCGTATTTCCACTCGACATCGGGATGACCATAGAGCCTAACCGCGACGCTGCCTGATGCAAGCCCAGTCCGCCTGTAAACAGTCCGTATCCGTAGGCAACTTGAACAACGCTGTTTGTATCACACCCTGCAGCAGCAAGAGCACGTGCCGCCATTTCTGTCCAGACTTCTATATCGTCTTCCGTATAGCCGGTAACAATCGGATTGCCGGATGTGCCCGAGGACCCCTGAATACGAACAATTTGCTGCTGTGGAACTGCAAGCAAACCGAAGGGGAATCCATCGCGAAGGTCATTCTTTTCCATAAACGGAAGCAGATGCAAATCGTCGATGCTGCGGATATCCTCCGGCTTGATGCCGGCTTTATCCATACGCTCTCGATAAAACGAAACATTATCATATTCGTGTTTTACGGTTGCCCGTAATCTTTCCGACTGCAGTTTTTTTCGCTCATTCCTGCTGATACTTTCCATAGCAGGATTTAAGATGCTCATAGGCTTACCTCATAATAAAATAATACGGTTCCGCCTTGAAAAACGGAACCGCAAAAATTCGTTTTTCGACAAAAAGATAGGAGTATTATAAAGCAAATAAGCGGTTAAGAAAAATCGATAATAAAACAGGTGAATGTAAATAACCGGGATTACAGACTGTATCTGAGGTATTACGTACTGGGGGGGGGAATGGTGGGCCACTCTGGATTCGAACCAGAGACCCCAGTCTTATCAGGACTGTGCTCTAACCAACTGAGCTAGTGGCCCATTTATTCTATTGTACCAACAGACTCGAACTCCAGAAACTCTCCCGATTTTATCGGGATGCTCTGACCGAGCCGGTGCACCAAACGCAAGGCCCATTCTAACGCAAACCGTCGCTATAAATCAAGTTCACATTAAAAAAAGAGCGTAGCTTTTGGTGGCTACGCCTTAACGATAAATCAATCGCATAATTCAATTGTCGCTTTTTTCTGACTTATCGAGAATTCGACTGATATCTTCCTTCATTTCGATAAATAAAGTTATCATCTTGGAAACAGCCATAAAAAGCATTCCGGAAACCGCAGTTCCTACAAGCCCCGCCAGCAAGAACCCGATTTTAGCGATTGCCGTTGCCGCACCTACTGCGATGATAATTGAAACGGCAACACCGATGGCAATAATAACCCAGGATAATATCCACAGGCACAGGGCTATTATTCGCAGCGTCTGATACTTCATTTTTTTCTTCAATAAAAAAC
>DIKD01000024.1 GCA_002421585.1 Dehalococcoidia bacterium UBA5627
TGGTCGTTTTTTGCAACGCACCGGAAGATAATCCCTTTATGGCAGGTGCCTTTCACGGAATCGGCGAACCGGAATGCGTTATCAATGTAGGTGTCAGCGGTCCGGGCGTAATGCATAATGCCTTAAAAAAGATATCACCGAATGCCGATTTTACAGAGGTTGCTGAGACGATTAAAAAGACCGCCTTTAAAATAACCCGCGTGGGGCAACTGGTTGCCACAGAAGCATCGAGACGTTTAGGAGTTACCTTCGGCATTGTCGACCTTTCACTGGCGCCGACCCCGGCCATAGGAGACAGCATCGCCAATATAATTGAAGATATGGGTTTGGAAAGATGCGGCGCACCCGGAACCACTGCCGCACTGGCATTGTTAAACGATGCGGTAAAAAAGGGCGGCACAATGGCAAGCTCTCAGGTAGGCGGACTTTCGGGGGCATTTATACCAGTTAGCGAAGATTCAGGAATGGTGGAGGCAGTTAAAGCGGGAGCTCTAAGCCTGGAAAAACTGGAGGCTATGACCTGTGTTTGCTCGGTCGGACTGGATATGATTGCCGTACCGGGAGATACCCCTGACTATACTATTTCCGCCATAATTGCAGACGAGGCAGCCATAGGTATGATAAACAACAAGACGACTGCTGTAAGAATCATCCCCGTACCCGGTAAAAAAGTGGGTGACTTTGTAGAATTCGGCGGACTTTTAGGCAGCAGCCCGATTATGGCAGTTAATACATTCTCAAGCAAGGCATTTATTGCCAGAGGCGGCCGTATACCTGCCCCTATCCACAGCCTGAGGAATTAAAACATCGATGAGCGGAAAACTCCGAAAGAGACCAAAATGTTCCATGTGCGGCAAGTGCTGCAGCGCGCCGACTGTAATGATAACCAAGCCGTCAGATTATAAAAGATGGGTACAACAGGGACGCGAAGATATCCTGCGCTATGCCACGGTTCCACCTCCTCAGGGTTATGGTGACCTGTGGAAAGAACCTCGGGACGGGGAAGAAATCACTCACTGCCCGTTTGCACAGAGAATCGGAGATGAAAAGTATATCTGCACCATCCAGGATACCAAACCGAAGGTATGCCGCGAATATCGCTGTGAATGGGCATACGGCGCCGGCAAAAAAGGAGTCCCTTTCAAAACCGACTGCGGCTGGACAGATAAAGCAAAAAAAATGGGTTACGGAAAAAGAACCGTCAAAGAATAATTCAGCTCAGATATTAACTGTCCACAAGGGACGGTGATGTTAAATGTCTGATAAAAGCTACTTAGAGTCAAATAATAACAGCAGGATGGATAAAGATCTGCTTTCACCGGAAGTTGAGTAAAAGCTGGCAACCTCTTTAACAACGAATATGCCCAAAGCGGAGTGCGACGAACTCGAAAATGATATCACCTGCGTAATCTGGCTGTTGCAATCCAAGCCTTAGTAACAGTTTTTCCCCGCTTATATTTCTCCCCCGATATAATTTTTTTAAGATTATCTTAATAATTTGTTGTCAGGAGTATTGACAAACAGTAATTAGCATTATATAATAATTTTAGCAATCGATTGATGAGATTGCTAAAAAAGAAATAACTAAAAGGAGGTTTTCGGATATGGTACTTCAGAGATGGAATCCCTACAGGGAGTTAAAACAAATGGAGGATACAATGGACAGACTATGGAGGTTCGGTAACTTACAGACTTTTAGTGACGGGTCAGAGGACTGGAACATCCTGATAGACGTTATGCAGAAGGAGGATGATATCATCGTCAGCGCATCCGTTCCCGGAATTGAACCGGAGGAAATCGATGTAGCAATCGAGGATAACGTTCTGACCATCAGGGCGGAAAGAAAGTCTGAATCAGAACAGGACGTTGCTTATCTCATAAAGGAGAGGCCGGAAGGCTCTTTCTTCAGAGCACTCCGACTGCCCGATACAGTCGATGCTGAAAAAATCTCTTCTTCTTACTGCAACGGTGTTTTGACTATTAAGATGCCCAAAGCGGAAGAGAAAAAGAAGAAACAGATTCAGGTAAAAGTAGTAAACGAGCCGAAAGCTATCGAAACAACCGCTAAATAATTAAACAATAAAACTCTCTTTTTTTCATAGATTTATCCTTTCAGTTAGCCTGGCGCAAAGCCAGGCTAATTTGTTTTGGGAAGGGTAATTTACTTAATCTTAACAGGAATACCTGCAACAAGCAGATAAACATCGTCGGCATATGAGGAAAGTAACTGGTTTGCCCTGCCGAGTAAGTCGCGGTAGTTTCTGGAGAGTTCGTTATCGGGAACTATTCCCAACCCCACCTCATTTGACACCAATATATAAGTAGCTGATTTTGCCTTCATGGCATTTATAAGAGCATTGATTTCTTTCAATATTTCCGATTCAGCGAATGTTTCATCTTTTACACCAAGCATTAAATTTGATACCAGCATAGTAATGCAATCAATGATAACGATAGAGTAGTCCCCGGCAGCACTTTCTATAACCTTAGCAACATTTTTAGGCGCTTCAAGTGTTTCCCAACGCGAGGGACGCGATTTCTTGTGTTTTTCAATACGCAGGCGCATATCTTCATCTTTAGCCTCAGCGGTTGCCACAAACAATACCTTTTCGCCAATATCGGCAGCCAGTTTTTGCGCATAACTGCTTTTACCTGCCCGGGCACCGCCTGTTATTAAAATACAGCTCAATTTAAACCTCTTTGTCTGCGTATTTACACAATTGTATATCCAAAAACCAGTGTTCGTCTCTCAAGACATTTTCAGCCTTTGAGACCTCTAAATCCTTTTTTAATAGAGGGCCTCCGATAACCAGTGTATGATATTCGCCGGCCTCGCCGCAAGGCGTAATATTCCCGGCGTTTTCCAAATCCGCCACCAGGCTTGCATCCACCACCCTGCCCAACCACTCCTCCCCCATCACACTGACATCAGTAGCCACAATTATAGCCTTAAAACCGCTATCAATAAACACTTCCAGTAAATCGGACTGGTCTTTACCCCATAGAGGAAGATGTGGAGTAATCCCACATTCCCGGCAGACTCTTTCTACCCACTCGCGGTGCTCGTCTAAATCGATGTCGCCGAAAACCCCGTCCGTTACTCCCTGTTTTTTTAACTCCAGTAAAACTTTAGAGAATTCTTGCTCGTAGTTGTCCCAGCTTGTTTTCCGCTGAATAAGTGGTAGAGCCATAGCCTCGGTTTGCATTTTGAGAACCTTTTTTGAAAGCCCGTGAGAACGGGAACGAGTGCCGTCTTCAGTAGCAATGTTCAATAAAAAGCCGACCTCAAGCCCGTCATTCATCGCCTTAAAGCAGGCAAGACAACAATCTTTTCCGCCGCTCCAGGATACAAATGTTTTTTTCATAATTGTCTGTTCCCCTGCTTACCAACCAAATATTTAACATGTCGCCGTTATGGTTCAATCCCAACCTATAGGGACTTTATTATCACCCTAATCCGTCACCCCGACAGGTCGGGACTTAAAAATGGCTTCCCTTGGGGGAAGCTGTCGAGCTTTAGCGAGACTGATGAGGAATGGCTCGACAATCTCATCCCAAGTGTGTGAAAAGATCACGAACAGCTTATGTATCTTTTTCCGCTCGCACTGAGCCTGTCGAAGGGTCCCAAGAGCGGAAAAATAACAACTATGACAAATCAATATTATTCATCCCATGTTCAGATGTGAAGTGTCGTTTAGCAGATTCAAGACCACACCACGGTTTACATCACTTACTATGGATAACGAGGCAACATCTATTTTGAATTGCCACCACTTATTTACATCTATGCCAAGTAAAAGGCAGAGCATAACCCTTAAACCACCGGAATGCGATACAACAAGTATCTGGGAGTTTTCATCCTGTTTCTTCAGCATATCCAAAAAAGACTTCATACGAATCACAAGTTTACCCAGGTTTTCGCCTCCCGCAAAAGTGAAATCGAAAACAGCAGGGTCCCAATCCGTATAGATTCCGTTTATCTCTTGAAATGTTTTCCCCTCCAGGCTGCCGAAACTCATCTCTACAAGGTCTTCGCTTGCCGTTATGTCAATTTGATGATTGCTGCGGATTATTTCTGCCGTCTGCTGTGCCCTTGAAAGCGGGCTGGCGAATATCTTATCAAGCGGCTCGGAAGATAATCGTAAAGATAATTTTTGCGCCTGCTCCCTGCCCGTTTCATTCAAAGGAACATCGATACGCCCCTGAAAACGCCTGACTTTATTTAAATCGGTTTGCCCGTGCCGTACCAAATATAATTTCAAAACAAAACTCCTTAAAAACCGATCGAAAGCAGAACAGGTGTAATAATCAGCACCATTGCCTCATTAACTTCCTTGACGGCTCCGTACGTGTCACCGGTTAAACCACCCAACCGTGATTTGAAAAAGAAGCCTATCATAATAGTGACCAGACAGGTTATTGCCATAATGGCAATTCCCCACCACCCCGCCAATAATACGGCGGCTGCCAGTGTAATAAGCGATGCTATAATCAACTTCAACTCGGTAGCACCCTGTTTGAATGCCTGCCCCACCCCGTTCTTGCGTGCATACGGGAAGGCAGTAATTGCCAAAACCATCGCCCACGAACCAAGTACCGGTGCCAGCACCAACGCTTCCCAATCCCAGCCGGATAATGAAACTATAGCGGCGAACTTTACCAGCAGCAACAGAGAAATCCCGACAACACCGAAAGCCCCGGTATGGCTGTCTTTCATAATTTCCAGCCGTTTTTCGGCAGTACTGCCCGCCAACCCGTCACAACTGTCGGCAAGCCCGTCGAGATGCATGGCGCCGCTGATTAATACCCAGACCAGCAGCGTCAAAACAGAGGTAATGACAGGATCAAAAATTTCCCCCAGTCCCCAGTTGGCTAAAAGCAGCAGCAGACCGATAAGTAAACCGACTACTGGGAAAAAGACCAGAGAAGAGGCGATTTCCCGCTCTTTCGGTTCTCTTTTAAACGGCATCGGGATTATGGTTAGAAACTGCAGCGCTATCCAAAAACCCATCTAACCCTCAGTATCCTTATCCGAAACACCCGCTTCTTCGAAGGTTTTCATCTCTTTTAATATCTTTACCGACGCCTCAACCAGCGAAATCCCAAGAGCAGCGCCGGTGCCTTCACCGAGACGCATATCCAGGTCCAATAGAGGTATTAATCCCATATATTCCAGCATAACGCGATGCCCGCGCTCCTCGGAAAGGTGCGAGGCAATAAGATAATCTTTTACCTGAGGTGATAGTTTAACCGCAAGTAAAGCCGCCGCTCCGGATATGAACCCGTCGATTACAACCGGAATATTACCGGCAGCCGCACCCAGAATTACCCCGGTAAGCCCCCCTATTTCGAAACCGCCGACTTTCGATAGAATATCGATGGCATCGTTGCCGTCGGGTTGGTTGACCTCCAGAGCCTGGTTAATGACCTCTATTTTGTGCTTTAGTTGGATATCGTCGATGCCTGTTCCCCTCCCCACAACTTCCGCCACAGACCTTCCGGTAACCGCCGCACAAATGGCGCTGGCGGCAGTGGTGTTGCCGATACCCATTTCACCGGTGCCGACGATATCCAACCCCTTTGCTATTTGTGATTCGATAACAGCAATGCCTGCTTCTATTGAATCGGTTGCCTGTTTGCGAGTCATTGCCGCACCTTTTGCCATATTGGAGGTACCATCTGCAATCGACTTACATTCGAGTAAAGGATTTGATTCGAAACCGCCTATAACTCCCATATCCACAACAGCCACTCGCGCCCCGATATGCCTGGCAAAAACATTGACAGCGGCACATCCGTTAAGAAACGGATAGACCATCTGGCGCGTTACTTCCTGCGGATAGGCGCTGACTCCTTCCACTACCACACCGTGGTCGCCCGCCATAACCACAATAGCTTTGTTATCGAATGTAGAGGTAATACAGCGACGTATACCGGCTACCCTGATAGATACACCTTCCAGCTTGCCAAGGCTGCCTCTGGGCTTGGTAAGCAAATCCTGCCGTTTACGCGCCAGCTCTATTACATTCCGGTCGACAGGCTCTATTTTTCTTAAAATCTGCGATAGCAAACTGCTCATTCATACCTCTCAAAATAATAATCGATTATCTAACTTTTTTAATTCCCGTTATGCCAGCGGCTACCCGTTACCAGCGTAACCGGAAGCCTGTTTACCGGATGCGAAGATATGCACACATCGGCTCCGTAAACCTGTTTGACGTTTATAGCAGTTACCACTTCGCAGGGCGTTCCCTCATTAAAAATACGGCCTTTATTCAGCATAATGATTCGATCGCAATACTGAGCCGCCAGATTGAGGTCATGCAAAGCGGCAAGTACTGCCAGCCGCTCTTTTTTACACAATTCGGATATCAGTTCCAGTGTTTCTATCTGGTAGTTGATATCGAGATGCGAAGTAGGCTCGTCTAACAGGATTATTTGCGGTTGCTGTGCCAGGGCGCGCGCAATTGTTAAACGCTGTCTTTCACCGCCTGAAAGCTCGCCTGCACGCCTTTCCGCAAGATGAATAGTATCCGTCATTTTCATTGCTTTTACTGCGATATCGACATCTTTCTGTCCTTCGTATTCCAAAAACTTCATATGCGGAGTACGCCCCATCAGCACTATTTCAAAAGCAGTAAACGCCTCCGGCAGCGCAGCCGATTGAGGAACAACGGCTACAGTACGGGCAATATCATTCTGTGATATACCTTTTGTAGACCTTTCGTTAAGTAAAATATCACCACCTTTAAGCGGAATAACCCTGGTTATACCTTTTATAAGTGTGGATTTGCCGCACCCGTTGGGTCCGACAATACCCAGTACTTCCCCCGAAAGGATTTCCATATCGATACCCGATAAAACTATTGTTTCGCCGTATCCGAGAGTGACATTTTTTAAGGACAATTTTTGCATAATTTCTCTCCTTATTTAAAAAACCGCCTTCTTTTTACGCTTTAAAAGATACAGGAAAAATGGAGCGCCGAAGAAAGCGGTTACGATTCCAAGCGGTATTTCGGTAGGAGGCATAACCGTTCTTGCCAAAAGGTCGGCAAGAATCAGGAATATACTGCCGCAAAGAATAGATAGCGGCAGCAAAAAGCGGAAATCGGGACCCCATATTAAACGTACCGCATGCGGAATTATGATGCCAACAAATCCGATAATACCGCCGAAACTGACGGCAGCAGCGGTAATTAAAGTAGCCACTACCAGTAGTATGCGTTTGGTTTGCTCAACGTTGATACCGAGTTGCTGTGCCTGCTCTTCATCGAACTGCATTACATTCAACGAGCGCCCGTAGAGACATATAAACAGGGAGCCCAGAACAATAACAGGCATAGTTATCCAAACGTGAATCCATTTCGGAGACGAAAAGCCGCCCAAAAGCCATGACGACATACCGCGGAAAGATTCACCGCTGGTTATTAAAAGATAAGAAGTAATTGCAGACAAGAATGCTCCCAGAGCGACACCGGCAAGAATCAAAGTTGTCATCGGCAGGCTTTTCCCCACCTTTCCCAGTGAATAGACTACGAATACCGCACCCAATCCTCCGATGAAAGCGAAGATTGATACCAGGTTCAAACTCCAAAAAGAACTACTTATCGGAATCAAGAAACCGATAACAGCGCCCAGCCCCGCGCCCTGCGATACGCCTATCAGATAAGGATCTGCCAGCGGATTGCGGAAAAGCCCCTGATAGGTAGCGCCGGCAACCGCCAGCGCCGCTCCTGTCAGACCGGCTAAAAGAACACGCGGCATACGCAAGCTGGTAATAACCGTTTCCGTCGTTCCTTGCCAGGTTTCAGATATGGAAATAAACGGTATTTTGGATAAAATGATACTTATGGTTGTTGAAAAAGGAATGGATGAACTCCCCATACTAACCGCAAAGAATATTACCAACAGTAATAATACAAATAGTAAGATAGAGGCAAGTATCCTTCCCTTCCACTTGACCGGATTCGTATAATCTATTTTCTTTTCTGCTATGATCACTATCGCCGATTCCCTGCTCAATACCAACAGCAACCCTACCTCCGGGAGTACATTTTTCTTCCCGTATGGTATGAATATTTAATGGTATTGAATTATCTTAATTTAAGAGAATAAATCCGGATGTAAAAGACCGGTATAGATTTCCAGCGCATCAACTATACGCGGACCGGCACGGCAGACGATATCGGAATCAACGATATAGATATGCCCGTTCAAATAGGCATTTGTTTCTTTAAAGGGAGAGTCTTCCGCAACAACTGCATAAAAAGATGATTCGGAGCCATGGTCGGTAACAACAGTAATAATATCAGGGTTGCGTATTACCGCCTGTTCCAGGTCAACCTGAACATCCCATTCCACATCAGCAAAGACATTAACGCCTCCTGTCATGCCGATAATAATATCCAAAAATGTATATTTGCCGGTTGTCCACAAAGGGTCGAACCATGTAATATGCAATACAGACGGTTTTTCGGCTTCATCAAGCCCGCCAAGAGCGCTACAGACAGCATCTATTCTGTTTTGCAGACCCGCTACAACATCAGCCGCCAAGGAGTGATGTCCCAAGAGCTCGCCTACAAGCATTATATCCCTCATAACACCCTCGATGTCAGAGGGGGCTATGACGATAACGGTTAGTCCGTGCGATTGCAGCCATTCGACATCCCCTGTGGTACACTGAATGCTGTCTGCAAGTACAACATCGGGGTTAAGTAGAAGGATTTTCTCCTTGTTGGGGTCATAGTAGCCGCCGATACTTTCTACTTCGCTCACCTCTTCGGGATAGTTACAGTAGTCGGTTCTGCCGACAAGTTTTTCTCCGGCATCGACGAAATAGACGATTTCCGTAATGGCAGGCGCCATCGACACTATTGTATCGACCGCACCGTCGAAGGTATAAGTTATACCGGCATCATCGGTTACGCTTATCAATTGAACGGTTTCGGTTACCGTTGAAGTTGTTGTTTGAGTAACAGTTTGGACTTGCGGATTACATCCTGAAACAAAACAGACAGATAAAGCCATTACGGATAACAAAATCATAATAGCTATATGTTTTCCGAATTGATTCAAATTAACCCCCAGTAAATTAAAGTATTCTTGTTTTCTATCAATTTCACTTGATTATAATAAGAAAAAAGGGGGGCTGTCAAGAGTTTCTTGAATTTACAGGGAATATTTTTAAAGGTAACTATCCCTTAAAGTAACGTATTGCCAAATACTCGACTAAATAAATATAGTATAAAAAACTGTTGACAACGGTAATATAAAACAGGATAATAGAAGTGTAGAAATATATAAGTGTATATAGCGTTGCCTGTTTGTGAAATAACATTACTACAATTGCATATAAACTAATTAGTTTTTAATGTAAAGCAACAGTATAAAGGTGAATTATGAAGCATGAAAACAGTAAACCAATAATGATAAAAATAGAAGTATGTATTGATGAAGACGGTGATGGCTATCATGCGTATTGCCCAGCACTCAAGGGATTACATACTTATGGTGCAACAATTAAAGAAGCACGCCAAAATGTTAAATACGCTATTCAGGCATATTTAACCTCTGTAGCAAAGCATAACGAACCCCTCCCTACTGGGATTACTCAAATTCCTGATAATGATACTAGTTGTACAGAGCGATATTCCCAGAATTTGGAACTTATTCTTGCATGAGTTATTCTGCTAATGAGTGGGACCAGATTAAAGGGCTAACAGCCGGAGAACTAATAAAAGCCCTTTTAAAAGATGGTTTTGTGCTTGACGAAGAAGTTAAGACAGAACGAATATATAGACATCCAGACGGTAGAAAAGTATCAATTCATTATCATTCAAATAATAAAACATATGGGCCTGGCCTTATTAGGGCTTTAATAGAAGATGCTGGCTGGACTGTAAAAGACTTGAGACGGCTTAAATTGGTAAAATGATATCCATAAGACAATAGGTAATAGACAACAGAATTACACAAAACGTGATTTTATAGCAGACCTTAAAAAGGTTTGTAAACCTGTTAAATCTTCTCCAAAACCGACAAAAACATAGGCTTACCGTCTTTTCTATGGTTATATCTAAAAGCATACTCATTACTATAATCTTGTAAATACTTTTCTCTAACAGCGTGATACACTCCAGAAATACCTCTTTTACCTTGACGTTTACCACCTATATAGGTTTCATCGGCTTCAAATTCGCCTTGTGATGGCTTATAACCCTCTTGCCATTTTACATACTCCGTAATCTGCTTCTCATCCAATCCTACTGTCGATACAAAATAGCCCGGTGACCAAACCACTACCTCTTTCCAA
>DIKD01000107.1 GCA_002421585.1 Dehalococcoidia bacterium UBA5627
ATTGTTTTTTTAAGCGAATGACCTCTTCGCTTAATTCTTCGCGTATGTTTTTAGCCGTAGCCGTTCCGTCAATAATTATTGCAGCCATAATTTACTTTCCTCCCGCTGTTACCGATGGGAACTCACCCCCATTGGTATGCGGCAAAAACAGAGCGGCAACGTAGTTGTCCATAAAGAGGCTGTTTTCGGATAATTCAAGATTGGTCATCATAGATGCGATTTTCCTCCCGTCATTTAACAGGTCTTGTGAGAAAGCAGATAGCCGGGCTCCCAGTAGTGAACCGTTTCCGACAAATAAGAAACGGTTTTTGGGAATATCCGGTAAAAGCCCGATGGTTATAGCGTTTTCTATGTTGATATGATTGCCGAAAGTCCCCGCAATTATCACCTGTTCCAGATTAATAAATTTTTTATCGACACTCTGCAAAAGCGTGCGATATCCGGCATACATAGCTGCCTTGGAGCGAATCATGTTGGCAATATCGGTTTCGGTAAGAACTATATCCTTATATGTCTGTGTTTCAGTGCCGTAAGCCAGTACATATTCGAAGCCGTTATCGCTTTCCCGGATTCTGCGGTTCAACAATCCCTTGTTGAACTTACCGTTCTGGTCGATGACTCCTTTTTCGAACAGCTTTGCCGCTATGTTTATCAAGCCCGAACCGCAGATTCCCTTTGGTTTGGCATCGTCAATGGTGGTAATTAAGGGTTCGTATGTCCTTGCATCGACATCGAAGCCTTCGATAGCGCCGGATGTGGCTATCATACCGTGTTTGATACCACCCCCCTCAAAGGTCGGTCCGGCAGAACAGGCGGCGGTAACCATCCAATCCTTATTTCCAAGCACTATTTCTCCATTGGTGCCGATATCTATGTAAAGAGTTAATTTGTCCTTTTGATAGGTGCCGGTACCCAGTATTCCGGAAACTATATCTCCGCCGACGTAACTGGCTACAGAGGGGAGGGAGTAGAGATAAACATAATCCGATAACTCTATGCCTATTCTGTGCGCCTTTATAAACGGCAGGTAATTTGCCGTCGGCACATACGGCGACAATCTTAGATATTTCGGATTTAGCCCCAGCAGTAAATGAGTTATTACGGTATTGGCGGCAAATACAAAATGTGTTATATCTGATATGTTGATATTTGCTTTCTTAACAAGTCCTTTTATCATATCATTGATGGTGGCAACGACCGCTTTTTGCAGTTTCTCCGTCCCGTCCTGCTTTTGTGCCCAGGCGATACGACTGATAACGTCCTCTCCGTAACTGATTTGGCGGTTATAATCTATGCCTTGGGCAAGAATACGCCCGCGGTTTAAGTCCAATAACTGTCCTCTGACCGCAGTAGTACCAATGTCGAAAGCCAGAGCGTAATTTCCCGCCCGGGTATCGCCGGGTTCGATATTAATCAGCTTAAAGCTGTTATCGCTATCCTCAAGCAAGGTGACGGTGACATTCCAGTCATCTTTTCTTAAAATATCAGCGAGCCCGTAAAGTATATCGCCATCAACGGAAACCTTGTCGAAACCGGATAGTTGCTTTAAGCCTTTCATAAGCCGCGAAAGGTCGCCGGTATTATCTTCCATTCCGGGTGGTGTTAATTTTAGATAAACCTTTTTTACCGGCGGGTCGAATTTCCACCCGCTTGCCAATGTGCATGACGATAGAAGTTCTTCCCTTGAGAGAACGGCTTTTTCCAGTTTCGATGTTGCCGGAATCTCAACTATAAGGTCAGACATAACTTTGCTTTTACAGGCTTGCCTAAAGCCCTTTTTATAATCACGCTCCGAAATCTTGTCGGTTCTTATGCTTTCAACCTGTCCGCGCTTGATAATGACATTACAGGTTCCGCAGACGCCGGCACCGCCGCAAGAGGCGTTAATATGTACACCGGCGGCAACCGCTGCTTCCATCAGATTATCGCCCGGGTTAACGAATATATCGACGTCATCCGGTACGAAGTGTACCGTATATTTAATTTCCGTGTTTTCTTCCGTCATATTAAAACAATCCCTTTATTTTTCCTGTTTCCACATCTACGTCTATTCTGCGGAAGGCAGGGTCGGAGCATGTGCCGGGCATCAGTTTAATGTCGCCGGCAACCGGAACGATGAAGCCCGCTCCGTTGTAGGTTAAAACATCCCTTATAGGCAAAGTCCAGTCTTTCGGATGCCCTTTAATATTAGGGTCATGCGTCAGACTTAAGTGTGTTTTTACCATACAGGTTGCCAGTTTGTTTATATCCGGGTCTTTTTGCAGCCGTTCTATCTTGGCATTGGCTTCGGGTGAATAACTGACTCCGTCGGCTCCGTATACTTTCTTAGCAATAGTTTCTATTCTCTGTTTTATGGGAGTATTATCTTCATAAAGCAGGTTGAAATCCACTTTTTCTTCACAGGCTTCTATAACTGCATCAGCAAGTTCCAGAGCCCCTGCTCCGCCCTTTAGCCAGTGCTGGGATAGTGCAACCCTGGCGCCTGCCTGTTCCGCCATTCTTTTTATAGTATTTATTTCATTTGTGGTGTCGGTATAAAAATTATTGATGCATACCACCGGATTGATACCGGCTTTTTTCACCGTTTCGATATGCGCAATCAGGTTTTCACATCCTTTTTCAACCAACCCGACATTTTCAGTCGTGTAAGCCTCATCCAGTGGTTTTCCCGGTGTGACTTTTGGCCCGCCGCCGTGCATCTTGAGCGCCCTGACAGTGGCAACAATCACGGCGCAATTGGGAACAAGACCGCTTAAGCGGCACTTGATATTCCAGAACTTTTCAAAACCGATATCTGCGCCGAATCCACTCTCCGTAACGTGGTAGTCGGATAGTTTTAAAGCCACCTGGTCGGCAACAATCGATGACTGCCCGACTGCGATATTGGCAAAAGGACCGGCATGAACCATCACAGGTTGCCCTTCAAGTGTCTGTAACAGGTTGGGGTTAGCCGCTCTTACCATCCAGGCAGTCATGGCTCCATCGACTTCAAGGTCTTTCGTAGTTATCGCATTACCCTGTTTATCATAGGCAACCACAATTTTAGACATACGTTCCCGCAGGTCTTTCAAGCTGTTAAAGACAGCAAGGATAGCCATAACCTCCGAACTGACCGAAATAGCAAAACCGGAACGCATCATAAAACCGTCCATCTTGTCACCGATACCGATTACGATATCCCGAAGCGACTGTGCGCAAAAGTCCATCACCCATTTCATCTGCACATTGCGTGGGTCGATATTCAAGCGTTTCAAATTTTTCTGCGCAAGTATCTCATCATCGTAATTGAATTCGTGCTGCAGGCGAGAGGTTAGAGCTACCATCGCCAGGTTATGGGCATTGGTTACGTTGTCGATATCCCCGGTCAATCCCAGCGAAAAAGGCGTCAAAGGTATGCACTGGGAAAGCCCGCCTCCGGCAGCACTGCCTTTGATATTAAATGTGGGTCCTCCGGAAGGCTGGCGGATAGCGCCGGATACGTTTTTATTTCTTTTAGCCAGCCCCTGTACCAGTCCCATGGTGGTAGTGCTCTTACCCTCTCCGAGGGGGGTGGGGGTTATGGCGGTAACATCGATATACTTTCCGTTCGGTTTATTATTAAGCCGGTCAAGAATGAGGGGAAAATCAACTTTACCGATATAGTGTCCGTACGGTAAAAGCTCCTCTTTATATATTCCCCATTCATCTGCCAGTGCCGAAATCGGCTTCATATACTTTTCTGCTTCTTCCGCTATCTCCCAATCCTTCAGTTTGGTGGGGTCGAGTGATGTAATATCGAATTTTGCCATTTTATTATCTTTCACTCCTCTCGCAAAAGGTTGCCGGTAATAAAGATAATATCAACTAATTATACATTTGTTTGATGGTATAAAGGAATATCTGTTTATATTATTTAGCCGAAAACAATAATTTACAAAAGTATTTTGACACAATTTTGCATTCCGGTATATTTCTGAATACTTAATATGCAACAGGGTGAAATGATAGTATAAGTTAAAGCTAAACTATGGTCAAATAATTTTGGGCGGGCAAACAGCTAATAAAATTGCCGGTTTATTTTATCGGTTTGTGTTTGAACAATATACAGCCCTGAGTTATAATTAGCTTTACGTAAATTACATATTTTAGGTCAGGGGGAAGAAGTTTGCTTAAGAGTCACAGTTGTGGGGAACTTAACCGGAATAATAATGGACAGATTGTAACCCTTGGTGGCTGGGTGGACCGTCGCCGTGACCATGGTGGTTTGATTTTTATAGACCTCAGGGATAGAGATGGGGTTGTGCAGGTAGTTTTCAATCCCGAAAGCTCCAAAGAATGTCATGATATTGCCAGCCAGTTACGAAACGAATATGTAATACAGGTGGTTGGGCAGGTTTCTTTGCGTCCGCCTGGCACGGAAAATACTAAATTACCGACCGGGGAAATTGAGATATTATCCGATACCATAAAGATATTGAATACTTCTAAAACTCCTCCCTTTTACATTAATGAGGATATTGAAATCGATGAAAACCTGCGCCTGAAATACCGGTATCTGGATATCAGGCGTGAAAGAATGAAAAACAATGTTATTCTGCGTCATCGGGTAACCAAGATGATGCGTGATTTTATGGACAGCCGGGGGTTTTTGGAAGTCGAAACTCCTATACTTATAAAAAGAACTCCCGAGGGTGCTCGTGATTACCTGGTACCGAGCCGCGTTTATCCCGGTAAGTTTTATGCCCTGCCGCAATCACCTCAGCAGTTGAAACAGCTTTTAATGGTAGCAGGGGTTGAAAAATATTACCAGATTGCCAAGTGTTTCCGCGATGAAGATACTCGTGCGGACAGGCAGCCGGAGTTTACACAGCTTGATATAGAAATGAGCTTTGCGGAAGAAGAGGATGTTATGCAGTTAATCGAAGACCTCTTCGTCAAAATAATGGAAGAGGTAAAACCGCAAAAGCGTTTTATAAAACCGTTCCCGCGTATTAATTATGCCGATGCAATGGAGCGTTTCGGTTCCGATAAACCGGATATACGTTTCGGAATGGAGTTAAAAAACCTTTCGGATATTGTTGCCGATTGCGAATTTGCCGTTTTCAGCTCGGCAGTTGCCGCCGGTGGCAAAGTTAAGGGAATTAGCGCTCCCGGTTGTGCCGGTTATTCTCGTGCGCAGATAAATGAGCTGAACGAGATCGCTCAAGGCTTCGGTGCTAAAGGGCTGGCAACCATTATACTGGATTCTTCGGTATCAAGTATTGAGCAATTGACTTCAGAGACAATTAAATCTCAGATAGCCAAGTTTCTTACGCTTGAACAGATTAAAGAAATGGCAAAACGTCTTGGGGCTGCTCCCGGTGATATGTTAATGATTGCCGCAGGTGATGACGCTACCGTAAGCAATGTTCTTGGCAGGATGCGTTTGGAAATGGGCAATCGCCTCAATTTGGCAGACCCTGATTTATTTGCCTATTGTTTTGTTGTCAATTTCCCGTTATTTACATGGGATGATAAAACGAACCGCTGGGAAGCGATGCACCATCCTTTTACATCACCGAAAGAAAAAGATATCCCCATTTTGGACTCGAATCCGAAAGATGTATTCAGCCAGAGCTATGATATAATATTAAATGGCTACGAAGTTGGTGGTGGTAGCATCAGGATTCATAATGCCCAATTGCAGAGAAGAGTGTTTAAGGTGATGGGCCACACGGATGAATCCATCGACCAGCTGTTCGGGCATTTACTGGAGGCTTTCAGCTACGGCGCACCGCCGCACGGAGGAATAGCAATAGGGGTGGACCGTATGTTGATGTTGATTGCCGGTGAAAGCAGCATCAGGGAAGTAATTCCTTTCCCGAAGAATCAAAATGCTTATGATTTATGTTTTAATGCTCCCGATGTTGTCAGCCGGGAGGATATAGACGTATTGCATATAAAACTGGTGGATGAACAGACGGAAGAATAAATAATATAAAGGGGTAACGATGAAATCAACACTGGATAAAACAGAAAACCATATGAGCTATCTGACCGTTGTAAACGAAGTTTCGGAGATGGAAGGATACATGGAAAAAGCGTATCAACGGTTGGTCAAAAGAACCGAGGTGCCGGGTTTTCGCAAAGGTAATGCACCCAGAGATATTCTGGAAAAACATGTCGGCAGGGAAAAACTGCTTGAGGATGCTATCAGGGAAGCGATTCCTTATATCTGCGATGACGTCATTAAAGAACACAATTTGGAACCGGTAATGCAGCCGATGGTTAAAATTGTGGAAAACGAACCGTTGAAGTTCGAAATGATTGTTGCTTTGAAACCGACAGTCGAACTGGGTGATTATAAAAATATGGTCGTAGAGCCGGAACCGCTGGAAGTTAGCGATGAAGAACTTAATGAGGTTTTGGATAATCTGCGCAAGCAGTATGGTGGTAGTGCCGAGTCATCGGATAGCCCGATTAAATATGGGGATAACGTCACGGCGGACATATTAGGAGAGATTTATGAGTCTCCGATTATTCGTAATAAGGGCATCACCTTTGAGTTGAATTCGGAATTTGCCAAGGAAATACCCGGTTTAGCCGATAAATTAGTCGGAATGAAAAAAGGGGAAGAATCTAAATTTAAATTAAATCTTCCTGATGATTATGAGAATAAAGTGGTAGCCGGAAAAGAGATTGAATTTACCGTAACCATCAAGGATGTACGCGGAATGACCTTACCGGAACTCGATGATGAGTTTGCCAAGAAGGTTTCACCCGGCATAGAGTCTCTTGAGGCTTTGAAGGACAGAATTCGCACCAACTTAAAAAGCGAAAAAGAACGCAATGCTGTTGCCAATTACGAGGAAAAAGTTATTGAGAAATTGATAGAAATCAGCAAATTGGAATATCCTCCGGTCATGATTGATATGGAATTGCAGGATCTTATAGAGGAATACAAGCGGCAGCTGCAGGCATCCTGCCGTGATGAGAAGGAATTCGAAGAGAGAATGAAGCAGGTGCCCGAAGCGAAGTTAAGAGAAAACGGCAAGCCTATGGCTAAAAAGAGAGTTTTGTGGACACTGGTGGTACGCGAGGTAGCCAAGCAGGAGGGAATAACCGTTTCCGAGCAGGAAGTGGATGAGGAAATCGAGAGTATGATAAAAGACGCCGGGCAAAGAAAAGAAGAAATGCGAAAATATTTACAGGAAAGCAACGGAAGAAGGGAAGTGGAAAGCTTTTTACATGCCAAGAAAA
>DIKD01000116.1:0-1188 GCA_002421585.1 Dehalococcoidia bacterium UBA5627
GCGCTGGCTTTCACCACTTTGCCGTTTTCAAACCACAACCTGACGCCGGTAACCTCTTTGCCGCCCTCAATGGCCGGATAAGAAAAATAAACATGCCCGTTGACACTGTCTTCGACCGGGCTGGTAAACACCTCTCCGTCAGGCATATTATAACGGCCGTCACAGTTTATGAAAGGACGCCCCTCGATACTCAGAGTCAGTTCGGTTTCCTCTCCCCTGATGTAGACGAACTTCTTACCTTTCAGCCAGTCTATAATGTTCTGCTGGCGTTTTGAAAAACGCTGCCAGTAGCCTACCGGGTCTTCCATATCGGGCAGACAGGCTTTATAAACAAAATCTTCATATTCGGAAAGGCTCATCTCGGCATCCTGTGCATAGGCATTGGTGGGGAATATGGTATAAACCCAGCGAAACTTCCCGTCGGCGGAACGGCGCATCTGTGTATTCATCAACTCTGTTCTGGCCTGATGGCGGGTTACCATTCGCGACGGCTCCACACTGCTGAGGGCTTTGGTGTTTGAAGTGGCTCCGATAGCTATGGAAACGTCGTACTTGTCAGTGATAATCTTTTCAGGCTCATGGATAAATTTCAACTGCTCATCGGAAGCATACTTATAGAAGACTTCAGCTAACCCTTCCGGCTCCAGAAACACTATCGGATGCCCTCCTGCTTTCAATACCTCGGCATAGACAGCCTTTACCAATGGAGCAGCGGCATAATCCCCCCTTATTTTAACTTTGTCACCCTTCTGTACGGTAACAGAGTAATTGACTAAAAGTTCAGCCAGTTTTTCCACTCGAATGTCACTCATAATCTCACCTCACAAATTCTTTTAAAATATTTATATATTCTATACCAGTATCAGATATAAATGCCACTTGCAATATCTTTTGCGAAAGAATAAAATATCATCCATTCTAATTATTTACTATTCGTAAACAGGCATATTTTACATTTAAAAAAAAGTATCTATAATTAATATATACAGTATTGAATAAATACATTATTTTATCAGAAAACATATATAGGAAGTCGAAGATAACAAACTAAATAAACAACAGGTAAAAAGGAGTATCGACCAAACAGGTGAAGACAAATTTAAAAACAATTTGCAGTAGTAATTCCTTGGATACCCTCTCGGAGAGCTACGGCAGCGAAGGTGACGACGAACCACCCAGTAGCTGTGA
>DIKD01000116.1:1257-8010 GCA_002421585.1 Dehalococcoidia bacterium UBA5627
TGGAAATGGCAATTCCGCAACCGTATAACCTCAGTTGAACAGCTGGCAAAGTATGCCCCGCTATCAGCCAAAAGGTATGCCGAAATAAGCACAGTAACTAAGACTTATCCGTTAGCAATTACTCCTTATTATCTTTCACTTATGGTTTTAAATAATCCGCAAGACCCGGTTGCCATGCAGGCTATTCCTTCCATCGAAGAAATAACCGTTAAAACTACCGGAGTTGAAGACCCCCTTGAAGAAGAAAGGGATTCGGTCGTGCCCGGCCTGGTGCACAGATACCCCGACAGGGTGCTGATGGTACTCACCGACATCTGCCCGATGCTGTGCCGTCACTGCACGCGCAAACGAGAATGGAAAAACGGGGACTGGGTACGCACACCTGACGATATAGAGGCGATGCTCAATTACATCCGCGGCAATAAAAACGTACGGGATGTCATTTTATCCGGCGGCGACTGCCTGACTCTTTCAACCAAACACCTGGCAAGCGTCATTCACAGTTTAAGACAAATCAATCATGTAGAAATAATCCGAATCGGCACACGCTTTCCGGTCGTTCTGCCGCAGCGTATCGACAACGAGTTCTGCGATATGCTGTCGGAGTACGGTCCGATATGGATGAATACTCACTTCAATACCGTTAATGAGATAACCCCGGATTCGGCGGCTGCTATTGACCGCATTATCCGCTCCGGCGTTCCGGTAAATAACCAGAGTGTGCTGATGCGCGGTATCAACGACACCGTCGAAAAACAAATGAAGCTGTGTCAGGGATTGCTAAAGATAAAAGTGCGTCCCTATTACCTCTTCCAGTGCGACGAAGTACAGGGAACAGACCACCTGCGCACTACTATAGATACCGGCATTAAGATAATCGAAGGGATGCGAGGCTTTACCTCGGGACTGGCTATACCCAACTTTGCTGTAGACCTGCCTCAAGGAGGAGGGAAGATAACACTTCAACCCAATTACATAGTTGCCAGAAGTGAAAAAGAAATCCTGTTCAGCAACTACCGGGGACGCATGATTAACTGTAACAATACATCCGCAGACCAGCCGGTATATTCGCCGCCTGCTCTAGAAGCAGCGTCAGCAAACATAGTTTATAATATACCGGAGGTAATGGATGCGGATAGGATTATCGTTTGACCTCAAACCGGATAAAGCTCCGGTTAATGAATACATAGACGACTCCATGGAGGAATACGACTCCATGGAGACCGTAAGGCTTATTGAGTCCTCAATCGAAGCCAACGGACATCAGGTAACACTGCTGGGCGGAGGAAAAACTTTCCTCGACAATATCCGCAGGGAAAAAGTAGATTTCGTCTTCAATATCGCCGAGGGTCAGGGCAATTACCGCGGCCGTGAATCGCAGGTTCCGGCTGTTTTAGAGATGCTGGATATACCCTATTCCGGTTCTGACTCGTTATGCCTCGGTGTATGCCTTGATAAAGAGCTGGCAAAAAAAATGGTTGCTATGGAGGGAATAATTACCCCCAAATGGCAGATGCTTTCAGATATTAAAAAATTGCATTCAATAGACTGGAAAGAGTTCAGGTTCCCGCTGATGATAAAACCGGCGCACGAAGGCTCGAGCAAGGGCGTCAGGTTGTCATCGGTGGTAATGAATATGGGGGAACTGGAAACTGAAGCCAAACGGCAGTTTGATGGCTATAATCAAGCCCTTATAATAGAGGAATTTATAGGCGGCGATGAGATAACCGTCGGCATCACCGGAAATGAACCGCCGCAGGTGCTGGCGATGATGCGCGTCCTTCCGCGTAAAAAGACAGAACACTTCGTATACTCCATCGAGGTTAAAAGGGATTATCTGAAGCAGGTGGATTACGAATGCCCGCCAAAACTGGATACATCCGTTCTTCAAAGCCTGGAAGATGCCAGCCTCAAGATATTCAATATACTGGGATGCCGTGACTTTGCCCGCATTGATTTCAGGCTGGATAATAATGGAAACCCCTATTTTATCGAGATAAACCCGCTGCCGGGGCTTGGAAACCACAGCGACCTGGTACTTATGGCTGATATGATGGGTATTTCGCACATAGCGCTGATAAAAAAGATACTTGCAACAGCCTTAAAAAGATATTCGCTATGCATAAATCAATAGCAATTGTTTACAATCAGCCGTCAATCAGCAGTTATTGCGATAGAAACGAGCAGGCTGCCGAGGACGGCGTGCTGATAGAAGTCGCCGCCGTAGAGAAAGCCCTGCAGTCGCAGGGATATCCGACCTCGAAAATTCCGCTGGCATTGCCGCTGGAACAGGCTTTTGGTCAACTGTCACTGATAACAGCCGACATTGTTTTTAACCTGTTTGAAGGATTTAGCGGCTTTCCCGAAACTGAAGCTCTGATAGTAGAACAACTGGAAGCGCTTAAACTGCGTTATACCGGCTCTCCGGCGGTAGCACTGAAACAGGCTCTGGATAAGGCCGAAACTAAAACGGTGTTAAAGCAAGAGGGAATACGTACACCAGCTTTTCAACTGTCGGACAAGGCAACGCTTTCCGATTTTAAGCTTAATTTCCCCTGCATTGTTAAACCGAACTCCGAGGATGCCAGCCATAGCCTTAATGCAAAAAACGTTGTCAGTGATTACGCTTCCTTAAATAAAATAGTTATGGAAATATGTGAAATGTATGGTAAAAAAGCTTTGGTGGAAGATTATATCGACGGACGTGAATTTAATATGACGATAATGGGTAATACTATCCTGACCCCTCTGCCGGTTTCGGAAATCTGTTTTATGCTGCCTGAAGGGATACCAAAAATACTGAGCTATGAAGCCAAGTGGGATACCGACAGCATCTACTACAAAGGAACAATGCCACAATGCCCGGCAGATATAAGCCCGGATACCAGGAGAGAAATCATCGAAGCCGGACTGCAAGCTTATACCGTCACCGGCTGTTGCGGTTATGGCAGAATCGATATGAGGATGGATGAAAATGGCCGCATTTATGTTTTAGAGGTCAATCCCAACCCCGATATCTCACCCGATGCCGGAGCCGCTATTCAGGCAGCAGCACATGGCATGAGTTATAATGAATTCATACAGAAAATCGTGCAACTGGCTATGGAGAAAGACTTTGGCTATTAAGATTCGCAAACTAGAGAAGAAGGATAAAGCGGCTTTAACGGAAATACTGCAGAATACCCCCGAGTTTAATGCAGGGGAAGTCATCATTGCCGAAGAGGTTATCGACGGCTCGCTGGATAACACCAATAAATCAGGGTATTATTCGCTGGCGGCTGAGAATGAAGAAGAAGTTTTTATCGGGTTTATCAGCTACGGTCCGGTTCCGATGACTCAATATGCCTGGGATATTTACTGGCTGTCGGTTAAGCGCGAATTTCAGGGACACGGCACCGGAGCTGCTTTATTGAAAGCTGCCGAGGAAAAGATAGCGCAAGCCGGCGGCAGGATGGCATTCATTGAAACCTCCGGTAAAGCGCAATACGATAAAACGCGCCGTTTCTACGTTAACAATGACTATAAGGAAATCTGCAACATCCCCGATTTCTACGCCCCGGGCGACGCCAAGATTATCTATCAAAAGATACTGGGGTAAATAATTAATCTATAAAGTACAGGAATATGTATTATAGATTACAAATACAATAATCATACCGTGTACTAATGGAAAAACATTACTTCATACGACCGCGGATTAAAAACTTAACAGGACTTAAAAATCGGCTTTGATCTTTCAGATAGTTTTAATAAGACCTTTATTTTACCTAACCTTACTAAAGTTATTACGTTATACTATTAAAATACCCAGTCGCATGTGATATGATATAGGGGAGAAGGAAAACGAGCATACCCGTTTGATGGTGTATTGATGACGAATTTCTGCATATTTATAAAAAAAATAGGCGGTGTATTAAGCAAGCAGACGCAAAAAACATCTTTTTGGGTCATTATCCATGTCATATTATTTCTGGGTGTTTTTATGCTCTGGAATCACGTATTTTGGGATTATTTAGGCCCCACACCAGGAGCGGTAGAAAAAAATATCGTTCTCCATATAATGAACGGGCAGATTCCCTATGTCGATTTCGAATGTGAATATCCGCCGGTGGCTCTGCTCATTTTTATCATACCGGGGCTGCTTTTCAGGGCATTACCGGGATATTACATTGCCTTCACCGTAGAAATGCTACTCTTCGATTTACTGGCTGTCTTCTTAATTGTCTTTATAGCCAAAAGAATTAACATTTCAAAAGTTAAAGCCCTAATCTCATATACGCTTCTGATTGCCGTTGCCGCCGGACCGATAGTTACCCATCGTTACGACCTGGCGCCGGCAGTGATATCGCTGGCGGCAGTGGCTGCCTTTCTGGAGGGTAAAAATAAGACCGCCTGGGGGGTGCTGGCGCTGGGGGTAATGGCAAAGATTTTTCCAATCGTTTTAGCTCCGCTTTTTGCCCTTTGGCTGCTAATAAAAAAGCAATATGCCCGTCTTCTGAAAGGTATCGCCGCTTTCGCAGGTGTTGTTTTGCTGACAATAATTCCCTGGCTTATTATGGATGCCGGATCTTTGAGTACATTCTTTACCTATCATATGGATAGAGGTTTGCATGCCGAAAGCACTTACGGCTCCTTCGTTATACTGGGGCAACACTTCGGATGGACCAGCGTGGAATGGGATTTCAGCTTCGGTTCGTTTAATATCACATCCGGGCTGGCGGATAATCTGGCAGATGCTTCCTTTTATATAATGGCGCTCGTATTAATAATTGTGTATGCACTGTTTACCTATAAACTCCGCAAGCAGGAAATTACTAAATTAGAAGAAGACGATACACGGGTAGCGCAGGAAAACCTGTTTGTCCGCTATGCGGTCATCTTGGTATTGGCATTCCTGCTCTTTAATAAGGTGTTTTCCGCACAGTATATGGCATGGTTCTGCCCGTTGATACCACTTCTCAACATACGCTTTAAAACCCTGATTGTGGCTATGCTGATGATTGCGGGAGTATTTACAATATATGTCTACCCCTTTAATTATATAGAATTTGAATACTGGGAAAGCCTCCCGGTGCTGCTGATGGCAAGCCGTAATCTTCTGCTTATTATCGTTTTTATACTGGTAGTTATGGGGAAAAGACCACGAGAAATAATTATAAAAGAGAGTAAGATAAATACCTCTATAGTGACCTAGAAGATGGCTATTATCTTTAGTGCAGGATTGAATACTTATGAAATGTTTAATTTTAGCCAGTGGTTTCGGCACCCGTCTGTATCCGCTAACTCAAAAGACAGCCAAATGTTTGCTACCTTATAAAGGCAAACCGGTTATCAGCCACATTGTAGAAAAAATACCGGACGGAATGGATATCTCCGTTACCGTTAACCGCAAATTCGCCCCGCAGTTTCAGGATTGGCAAAATAAACTCGACAGACCTGTTGATTTATGGGTAGAACCGGTTGATAACGAGCAGCAGATGCTTGGAGCTATCGGTTCGCTGGATTACTGGATTAAAGGAAATAACATTGATGATAACCTGCTNNTAATTGCCGGCGATAACTATTTCAGCAGTGACTTTTCCGGATTTCTATCCGCTTTCAATTTGAAAGATACAATAATCGCCTTATATGACGTCGGCAACACGGCGGAAGCACGGCAGTTCGGTGTTGTCAGGTTAGACGGTATTAAAGTACTTGAACTAATAGAAAAGCCACAAAATCCGCAGTCCTGCCTCGTATCGACTGCCTGTTACGCCTTCCCATCGCGTATTATTCCCCTGCTTGATGACTATTGTAAAAATATTAAAAGGGATAACCCGGGGAGTTTCATAAGCCATCTTGTAAAAATAGGCTTTGTACAGGGTTATGTTTTAGACGGTTTATGGTTTGACATCGGAAGCATCCGGCACACTTTATCAGATTCGCAAGAAACATAACCCCTTGCCACGATAATTATACCTGTCTATAATTTCAGTAGCAGATTGGTTATTACGGGACGAACCAAATAGGGCATACATTATGAACAACCTGCCAAGTGCGGCAAAAATAAAAGGATTGGTGATAGATGATGAAGAAATCATCCTCATTTACCTCAAACGTTTATTAAGCACCTGGGGATATGCAGCAGACACAATCAACGCCTCTCAAGAAGCAATAGATAAAATTAAGAAACAGGATTACCATTTTATCCTGCTGGACTTAAAAATGCCCAATATTAACGGAGAGCTACTTTATAACATGATAGCAGAGTTAAAACCGTATATTGTAAACAGAATTATAATCATCACCGGAGATATTGCAAACAAATCGACTGCCTCTTTCTTATACGAAACCAAAGCCCCCATACTAACCAAACCGATTGACAGTGATAAATTAAAAAACACCATCGATAAAATCATCTCAAATCAATAACTTTTTTTGTCATAACTGCTATTTCATACAGTAACAATTTGAAAGCCGGCGTTTGCCAGGCAATCATATGCCTCTTGTTATCAAGGATACAGGCGGATATAATTACGTTATGAAACCCGACTTATTAGATATAATTGTGTGCCCGTTGTGTAAAAAAAGGCTGCAACTTACGGTACAGGAACAAAACGAGCATGAGATTGTTACAGGCTTTTTATTTTGCAGTGAATGCAGCAATACTTACCCGATATCGGATACCATACCCAATTTACTGCCGCCGCAAGCCGTTTCGTAATTTCAAACCGATAAGTGTTTAAAAGTTTGGTTCTACGTCAATAAGTGTGA
>DIKD01000041.1:0-1357 GCA_002421585.1 Dehalococcoidia bacterium UBA5627
AAGTCATCCGTTACTCGGACACACTACTAGCTGGATTAGCAATGGGTCTTGTTATGGCTCCGGTAAATACGGTTATTATGGCGGCAGCTCCGCTCGAAAAATCAGGTGCGGCCAGCGGCATCATGTCGACGACCCAGCAAATCGGCAGCCTTATGGGAATCGCTATTCTCGGCGCCGTTTTACAATCCCGTCTCATCAGTGGTATAACGGCTTCACTAAATAATATCCCCGCACTAACGGATGAGGTAAAGGCAACAATTATCGATGCCATGAATAGCGGCGGTTTCAGCAGCGGAATGAACTTTAACGGGATACCTGTGGAATACAGTGCGGACATAATGCAGATATTTTACTCGGGTTTTGCCGACAGCTTGAATACAGCAATGCAGGTAGCGGTGCTGTTCTGCATCCTTGGAGTATTAGTTTCACTTTTGTTATCGAATAAAAAGAAAAAACTATAGCAGTATACGGATATCATTTTCTATGTTAACAGAAAAGGCGGTTTTTGAAAGACCGCCTTTTTATTTTCGCTTTTTAGTCCCTTTTCATATTTGCAAACTGCAAAGGCACATCATAGTCCTGTTCTCGCAAAAGCTGCATTATTTCCTGGAGGTCATCAATCTTTTTACCGCTTACCCTAACCTGTTCATCCTGAATGGTAGATTGTACTTTAGTATCGGTACTTTTTATGAGCTTTACTATTTTTTTGCAGGTATCAATCGGTATCCCCTCATTGATTTGAATATCAATTTTTACCGTCCCGTGAGAAGTAGGCTCAATTTTCTGTGGAGAGAGGCACTTCGGTTCAACTTTTAAACGTACACAATGCCCCTTTAACAATTCGATAACCGCTTTCATCTTTAATTCATCGCCGGTTACTATATGTATTAATTTATCTTTTTTATTAAGCGAAATCTCCGTTTTTATATTTTTAAAATCGTAGCGGTTAACTACCTCACGCAGGACATTATTAACTGCATTATCCAAAGCCTGCATATCAACCTTATTAACTACATCTACTGATGGCATACTCCCCCCTTTTTAAAACAAACTATAAAACCCCAGATATTTTCCGGGGTTTTAAGAAACATTTTATATCGATTCTTATTAAGTATATTAAGCTTTTTCGTCTTTAGGTGCTTCGGAAACTTTTTCCAAGGTTATTCTCACTTTATCACCGCGCTTTAACTCCTCTGCCGGTTTGAAAGGAGCTTCCGTACACTTTGCCGTATATATTATCCTTAATAACACCCTCAGTTCTTCGTCGGTAGTGATATCGGTGGTCATATTTGCTTCTACCTGTCCAATTGTTACCGGTTCCATATCTTAACGCCTCCTAATATTAGCTTAGTTATTA
>DIKD01000041.1:1434-2542 GCA_002421585.1 Dehalococcoidia bacterium UBA5627
ACACTCACATTCAGTAACCGGTTCGCTGTTATCGGCTGGCTCAACTGTGCCTTCCGTTTCGGCAACCGCCTCTTGCCCCTCTACTGCCTCAACGGGAGTTTCCTCGACTTTTTCTTCCACCGGGTCGGGAATAATAACCACCTTTTCAATGGTTACCTTAATACCATCCCCTACCTTCAGCTCTTCCGATGGCTTAAATGACATCTTGTTGGTGGTTTCAGCGCCCCAACCCCATCTCAATAACACCTTTAAGTCTTCCGTCGTTTTTACATCTCCGGTCATTTCAAGCTGAACTTCACCGAGCTTAACGTTTGATTCCATGTAACGGCCTCCCTTTCATTTAAAATATTAGCAATGTATTAATTGGATTGCTAAAACATATTTTATAAAGCCTGCCAATTTTTGTCAATACCCGTTGTTGTGTTCCGAATATTAAATATATTTAGCAAGCCTGATAAATATCTGTGCTTTTAGAAAAAACTATTTCTTTGTTGATATATGGAAAGGAAGATACAGCGGGCAAAAACCGCTGAGGGCAGTCCCTATCATTATTCCGCCTAATACTATTAATACTATCTGCCAAGCCCCGTCTAAAACAAACAATGCCACAACTATCAGCGCAACACCGATTATCCCCCGAATAATTCTGTCCAATTTCCCTATGTTCATTATGCGCCTCCCAAAATTTATTCCGATGAGAAATTAAAGCGCTAACCCAGTTACATTCCCGAATCCGGTAGTCTTCGCGACATATCAACATCCTGATCGTCTTCGTTCTTTTGCATTTCCTGGCCGCAACAACTCAAAATACCACCGCCGGCAAATAACACTTTTACTTCATTTCCGCAAATAAGACACCTGTAAACTTCTCCAACATTTTGTACAGTCATAATTACCTCCCTATTTATATCGGAGTATTCAGATATATATTAGTTTAGACAGACTATTATTGCAATAATTGGCTTTATAGTAAGTAACACTGAGCAACAAATCAATCATAGTAACATTTATTTGTACAGTAATCGCAATTAGGATATAATGGTATAAGTAGTTTAAGTTTAGGTTATCATATCTTTTTAGAATCCCCGCCAATTATATTGAGCGTTGT
>DIKD01000084.1:0-2685 GCA_002421585.1 Dehalococcoidia bacterium UBA5627
TGGTCATCAGCTATTCCGTAAAGGTCGGCGATGAGGTTAAAGAAGGCGATATAGTCGCTGTTATCGAAGCTATGAAGATGGCAATCGACCTGCCGGCAACCACCAAAGGAAAGGTAAAGGAAATCAAATTCAAGGCAGGAGACCATGTCGAACGCGACGACGTCCTGGCTGTAATCGATTAGTACCGCCTTTATATCATGATTATTACTTTTGATAATAAAAAGGGGTATACTATTGTGCATAAATATTCCTTACTTGAAAGGTAATTTGCTATGGGAAAAACACTGGCTGAAAAGATTTTAAGTTTGAAAGCCAATGCCGATGTAAGAGCAGGTGATATCGTAATCAGTCCGGTGGACCTGGCTTTTGTACAGGATACCACCGGCCCTTTAACGGTACGGGAGTTTTTAAATAACGGCTTTGAAAAACTGGCTGATCCGGCGAAAACAGTTTTATTTATCGACCACGCCGCCCCCAGCCCCAACAGCCAGTTATCCACAGACCATATCACTTTAAGAGACTTTGCCGAAAAGACCGGCTGTGTATTATCGGATGCCGGAGACGGCGTTTGCCACCAGCTGGTTGCCGAGAATATAGCCGCACCGGGAGACGTAATTGTGGGAGCGGACTCCCATACGGTTACCGCCGGCGGTATCGGCGCCTTTGCCACAGGTATGGGCTCGTCGGATGTGGCTGTTGCCATGGCACTGGGAAAAACCTGGTTCAGAGTGCCGGAGACCATCAGAGTGGTGTGCAGCGGCAAGTTCCAAAAATATGTTTATGCCAAAGACTTGATTTTACATCTTATCGGACTTATCGGAGCGGACGGAGCAACCTATAAAGCATTGGAGTTTGCCGGCGAAACGGTGGACAATATGCCCGTCGCAGACCGTTTGACGATTGCCAACATGGCAGTGGAGGCGGGAGCGAAAGTCGGGCTGTTTCCTTCCGATGAAACAACCGAAAATTACCTAAAAGCGCAGGGACGCGAAGATAAATATCAACCGATGACTGCAGATTCAGATGCGGTTTATGAAAGAACGGTTAATATTGATGTATCCAAACTGGAGCCGACCGTATCCAAACCTCATACTGTTGATAATACAGCTCTGGCAAAGGATTTGAAAGGCACCAAAATACAGCAGGTTGCCATCGGCACATGCACAAACGGCAGAATAGAGGATTTCGAGATTGCCGCTTCTATATTAAAGGGAAAGAAAAGACATACTGCCACAAGGCTATTGATAACACCTGCATCGAGGACAATTCTGAAGCAGATGATAAAAAAGGGATATGCCGAGATTTTACTGGATGCCGGCGCTATCATTCTGCCACCGGGTTGCGGCTCCTGCCTCGGTTTACACCAGGGAGTGCTGGGAGATAACGAAGCCTGCCTATCGACCGCCAATCGTAACTTCAAGGGGAGGATGGGCAATCCCAATTCCTTTATCTATCTTGCCAGCCCGGCAACGGCAGCAGCCACTGCCATAACCGGTGAGATTAGCGACCCCAGGGAGGTGCGTTAATGAAAGGAAAGGCCTTTAAGTTCGGCGACAACATTTCTACAGACCATATCGTTCCCGGCAGGCTGGCACACTTAAGAAGCAACCTTCCCGAGCTGGCAAAGCATGTCTTGGAGGATGCCGACCCCACTTTTGCTTCCCGTGTAAAAGAGGGTGATTTCGTCGTAGGCGGCAACAACTTCGGACTCGGTTCCAGCCGCGAGCACGCTCCGCTGGTAATCAAGATGGCAGGTGTCAGCGCGGTGCTTGCCAAGTCTGTGGCNNTTTTCAGAAATGCCATTAACCGCGGACTGCCGGTTCTGATTTGTGATACCGATAAGATCGATGACGGTGATGAACTGGAAGTGGATTTGAAAGAAGGCATTATTACAGATACAACCAACGGCAACCGGCTTACTTTCAATAAAATACCGGCTGCTATGCTAAGTATATTAGATGAAGGCGGATTGATGCCGTATATTAAGAAAAACAGCGATTTTAAGATGTAAACCCAGGAGGTTTTTTTAATGACTAACGCTCATAACATTACACTTATTCCCGGTGACGGTATCGGACCCGAAGTCAGCAATGCCACCAAGAGGGTGCTGGAAGCCGCCGGTGTCAGATTCAACTGGGATATTATGCATGCCGGTATCGAGGTTATGGAAGAATACGGTACCCCCCTCCCCGAGCATGTACTGGAATCAATCCGCAAAAATAAGGTTGCAATTAAGGGCCCGGTTACTACCCCGGTCGGCTCCGGTTTCCGCAGCGTAAATGTCGCCCTGCGCAAACAGCTCGATCTTTATGCCTGTGTCAGACCCTGTAAAAGCTACAAAGGTGTCCCTACCCTGTTTAAGGACATCGATATCGTGATTGTAAGAGAGAATACTGAAGACCTCTATGCCGGCATAGAATTCGAAAAAGGCAAACCGCAGACCGAAGAGGTTATTAAATTTATCTCCCAAAAGAGCGGAACCGATATCAGGGAGGACTCGGGCATCAGTATCAAACCGATATCGGAAACCGGAAGCAGGCGTATTATACGCTACGCTTTTGAATATGCGAAAAATGAAGGCAGAAAGAAAGTAACCGCCATACATAAAGCAAACATAATGAAGTTTTCCGACGGCTTGTTTTTAGCCGTTGCCCGCGAGATTGCCGCCGACTATCCCGATATCGA
>DIKD01000084.1:2732-4316 GCA_002421585.1 Dehalococcoidia bacterium UBA5627
GTTATTGTCTGCCCCAACCTTTACGGAGACATATTATCAGACCTGTGTGCCGGACTGGTAGGCGGCTTGGGAGTTGCTCCCGGCGCCAATATCGGCGAGCAGGTTGCGCTATTTGAGCCGACTCACGGCAGCGCACCGAAATACAAGGGTTTAAACAAGGTTAATCCAATGGCGATGATGCTATCGGGAGTTATGATGTTAAAACATATCGGCGAAGCGGAGGCTGCCGAAAGGCTGGAAAAGGCAATTGCCGATGTTATTGCAGAGGGTAAGTACATTACCTATGACTTAAAACCGGACTCCGAAAGAGAATCAGCGGTCGGCACGTCTCAGGTTGCCGATGCCGTAATCGAGAAACTGGAGGCTAAAAAATGAAACCGAAGATAAGCGTTATCGGCGCCGGCAATGTCGGCGCAAGCCTGGCACAGTGTCTTGCTGTAAAAAATATCGCCGATATCGTTCTTCTTGATATCGTAGAAGGGCTTCCGCAGGGTAAAGCCCTCGATTTACAGCAATCCGCCCCCGTCACAGGTTTCGATTCGATAATCACCGGCAGCAACAACTACCAAGATACAGCCAAGTCGGATGTGGTTATCGTCACTTCCGGAGTTGCCAGAAAACCGGGAATGAGCCGTGACGACCTGATAAAAATCAATGCCGGAATTGTAGCAGACGTTACCAGAAATATCGTTAAATACTCTCCCGATTGCATTATCATCATCGTTACCAACCCGGTCGATACTATGACCTATCTGGCTTTGAAAACCAGCGGCTTCCCTAAAAAACGTGTTATCGGACTGTCGGGAGTCTTGGACAGCGCCCGGCTTTCCAGCTTCATAGCACTGGAATTGAACGTGCCTATGACGGAAGTCAATTCTTATGTGCTGGGAGAGCACGGGCAGAATATGGTAATTATACCCAGATTTGCAACTGTCAACGGGCAACCGATTACCGATTTAATGTCGAAAAAAACCATCGAGAGCTTGATAGACAGAACCGTCAACGGAGGGGCTGAAATCGTGGGTTTCCTAAAAACAGGCAGCGCCTTCTATGCACCGGCAGCCAGCGCCGCACGCATGGCTGAAACTATTATTCTGGATAAAAAAGAAATCCTGCCCTGCGCCGCTTATCTGGAGGGTGAATATAGCCTGGAGGATGTAGTAATCGGAGTCCCTGTTAAGCTGGGGAGTGCCGGCATCGAAGAAATAGTAAGTTTTAAACTGACAGAAGATGAATTCGAAGCACTTAAAAAATCGTCCGAAGCTGTCCGGGCGCTTATTGATACACTGGAAACTATATAATAGCCGCTCGTGTCCTTCGACGAGTTCAGGATGCGCGGATATTAAAAAAGCCGCTCGTGGAGCCTGTCCTGAGATTGACGAAGGAAGCCTGTCGAACCATAGCGGCGTGGAATAATGGTAGGTATAAAATGTCATGCTGAATTCGTGAGGGACGAATGAAGCATCCGGGGCGGGGTGTTTACATATGTTTAACCCTTCCCCCCAGATTCTTCAGCCACCCTTTGTGGCTTCAGAATGACAATTAAATAGTCTGTCATGCTGAATTCGTGAGGGACGAATGAAG
>DIKD01000084.1:4329-21225 GCA_002421585.1 Dehalococcoidia bacterium UBA5627
AGAGTCTGAATGCAAATCGATAAGCCTTAGATTCTTCGGTCGTAAAACTCCCTCAGAATGACATTAATGGATTTGTCGTTGCGAATTCTCGATTTATCGTGATGAAGCAATCTCTTTGATTGTATTTAATAAATGCAAACGTTAAAATAGTCCAACGGTAGAGATTGCCGCGTCGTCCCGACCAGTCGGGACTCCTCGCAAAGACAGTTTGGGTATTGTCATGCTGAATTCGTAAGGGACGAATGAAGCATCAGGGGTGGGGTATAAATTAAATCCGCCATGGTTCGACAGGCTCACCACGAACGGATTTTAAGGAAATACAATAATGCGAGAAGTAAAGAGCGCAGAAATCACCGAAGCCATCTCCCGTATGATTTGTGAAGCTAACTACAAACTGGGAGATGACACTCTCGCAGCCCTAAAAAATGCCCGACTTAAAGAGGAATCTCTTCTCGGAAAAGAAGCCCTTGATATAATTATTGAAAACGCCTCGATTGCCGAAAAAGATAATATCCCACTCTGTCAGGACTGTGGCACCGCCATCGTGTTTCTTGAAGTCGGACAGGATGTTCATATCGCGGACGGCGACCTGAATGATGCCGTTAACGAAGGAGTAAGAAAGGGTTACAAAGACGGATACCTGCGTAAATCGATTGTTGAACACCCCTTTTCGGATAGAAAAAATACCGGCGATAATACTCCTGCCGTTATCCATGCCAAGATTGTCACCGGAGACAGAGTTAAAATCAGCGTTATTTCAAAAGGAAGCGGCGCCGAGAATAAAAGCACGGTAGCCATGCTCAAACCCGGCGAAGGAACGGAAGGCATCATAAAAACGGTATTGAAGACCGTCGAGGAAGCCGGAGGTAGCCCCTGCCCCCCTGTTATCATTGGACTCGGCATCGGCGGCACCCTTGAAAAAGCCGCTTTAATGGCAAAGGAAGCCCTGCTACGAGAAACCGGCAAACCAAACCCCGACCCCGAAATCGCCGAACTTGAGAGAAATGTGCTGGAAGGAGTTAACGGGATTGGCATCGGACCGCTGGGCTTCGGCGGCAACACCACCGCGCTTGCCGTACACGCCGAAACAATGCCCACCCACATCGCCAGCCTCCCCGTCGCCATCAATATCCAATGCCACAGCATCAGACATAGAGAGACAGTGGTTTAAGAGAAACTATTCTTTACTGTCATTCTGATGCCGATGAATCGGCATCAGAATCTTAGGCTTATCGATTTGCATTCAGACCCTTCGCTTCGCTCAGGATGACAGGACGTATCCTTCCAAGATTCTTCGGTCATTTCATTCCCTCCAGAATGACAATTTAATCGTTTGTCTATTTGTTTTATACGGAAAAAACAGGGCCGGCGACAACAGGTGGTATTTACAGTTTATACTCTTTAGTTTTCAGTCCTTTAGTATTGGCAGTGCAAACCAGTCCTTTATTTGCCATCTCTGCCACACAGCGGTTGCAGTGGTCGCAGTCGGTAGCATTAATCTCTTCGGTTTGTAATTTGTTAACAAAATCGGGGTCTCTGACAATCGCACGTCCCACCTGCACGAACTCGAAACCTTTCTGCATAAGTGTATTCAAATTATCCAGCGAGCAGACTCCGCCAATATAAATAACCGGTATTTTAACGGCATCCTTTATACGTTATGCCTGCTTTAAAAGGAACAATTCTTTGAATGGCACCTCTTTTACAATAAAACGTCCGAACAACGCCATGCCGATTTTGGTTAAAGGGTTCTTTTCCGACTTGATATAATCAATTATGGGCACCTGTCCGCGCATCATATAAAAGGAAGTTCTGGCGGTGAATCCGCAGCTTGGAACGAGGGCGGAAGCCCCAGCCTCTTCAAAACATTTTGCGATTTCTACCGCCTCGTCTATACTTAAACCGTTTTTAAAACCGTCATCCAGATTCATTTTAACAAGTATCGGATAGCCTTCTCCGGCTGCCTCTCTGACATGCCTGATAACTGAAGCGGGAAACCGCAATCGATTTTCCGGTGAGCCGCCGTATTCATCTTTGCGTTTGTTGGTCCATGGTGATAAAAACTGGCTTAAAAGGTAGCCGTGTCCGGCATGGATTTCCATAGCGTCGAATCCTGCATCTATAGCCATTTGAGTCGCTTTACCGAAGTCTTCTTTGACTCTTACGATATCCTCTTTTGTCATCTCGCGGCAGATACTGTATCTGAACAAGCAAAGTTTGCGTGATGGTCAGATAGGCGTTTTACCGATGGTGCTTTTGTTGGCAAAGAATCCGCAGTGCCCCAGTTGAATCGAGGCGGCGGCACCCTCTTTATGAACCGCATCCGTCAGTCTTTTCAGTTGCGGCGCCGCCGGCGGCAACACTCCTGTGGTGTTCGATTAACTCATCCGAGGGGGTGGAGTGGGGAGACATTCCTTCGAAACAGCCTGCACGAATAATACGGTTGCGCAGTTCAAGTCCTGCTATTTTGGCGGTAGTAAAAACCTTTGAATTGTTTGTTTGTGGTTTCTGTTCCATGCTTAAATCTTTTCTACTTTGAATATCTGCGGCGCACTATCGACAACCCGCCGAAAGCCGGTGTTAAAAGTTGCACTTCTATAATCTCTCCGGCTGAAAGCGCATCAACACCCTCGGGGATGCAGATAAAACAGGTGGCGTTGGCAATTGATTGCAGGCGGCTGCGGTTTTGATAGGGCGTAACCCGGTATTCACAGTTTTTATATGCCAGCACAGCGGATTTAAACTCTGACCAATCGCGGTGGCGGCTGGTTACACCTTTGGTAAGCCTGGCAAATACTGTCGGCAGCGGGTGCCTTTTTTGTCCTTCCATTCGGAGTATTCCGGGCAGCGCCAGTTGTAGAAAAGCCATTTCGTTACTGGCGGGGCCTCCCGGTAAGCAGAATATCGGCTTTTTATTCAATAACCCGAAGGAAACACCTTTTCCCGGTCCTATGCGGACGTTAGTGAATTTTTTATGCCACATTAGCTCATCCAGTATGCCGACTGTCAGGTCGCGCTCGCTACCCCACGCACCGCCGCTGGTAAGAATCACGTCCGTAGCAGTAAAGAGCTCCTCCAGT
Source organism: Dehalococcoidia bacterium UBA5627 (assembly GCA_002421585.1). Taxonomy (GTDB): domain Bacteria; phylum Chloroflexota; class Dehalococcoidia; order Dehalococcoidales; family UBA5627; genus UBA5627. The sequence goes on from DIKD01000084.1 coordinate 7,410, forward strand.
TTAGAGCGTATGGCTTCCCTGTCATCTTTAACGACAGCAGTCCGGTAGGGAAAACCGAACGAATCCAGCCAGGCGGCGATGGTTACCAGGTTGCTGGCATACAGCTGGCCGGGGTGTAAGTGCCCGCCCGGGGCTACCACTTCATCTCCGATGGCGATGATAGCCACTTTCGGCTTGCGATAGACACTGGTGCTTGAAATGCCCGCTGATGCTATTAAACCGAGGTCTCCCGGAAGCAGCACTCGTCCGGCAGGTGCCAGTTCTTCCCCCTTCTTTATATCCTTTCCGGCAGCCAGTATATTCTGTCCTTTTTTGGCTCCTTTTGTAATGCGGACACATTCAGGGGTTACTTCGCAGAACTCGCCGGCTATAACCGTATCCGTTCCCGCCGGAATCGGGGCGCCCGAGCAGATATTGACAGCGCATCCTTTGGGGACTTCGTCTTTGAAGGCAGTACCGGCAAAAGCCGAGCCGATATTTTTTAAACAAACCGGTTTTTTTATCGAGGTTGTGGCTATATCATCATATTTGACGGCGAAGCCGTCTTTTAGCGAAACATCAGTTGACGGATTATCCAGCAGGGAATAGAGGTTTTCTGCCAGCACGCGGTTATTGCAAAGGTCGATTGGCAATTCCTCTGTGCCGACAGGCTTGCAATTAGCCCTGACAAAGGCTAATGCCTTGTTGAATCCGGTATATTTCTCACCCTCGTCGATTTCCGAATAGGACATTTATACATCCTTTATTTATCGACTTTTATAATCGTCTATGCCAAGGATTCAATTCATATATGACGAAACTCATCTCGATTTCATCGCGAATTTACTAATTCCCCTCCCCAGATACTTCGTTCGACCACCGCGAACTCAGTATGGCAATGGAAGTTTCCCTCATCCGATATCCCAAACTATCGCAACGTCGCCTTCCCTTCACAGGATGTTTAAGAATATATCACCGATGTTTCAAGTTTATTTTGCGAATGGGCAAACCGGGAAGACACATTCTTCGCAATCAAGGCAAAGCCCGCCGTGAGCCAGTTCGATTATATCCTGCCTGGTGATTTTATCGCCGGCAAGCATGCGCGGTAATAAAACGTCGATAATGGTCGTTTTGTTGAAGATTACAGCCCCGGGTGCCCCGAGTATCGGGATATCTCCCAACTCGGCAATCAGTACCATTGCTCCCGGCATTACCGGCACGCCATAAGAAATAATTTTCGCTCCGCTCTTTTGGGTTCCCTCAACGGAAACATCATCCGGATCGACGGACAGTCCGCCACAGAGGATAATCACCTCGCAGCCTTTGTCCTTCATATCGATAAGTGCCTGTCCGATTATATCCTCGTCATCGGGGACGATTACCTGGTGATGTACGGTTGAACCCAGTATTTCTACTTTTTTGCACATTACATTGCTGAATCTGTCCTTAATTCTGCCCTTGAAAACCTCGCTGCCGGTGATAACGATGCCGACTTTCCGGTTTTTAAAAGGGAGGACTTTCAATACTTCCCCTTTCTCTTTGCACAGGTCTTCCAGTACCTTCATTTTGGCTTCGGAGGTGTACAGGGGAATGATCTTGGTTCCAGCAATTATGCTTCCCGGGCGGCAGATAACGTTATTATGCCAGGTTGCTAATATCATGCCTTCGATAGAATTGATTTCATAAAGTAAGGATTTATTTACCTTTAAAACACCGTCAACAGTTGATGATATATTGACCCTGCCCTGCTTGGGTTTCCCCAGTTCCAGATTAACCCCGCATACCGCCTTACCGATACGCAGAGCAGCCTCTTCCTCGTGCACCCAGTCCTCTTCCTCTTCGATTACATAAATATGCTCTTTACCCATACTCAAGAGTTCGGGCACGTCTTCCTGTTTTATTACATGTCCACGGCGGAATCTCGGCCCATGAAATTCTCCGGGGATGATCTTGGTCATATCATGACCTATAACCAGCCCTACGGCATCTTCTGTTTTTACTTTTTTAAGCAACTTTACTCTCCTCTTGATAAGTTGTTATTTATAAATAGGTTAAACTATTATGCGATTTTTTACAAGAGAATATTATTCGATATTCTGTCGGGCGCTAACTGTATTTATCAGCCGGGATAGCTTAAAATAGTGTTTATTACTTAACTTTGCGGGTCAGTCCAATGAAAATCACAGTAAATAATACTACTATATTGTTGGTAAAGGGCGATATAACAAAGCAGAAAACGGATGCCATAGTTAATGCCGCCAATTCGAGCTTGATGGGAGGTGGTGGGGTGGACGGAGCTATTCACCGGGCAGGCGGACCATGCATTTTAGAGGAATGTAAAAAGATAGTGGCTGAGCAGGGGAAATTGCCGGCCGGTCAAGTAGTTATTACAAGTGCAGGCAATCTGGCTGCCAAGTATGTAATCCATACGGTCGGTCCGATATGGCAGGGTGGAAATAGGAATGAGGCGTCAATTCTATCAAGCGCCTATACCGAGAGCTTAAGGTTAGCCGAAAAAAAGAATCTAACAAGCATTTCCTTCCCGTCTATAAGCACCGGGGCATATGGCTATCCTGTAGAAGCTGCAGCCGCTATAGGCGTTACCGCTATCGTCAATTTTGCTAGAGAAGAAGCCCGTTCATTAAAGGAAATCGTATTTGTGTTATTTAATGAGGCTGCTTATGAAAGCTATGCTAATGCGCTCACGCAGATAACGCGGGATGATGTGTCGGAATAGGCGGTTCTTATCGATTTTAAGTGCTTGCCTATTTCCCGATAAAGCGTATTATAATGTTTATAACAATCGTAAGTATTATACTGATAACAATGCCGGTTGCAATGGGGAAGAAGAATTGAAAATTGCCCTTTTCTATAATGATATCGCCGGGGAGTTTGCCCAAAAATGGTATCTTGTTCCAGAATGTGAGCAGTAATCCCAGTATTACGATAAAAATACCGGTCAGTATCACGTATTTCCCTAAAGTTTCAAAATTAAACATATGTTTGCTATTGTTTTAAAGATTATTTTTCCACCACAATTATATCCGATAAATGATACACAGGCTAATTCGATTTTTTATCCGGCAAAAGGTGAAAACGGTATAGAGTGGATTGCTATAGCGATTTATGATAACGTATTTAACTGAGAGGAATTGTTGAACTATGAGAGTAATTGCAGGAGAAGCCAAGGGGTGCACGCTGATAGCTCCCCCGGGTTTAAGAACACGACCGGCAACAGAGCTGGTGAGGGGAGCTATTTTTTCCATCCTTTATTCTGTTGCCAACGATTGGCAATATGTGCTCGACCTCTTTTCCGGCAGCGGTTCGCTGGGTATCGAAGCTTTGAGCCGGGGAGCGGGATGGGTGGATTTTGTTGAGCAGACACCCCGATGTTGTGCTATAATAAAGCAGAATCTTGAAAAGACCAAGTTTACCGAATATGGACACGTTCATTGCGCCGATGTGGTAAAAGCGATATCTTTTTTGGATAAGGAGTATAATATAATTCTGATGGATCCTCCCTACGCGAGTCCATTGATTAACACCATAATAGAACAACTGGCAAACTCAAAAATTGTCGGCAATGACTCTATAGTTGTGGTTACCCACTCGAAACGTCGCCCTCTTAATTCCGATTATGCCTCTTTGCATCTCTTTAAAGAACACCGTCACGGCGATAGTTCTATCGCTTTTTTCAGAAAGGAGCCTATATCTTGATTACTGCCGTATATCCGGGAAGTTTTGACCCGATTACCAATGGCCATATAGATGTTGCCAGGAGGGCAGCCAATATTTTCGGCAAGGTAATTATCGGGGTTTTCGATAAACCGATGAAAATCGTGACCTTCAGCCTCGAAGAGAGAGTAAATATGGCGCGGGAAGCCGTAAAGGATATTCCCAATATAGAAGTTAAGCCTTTTTACGGGCTTGCGGTTGATTTTGCCAAAGAGGTAAATGCCAACGTAATGGTGCGGGGCTTGAGGGTCAGCGCCGATTTCGAGCGTGAGTTCGATATGGCGATGATGAACAGAAAACTTTCACCCCAGCTGGAACTGGTATGCTTTTTGGCTAAGCCGGAGTATCAATTTCTGCGTTCCAGCCTCTTAAAAGAGGTTGCAAGGGTAGGCGGCAATATCGAAGGTATGGTACCCGAACACGTAGCTCGTGCATTAAAAGAAAAGAACGGTAATAGCCTAATATAAAAATCAGGTTATATTTTTGATATAAAAATGCTAAAATAGTAGCTAAATCAGGAGGAAACTAATCTAATGGCGTACATGATTAACGAGGATTGTATAAGTTGCGGTGCTTGTGAAGCAGAGTGTCCTAATCAGGCTATTTCAGAAGGGGAAACTACTTATTGCATCGACCCCGACAAGTGTACCCAGTGTGTAGGCAGTTATTCGACGCAGCAATGTGCCGATATCTGTCCGGTCAGTGCATGTGTTCCCGACCCGAATCACCAGGAATCGCATGAGGAGTTACTGGCTAAGTGGCAGGCACTTCATCCGGGGGAAACTCCCAAAGAAGATTAAACGATACTTCAGTCTTATTTAAGTTTAAACAATCACTTTATTACCCTGCTGAAATCCGGTGCGGGTTGTGCTGTATCTTTGTGCTATAAGTAAGCTAATCTTGGAAACTGTTTACGACTGAAAGAATTCCTTAATAGCTTGGAAATCTTCGGGGAAAAGCCCGAGCACGATAGGGAAGTAATCCAGCATTAGCCGTGCCATAAAGGATTCAGATATAGCATCGCTTCCGGTAAACTTTACGATAACGGCAAGAATTGCTCCCAACAGCAGAAAACCGGATAATAAGCCGAATATGGCGCCGCCCAGGTGGTCTACCCAGCCTATAAGCAGTGATTTGGCAATAAACTTAAGCAGCTTTGCCAAAAGCAGTGCAATAGTATAAACCACAGCCAGAATAAGCACGAAGGCGAGTATATTAGCTAATGTTTCGTTATCGGTAAAACCGAATATACCCGAAAGCGAATCATGGAATCTTCCTGCAAGCACGATGCCGATTATCAAGCCGATAAACGAAAGAGCAGTCTTAATCAAGCCCTTTCTCAAACCCATAAAGGCGGGTATAAACAGCAGGACTATCAGTACGATATCAAGCCAGTTCATTAACCTATCCTCCCAGTTCCTTGGCTCTGTTGTAGGCGGCTGTAACCGCTTCCTCTACAAGCCCGGTAAGATTGCCGTTGGCAAAAACGCTTAATGCGGCAGCTGTAGTGCCTCCCGGAGACGTTACCATTTCCCGCAGCTTGTCCAGCGGTTGGTCCGAATTGATAACAAATTTAATAGAGCCTGCCATAAGCTGAGTTACCATTTCACAAGCTTTATCGTGCGGCAGTCCGAGGCGTTCGGCAGCCTGTATCAGTGATTCCATAAAAAGAAAAACATAAGCGGGGCCGCTGCCGCTCACTGCCGTTGCCATGTCAATGCTATCCTCATCGGAAACATAGAGTTCTTTTCCCATAGCTTCAAGGATAGTTCTCGTCTGTGCCATCTGTTGTCCGTCAACAGATTCTGTGGCAGTCCATACAGACATACCGTAACCTATTTGCGCCGGTGTGTTTGGCATTGCCCGTACGATGGCGTTGTGTTTCAGTCCGTTTTGCAGGGTAGCGATGCATTTGCCTGCGATTATTGAAATTACCAGTTGACCCTTGCAGAATTTGCCGCTGATATGCTTCATTGTTTCTTCAAGGCTCTGAGGTTTAACGGCAAGTATAATAATATCGCTCCGTTTAATTACTTCGCTACTGTTATCGGTAGTGAAAACACCGTAATTTTCCGCAATCAGTTCTCTGCAATCCTTGTTTATCTCGCATACGGATATATTCTCCGGTGTGGATACCTTTTTGGATATGATTGCCGAAAGCATTGCCTGCCCCATATTGCCGCAACCTATTAAAGCTATCTTCATTTTAATTCCCCATTATTTAGAATCTTTTTGATTATTCCGCCGCCGTTAGTAGAAATAATAGGAACATGTCCTCTTAACGTCTTTGCGAGTCCCCTCGTCGGGACGAAGCAATCCCTACGATACCACTTAATTACCCCGCCTGCCATATATAACCAACCTGACACTTTTACTTTATCACAAGATTTATTAATTTCTTAGGAACATAGATTATCTTAACAATCTCTTTACCTACAAGATAAGACTTAACCTTGGGTTTTGCAAGTATGATTTCTTTAGCTTCCTCTTCAGTAATCGAAGCTGAAACCATCTCCTTATCGCGCGTTTTCCCGTTTATCTGTATGATGATGGGAATCTCCTCGTCCTGCGCCAGCTGCTCGTCCCACTCGGGCCACTTCCAGTTATGAATACTGTATTTATGCCCGGTTTTATGCCATAGCTCTTCGGCAATATGCGGTGCGGAAGGCGCCAGAAGCAGCAGCAGAATCTTTATTGCTTCCTGCCAGTCCTTTTGTGAAACAAAGCCGTTATCTTTAATCTTTCCCAGGTAATTGGTGTATTCCATCAAGGTCGATATCATTGTGTTGAAGCGTATTTTGTCGATATCATTTGTAACCTTTTTAATGGTCTGATGAGTGATGCGCTGCAGGTTGCGGTATTCTTCATCATCGACGGAATACGCTGTATAGTATTCTGTTGCCAGTTTCCAGATGCGGTTGAGCCAGCGGTGTATACCGGCAATGCCGTTATCGTTCCAGTCGCCGCCCTGTTCCCAGGGTGCAACGAACATCAGGTAACAGCGTACCGTATCGGCACCCATCTTTGAAACGTATGAATCGGGGTTTACCACGTTGCCGCGTGATTTACTCATCTTCTGCTTGTTGGAAATAACAATTCCCTGATTGAAAAGCCTAATGAAAGGTTCTCCGAAATCAATCAGCCCCATATCACGCATTGCCTTGGTAAAGAATCTGGCATAGAAAAGGTGCATTACGGCATGCTCGGCGCCGCCGGTGTATAAGTCTACCGGCATCCAGTATTTAACGGCTTCCGGGTCAAAGGCGCCGCTATCGAAATGCGCATTGGTATAGCGCATAAAATACCACGATGAGCACATAAAGGTATCCATGGTATCCGTTTCACGTTTAGCCGCACCGCCGCACTGCGGGCAGACAGTATTTACAAAACTTTCGCAGTATTTGAGCGGTGATTCTCCCGTAGGTTTGAATTCGGCATCCTCCGGCAGCTTCACAGGCAGGTCTTTTTCAGGAACCGGAACGATTCCGCACTTATCGCAGTAAATCATCGGAATAGGTGCGCCCCAGTATCTCTGGCGTGAAATCAGCCAGTCTCTCAGCTTATAGCTTATTGTTCTCTTTCCCCAGCCCTTTTCTTCCAAAAGTTCGGCTACTTTGATAATTCCTTCCATGTTGGGAGTGCCGTCGAAATGTCCGGAATTTACCATTGTACCTTCTTCTGTATAAGCCTCTTCCGGTTCTTCCCCTTTCCAGCCGGGCGGTGATATAACAACTTTTATAGGCAGGTCGTATTTTTTAGCAAAAGCAAAATCTCTTTCGTCGTGTGCCGGAACCGCCATAACAGCGCCGGTTCCGTAACCGGCAAGTACATAATCGGCAATCCAAACCGGCACCTTGTCCCCGTTCAATCTGTTTGTTACGTAAGCGCCGGTAAATACCCCGTCCTTCTCTTTTTCGGTAGAAAGCCGTTCAATTTCAGTAAAGCGGCGTGTTTTGGCTATATATGCCTCTACTTCGGCTTTTTTGTCGGGGGTGGTGATTTTGGCTACCAGCGGGTTCTCGGGAGCCAGTACCATAAAGGTTACGCCGTAGACGGTGTCGGCGCGGGTGGTAAATACCCTTATTTCTTTTTCAGGTACGCCGGGAACATCCAACTCGAATGAAATCTCGGTGCCGATGCTCTTGCCGACCCAGTTATGCTGCATTGTTTTGATGCGCTCCGGCCAGTCCAATCCTTCATGCTGCATCAATTCATCAGCGTATTTGGTAATGCGGAAGAACCACTGCTCCAGGTCTTTGCGTATTACCGGTTCGTCGCATCTTTCGCAGGTACCGTTAGCCAGTACCTGCTCGTTGGCAAGTACCGTCTGGCATTTGGGGCACCAGTTGACGGGGGCTTTATTACGGTAAGCCAGTCCGTGTTGGTATAACTTCAAAAAGAACCACTGTGTCCATTTATAATAATCCGGCTGGCAGGTAATTACTTCCCTGTCCCAATCGTAAATGGCGCCGATGGTTTTTAACTGTTTGCGCATATTTTCGACATTTTTCATGGTCCATTTATAAGGATGGATACCATGTTTGATGGCGGCATTTTCAGCCGGTAAACCGAAGGCATCGAAACCGACCGGGTGTAACACATTGAACCCCTGCATTCTCTTAAAGCGGGCATGCACATCCGAAGGCGCCATAGCATACCAGTGGCCGATATGCAGGTCGCCCGAGGTATAGGGGAACATGGTAAGTGCATACCATTTGGGTCTGTCGCTGTGCTCACTCACCTTATAGAGGTTGTCTTTAGCCCATCTCTTTTGCCATTTTTTTTCGATTTCAACCGGATTGTAAGTATTTTCCATATTCAGATTTCCTTTCAGATTAGCTATCATTGTAGCAACAAGCACGTTTACTTTGCAATATAAGAACGACCGGTCGGGTTTTACTATTTGCCACGAACTGCACTTAACTGCTATTATGAGAAACTATGTTAAACCCCATTTTTATAATAATCGGCATAAATGTATTTGTCTTTATTGCCGCAAACATATCAAGCACGCTTGTCTATGACCTCGGTTTATGGGCACCGCTGCAGCTGACTTTAGAGCAGCCGTGGGGCATTTTTACCAGTATGTTTACCCACGTGGGTTTTACTCATGTAATATTCAATATGCTGGCACTCTACTTTTTCGGCAGTTATGTATTGAAGTTGACCGGATTGAAGCAATTCCTGACAATTTATCTGGGCGGCGGTTTGCTGGGCAGTATCTTCTATGTGTTATTCAGCACACTTATCAGTCCGAATATCCCCGGTTTGGCTATCGGAGCTTCCGGTGCCATCTTTGCACTGGGCGGCACTCTGGCGGTGTTGACGCCGCGTGTTAAAGTTTACATAATGTTCATCCCGATTCCGGTTCCTCTCTGGATAGCGGTAATCGGCGGCGGATTGATAATGTCTTTTATGCCGAATGTTGCCTGGGAAGCTCACCTGGGAGGTTTGCTGTTCGGGATGGCAGCCGGTTTCATTATTAAGAACCGGAGAAAACAGACTTACTACTATTAAGTAAGTACAGGTTGGGCGTTTTTTCGGTGGTGACGGATGATTAAAAAAAACCTTCGTAAACTATTTTCTGTAATCATTATCTTTATTCTTATTTCTGTTCTTGCCGGCTGCAATTCCGGTTATGCCGATAATCCGATTAAAGACAGAGAAACACTTTTTCAGGTCTCCACGATTAATGCCCTGATGGAAGGGCTTTACGAGAGCGTCATCATTGTCGGGGATTTGCTAAAGTACGGTGATTTCGGCATCGGCACATTCGAAGGCCTTAATGGAGAGATGATAGTCCTTGATGGCAAATGCTATCAGATTCAAGACGATGGTGTAGCTTATCTCAAGGAAGACGGCGTGGGGGTCCCCTTTGCCGATGTAACTTTTTTCGATACCGATTACGAGCAGGAAGTTGCATCCGGCACCACTTTTGAAGAGTTAAAAACACAGATAGACGGAGTACTGCCGACCGAAAATATATTTTATGCCGTAAAAATAGAGGGCACTTTTACATTTATGCAAACCAGAAGCGTTGCCGGTCAGCAAAAACCCTACCCGCCGCTTACAGAGGTTACGGCAGAACAGGTTGTTTTCGATTTTAATAATGTCAGCGGTACGATTGTCGGTTTCTATTGCCCGGAGTATGTGGCGGGAGTGGGAGTGGCCGGATATCACCTGCATTTTATTACCGATGAACTGGATGCCGGCGGGCATATACTTAACTTTACGGTCAATGAAGCTGATATGTACATTGATTATGCCAACGAATTTTATCTGATTCTGCCGGGCGATGGCAGTGATTTTTACGATACCGATTTCAGCTCCGATTATTCGGATGAAATCGAAGAAGCGGAGAGCTAAGATGTGTATTTTTTGCGCTGGAGTTTGCGGGGGAGTGGCCGATATTGCCTTGCCGTCGGTCGCTGCCGGTGCATCGTTGGTTTTTCTTAAAGTTAAGGCAGTTAAAGCCTCACGTAAGGCATCGAAGGATGACCAAGAAAATCGGGTTGATGAAGCCGGGGGTGGGGAAGAGTAGGGTTTTATCTTATCAACGCCGCTATGGTTCGACAGGCTTCCTTCGTCAAGCTCAGGACAGGCTCCACGAGCGGCTTGGTTGGTCTTTTTCTGCTTAACTTCTTATCCGGAAGTTTATTTACATCATATTCGAGTTATATAATACTCATATTATGAATAACAATACTCAATACTCACTCGTCCAATTAGGTTGGGACTCATTCTTCGAAGAGCAGTTCAAACAGGTAAAAATACCGAATTCGGTTCCGGCAAGAATCGCCTCCGAATCCCGCGAACTATACAAGGTTTACAGCGAGCATGGGGAACTGGCGGCTAAAATATCCGGCAAAATGCGTTACCTGACAGGGGAGGAGGGGCAGCTGCCCGCTGTGGGAGACTGGGTGGTAATCGTTCCTCGAGTAAACGAAAAATCCGCTATCATTCACGCTATGATTCCGCGTAAAAGCAGGTTTTCACGCAAGGTAGCCGGTGAAGAAACGAAAGAGCAGGTGGTAGCCGCCAATGTGGATACCGTCTTTATCGTCAGCGGTCTGGACGGCGGCAGGAACCTCAACCTGCGCCGAATCGAACGCTATCTGACACTGGCATGGAACAGCGGGGCTTCTCCGGTTATAGTTCTTAATAAAACCGACCTGTGCCCGGACTTGAAGACCAGTATCGACGGCGTAGAGACGGTTGCTATGGGTGTGCCTGTGCATGCCTTAAGCGCCAAAGGACGGTCGGGATTGGATGAATTGGCACAATACCTTGAAAACGGCAAAACCGCCGCTTTTCTGGGGTCTTCGGGGGTGGGAAAGTCGTCCATTATCAATGCAATCATCGGTGCCGAGGTACAGGATACAGGCGAAGTCCGTGACGATGACAAGATGGGCAGGCATACCACCACCAAAAGAGAATTGATTTTGTTACCGTCCGGCGGGATGGTTATCGATACTCCGGGTATGCGTGAAATCCAGATGTGGGCCGGGGAAGACGACCTCGAAGGGGCTTTCCCCGATGTCGTAACTCTTGCTGAAAGGTGTTATTACAACGATTGCAGCCATGACAGGGAACCCGGTTGCGCCGTCAGGGGCGCCATTGAATCGGGCGACCTAGAGCCGGAGCGTTTCGAGAGTTTCAAGAAACTGCAGAACGAACTGGTCTATCTGGCAGCCCGCGAGGATAACAGCGTGCGGCGTATGGAAAAAGAGAAATGGAAGAGCCTGTTTGCCAAAGAGATGAAGAGAAAAGCCTCGCAGTAGTCTTGATATTAAGTTGACGTTTAAGGTCTAATAAGATAAAATACAGCTATAGGGTGAAAGGGTGGAACTAGAATTCTCGTCAAATCGTCTATGTAATGCTGGCATTAGCCTTTCTGAGGCCAGTCGACTTTTTGGTGTCCCAATCGGTAGAAAATACATACAAAGATTAGCGGTTATAAGGGCGACAGAGCAATTTGAACAATTATATGGACATCGGGCGTTAAATTTGCATCCATTAAAAGGGAATAGATCTGGACAATATGCAATTTTTCTAACGGGAAATTTCCGTCTTATACTCGAAAAAATTAAGGACGACAAAGTACGTATATTAGATGTGGAGGATTACCATGGCGACTAAAATAGATACTTATCCCGATATTGCGATTCCTCCCGGGGAATACTTGGCGGAGGAGATAGGAGCCAGGGGTTTATCTCAGAAAGAACTTGCTAAACGAATGGGGCGGCCGTTAAACGTTATTAATGAGATTATCAACGGTAAAAAAGCCATTACTGCCGAGACATCTCTTCAACTTGAAGAAGTGTTGCCTGAAATTCCGGCGAAATTCTGGATGAATCTCGAATCTGATTATCGGCTTACTAAAGCATATATCAACAGAAAATCAAAATCCGCACAATAATTTTATAATTGTTTTGTTGGCAGCGGGGAGAATACTTAGTGAAAATATCTGTCATACTGGCGCATCCGGATGCGAAGAGTTTTAATTATGCTATCGCTCAGAAAGCGGTAGGAACTTTACATAAAAAGGAGTATGAGGTGTATTTTCACGACCTGTACAGGGAAGAATTTCCGCCGGTTATCCCTGCTTCGGAGATTCCGAGGGGGCTTCACTGCCTCAAATCATAAAAACCCACTGCGATGAAATCGCTATAGTGGATGGAATAATAATCGTTCATCCGAACTGGTGGGGTTAGCCGCCTGCCATTTTAAAGGGATGGATTGACAGGGTATTGCGTCCGGGAGTGGCTTACAGGTTCGAAGAGGGCAACAGCGGCGACGGTGAATTGATAGTTTTACTGAAGGCGGATACGATGTTGATATTCGATACTTCGAATACCCCTGCCGAGAGAGAAACCGGTTTGTATGGAGACCCGCTCGAGATTCTATGGAAGAATAATATGCTGATATCCTGCGATGTGAAAAACTACTATCGCAAAAACTTCAGGGTTATCATTACCGGTACTCTTGAACAGCGCACGGCATGGCTCGAGGAAGCAGGGCAGACCGTTGAAAAATATTTTCCCGAAGTATTAAAATAACTGTCTTGCGTTAACAAAAGCAACCGGTTCTATTAATATATTATTTTACAGATAGGCTTTGACTGTAGTAATTTGCTGCTGTTACAATTATATATCCCTGTTTTTCCCTTTCTATTTTCGTCTTTACGGAGTTGCCCGAATGCTATATTACTTAAAAAACAAATCACTGGAAGTCCTCAAGGCAATGCTCCCGCTTGTCATCGTCATTATCATCATGCAATTTACGCTGGTGAAAATGCCGCTTGAGCAGTTCTGGCAATTTCTCGCCGGTGTCGTTATGGCTATATCCGGGATGATTCTTTTCCTGGCAGGGCTTGAAATAGGTATTCTGCCGATGGGGCAGGCAATAGGCGCAGAGCTTCCCAAAAGGCGTTCCTTTCCTCTGCTGATTATCGTGGCTTTCCTGCTCGGTTTCGTGGCAACAATAGCTGAACCTGATGTTATCGTGCTGACCGGGCAGATTGCCAGCGTTACCGATGGCGAAATCGGTGCTAACTTTTTAACTTATATTATCGGCATAGGCATCGCTTTTTTTGTGACGATGGCCTTACTCAGGATTGTGTTCGGCTTTCGTATGATTTACCTGATGGCTGCCAGCTATCTGGCAATTATCATACTGGCGTTCTTTACACCGGCTCAGTTTGTGCCGGTTGCTTTTGATGCCGGCGGTGTGACCACCGGCCCTATGACCGTACCGATAATACTGGCATTGGGGCTGGGCTTCAGTTCAGCTCTTGCCGGAAGGTCGGCCCTATCCGATGGTTTCGGCTTAATCGGGCTGGCTTCCGTCGGTCCGATAATTGCAATAATGATTATGGGGATAATACTATATTGAGTTTTGCGACAATTTTTAGCGGTTTCGGCGATACCTTTATCGGCGTTATAAAAGCGCTGCTGCCGATACTTGTGCTTTTTGTGATATTCCAGTTGTTTTTCTTAAAACTGCCTAAAACGTATATCTATAACCTGATGATAGGAACAGCCATTGCCGGTTTAGGCTTGCTGCTCTTTTTACAGGGTGTACATATCGGATTCCTGCCCGC
>DIKD01000084.1:21316-22396 GCA_002421585.1 Dehalococcoidia bacterium UBA5627
GTGGAAAAAGCATCCGCATCCAGCATACGCAAATCGATTGTTTTGGTCACTATATGTGCCGGAGTAGCGGTGTTTGTAGCTTTGGGAATGGCAAAAATTGTTTATGGTATTCCTCTGTTGTATATTGTAATCCCCGGTTATATAATTGCCCTGTTAATGATGTGGTTTTCAGACAAGTCATTTTTATCTATCGCTTTTGATGCCGGCGGTGTGGCTAGCGGGCCGATGGCGGTCACATTTCTGTTGGCGATAGCTGTCGGTATCTCTTCAGCGATGGATGGGCGCGACCCTATTCTTCACGGTTTCGGGTTGATAGCATTGATTGCCCTGGCACCGATTCTTGCGGTTATGACTTTGGGTTTTCTGGTACGTATAAGAAAGCGTAAAAAGGAGTTATAAATAAATGGAATCAGGCATATATCTTATTGTAACGGTAGTCAACAAGGGTTGGGGGGAGAAGGTTTTAGAGACTTCGATGAAAGCGGGCGCAACCGGCGGAACGATAATTCCGGGTAGGGGAATGGGCATACATGAACAGAGAACGCTTTTGGGGATAAGCCTTGAACCTGAAAAAGAGATTGTACTATCGGCAGTGCGTTCCGATGAAAGGGAGGCTATTTTAAAAGAAATTGTTGCCGCTACCGACCTGGAAAAACCGGGCGCCGGCATTGCATTTACGCTTCCCATAGATAAAATGTTCGGTATTTCCCACCATTTTCCGAAGGATACGGAAGACGAATTCGAGAAGGAAAAAAATGACCCCGATTCATCCGCCGAAAAGCCAGAAAAAAGCTATGATGTAAAGACGGATGATACTCCCGATAATAAAGAATAAAAAGAGCAGCAAGCTAATTGAAATAACTTCTTTATAATAATAAGTGCCCGGTTATATCAACTCTTGATACAGTCAGGAAATGTCAATCCATATCAGAAAAATAATTGACAGAAGTCTGATATTGCATTTATAATCCTTAAGGAATTGGAAATAAAAATGGAAACAAAATCTGACAGAGAACCCGATAAACGAGAGAATAAGTTTGTTTGCGTTCAATGGGTAATGCCGAAGGTTGCCTTGGAATA
>DIKD01000113.1 GCA_002421585.1 Dehalococcoidia bacterium UBA5627
AGCTTGCCATTGTGCCGCCCTTTTTTACCGCATCGTTTAACAATGCCAGTGCGGCAGTAGTGCCGGGTGCGCCGCACCTTTCCAAACCCATATCTTCAATTATATTGGCGATGCTGTCTCCGACAGCCGGTGTCGGGGCTAACGAAAGGTCGACAATCCCAAAGGTCACTCCCAAACGTCTCGATGCTTCTGTGGCAACCAGTTGCCCCACGCGGGTTATTTTAAAGGCGGTCTTTTTAATCGTCTCAGCAACTTCGGTAAAATCGGCATCGGGAGAAATCTTTTTCAATGCGTTATGCATTACGCCCGGTCCGCTGACCCCTACATTGATAACGCATTCCGGTTCGCCGATTCCGTGAAAGGCACCTGCCATAAAGGGATTATCTTCCGGTGCGTTGCAAAAAACGACCAGCTTGGCACATGCTATACCACTTTCCTTTGTGGTAAGCTCTGCTGATTTTTTAATGACTTGCCCCATCTGAGCAATGGCATCCATATTGATGCCGGTTTTTGTAGTAGCTATATTTACCGAAGCGCAGACTCTTTTAGTTTCCGACAAGGCTTCCGGTATGGAATCTACGAATCTTCTGTCTCCGTCGGTATAGCCTTTATGTACCAGCGCAGTGTAACCGCCGATAAAATCGACGCCGGTGGTTTCTGTGGCTCTGTCCATTGCCCTGGCAATCTTTATATAATCACCGTTTCCGGCTTCGCCGATGATGGAAATGGGTGTTACGGAAATTCGCTTATTGGTGATGGGTATGCCGTATTCCTTCTCGATATCCTCACCGGTTTTTACCAGTTTCTCAGCTTTTCGTGTTACCTTGTCGTAAACGCGCTTAGACAGTTCATCCATATCGCTATGGGCGCAATCCCTTAAGGATATCCCCATAGTTATGGTTCTGATATCCAGGCTCTCACTGGATATCATTTTTATGGTTTCTAAAATCTCATAGGTATTTATCATTATTCTTCTCCCCGAAGACCTATCATACAGTCAGTCGGTAACAATTATTATATTTTATGCATGGTGTTAAAAATATCTTCGCGCTGGATTCTGATGGAAAGCCCTATTTCTTCTCCCTTGTCATCCAGCTTTTTTGATAACTGGTCGAAGGTAAGATTAGGATTGGAAAGGTCTACCAGCATTATCATGGTAAAGATGTCCTGTAGGGTAGTTTGAGTGATGTCCAGTATATTGATGTTGGCTTCCATAAGTATGTTGCTGACCGCGGCGATAATTCCTACCCGGTCTTTTCCGATTACTGTAATAATACCTCGCATTTTTCTTTCCCCCTGAATGTTATACATGCAATTATACACCAAACAGAAAATATTCGGCGATATATGCAGGAGTTGGTATTTATAACGGCCTGCCGGGCACTTTTACGAAAAAAGTGCTGTTGGGCAGTGAAGTGATGGGTATTACAAAATCATTACAAAAAAGCGTTTATTATTCTTCGACAACCGGTTCAATCTTTTCATTGCTTCTACGGCGAAACAACCTTGTCCCGTATTTCTGGAAAAAGACAGCCAGTAAAACAATGCTGACGCCCATAATTCCCAGAATAAGAGGAAAGATGGCCGAGCCCTCGAAGATATCGAAAACCAGGTTGAAGATATATAGATAGACACCGATTACGGCAAAAACCATAAACATTACTTGGCGTAAAAAGAGGCTTATGCCGGCCATTATAATATATATCGCAAGGTATAACAGTCCAAATAAAATACTTTCACTGTCGAAAAAGAGAATAGTGGAGGTAATCAAAAACCAGGCAAGTCCGTAGAGCTTTACCCAGAAGGCATAATATTTCATCTTATAGATTGTCATCCAGATTCCGAAAAGTATGAAGAAAGCGCTTATGATAGCAGTGCTTTCGGTAAAAAGAAACCATTCTCCCCAAATCATCTGTACTATATCACTGTACTATATCAATTAAGGTCAGATGGGTAAATATGGCTGCCAACAAGGCGATTAGCGGGAAGCGTGTGTAGTATGTAACCGAAATTGCTCCGGCAAGACTGACCAGTCCCATAACAAGAACGACAAACCTCAATTCGTAGAACGAGGCGTTCTCAGCCCAGAATCCGGTCAGGCTGGCTACAGTATAAACCAGAAGAGGCAGAATAGCTGTGGCAACGAATAAAAGCAAGCCCCCCGCCGTTTTTTTGAGAAAAACGTAACCATAAACCCAGCCCCCCTATAACAACGAGAGCAATTAAAGCTACCGCAAAGCGCGCCCCCTGGGAAAAATCGTCCCAGCCGATCCCTGTAAAAAGCGTAAAAGACAACAAGGCTAAAAACCCGCCAAAATAGTAAAGTACCGTAATCAGGTTCCAGCCGCTCTTTTTTTCAACAGCCGGTTTAATTTCTATATTTTCCTGCTTAATGATGGTTTCAAGTTGTTGTTCCGATATAATTCCCTGTTTTTGCCATCTTTCAAGATCCTTAATGTCAAAATCGTTTTTGTTCGTTCTCTTTCTCCGCTTTATAGGTACGGGGTAATTATGGCATCTGTCATAGTTAAAATCAATAAACCTATTATCGGTAAGTGAAAATTCATTAAGAATTATTTATTTAAAATACTGTTGTTGCAATGAAATATAAAAAATAATAAAAAAATGTTAAAAAAAATTAATGTAAATAAATAAAAATGTGGTATAATCATATAGTTATAAAAGTAACAATAAAGTAACATAATGGTAATGATTACTGATTATGGTTTGCGATGATTGATTCAGTATATAGTATTGAACCGGCAGTTGCCATCTTTGCAGATAAACAGAGAAGGAAGGAGGTATGGAATGGCAGAAGTTTTTCATCCTGATTTATCACTGTCTGACTGCAAGGTAGATATATTTAAAGATGCGATTGACTATGCATCATGGGGGGCGCATATGAAAATACTTATTATTGAAGCCGACGATAATACCGTCGATTTTATAAAAAACGTATTCGATGTCGGGTGGCCTGAAGCGGAATTCGTATTTGCACACAATGGAAAGGATGGTATAGGTTTAGTAGAAAACGAAAAACCGGATGTAGTGCTGCTGGATCTGGGCTTACCCGATATGAGCGGGTTTGACGTTTTGAAGCAAATTCGGCATAACACCGAAATGACAATCGTATTAATGATAACCAGAGATGATGAATCGGATATCGTTCAAGGCTTAACCCTCGGCGCGGATGAATATATAATTAAGCCGTTCAGGCAGTTGGAGCTTTTAGCTCGCATCAGGGCTTTAACAAGAAGAAAGTTATCGGCACAGGAAGACCTATCGATTAGTTACGGCGCCTTAAAATTCGGAAAATCTATTCGCCAAGTTATCTATAAAGGCAGAGAAATAGATGTTACCCTCACCGAAGGGCGCATTCTTCACAAGCTGATAGAAAGCAGGGGAAAGGTAGTTACGTCCGATGAAATAGCTCAGCTGATATGGGGAGAGCGTTTTTACAGCTCCGTTAACGTTAAATCATATATACATCGCATTCGCCAAAAGCTGGAAGAGGACCCTGCCAATCCAACACTAATAATAAACGAACCCGGGATAGGTTATTATATCAAGCTGCAGGATTGATACAGCTTTAAGGTCTGTTTTCATTAAATCTTTTAGAACAGCCCATAAGTATTATTATAGACTAATGCATACCAAAGGGTACTGAGTTCAGGATATTGCCTACAAATAAAAAATTGATAGCACCTTGGGGCTTGTTCGTTTTGTAATTTAAAAGCCGGGTTTTTTAACTCGGCTTTACGTTTTATGCTTATCGGTATTTCAGTTGTTAAAGGGTGATGAAATCAGGTTATCAATTAATTAAGGTTGGAACGCTCTAACTTGTATTATATTTTTTAATGGCATTGTAGTAGAATAATCAAAAAGTAGGAAATCATTCGATTTCTGGCAAATAATTACTAATGTATGGGCAATATATTGTATAATCATATATACGACAATAGCTTCTATAACGTTTACCGAGGAGGGGAAAATGAATAGCAAGTCACAGACATACAGTTCTCATCAGCTACTGGTTTTACTGTTCCAGACCAGGGATTTAATGCTCAATTTGAAACGAAAAGAACTCAGAAAATTCGGGCTTACCTTTGAAGAGGCTACCATATTGCTTTATATTAAACGACTCAAAGATAAAACAACCCCCGTGGAATTATCTCGCCAACTGCTTCGCAAGCACCATTCGGTTACCGGTTTGTTACTCAGGATGGAGAAAAAGGGACTCATCATCAGAAACAAAGATCTTCGGAGAAAAAATATGATACGCGTATCCATGACGGAGAAGGGCGAAGAACTATATAAGAAAGTTTATAAAGAGGACAGCCTGGAAAGAATGATGGATTCACTTACCGAGGAACAGAAGCAAAGCCTGTGGCAACATTTGAATATTCTGCGTGACAAATCACTGGAAGGTTTGAAAATGAAGGAAAAGCCTCCGCTTCCTGATTAAAATTAACGGATGCCGCTTTTTTAACAGACAGGTTCTACAATATTAAGTGTGAAA
>DIKD01000005.1 GCA_002421585.1 Dehalococcoidia bacterium UBA5627
ACAAAATGCCTGGATTCCTCACCGCTTATCCATTTGGAATCTCCGGAAAAGGTTGCTATCTTACCATCCAGGCTCATTGCATACTTCACAGTAATGAACGGCATTCCGGTTAATTGAAACTTTATGTAAGCTTCGTTGATTTCCCTGGCTTTTTTCTCCCCCTCGCCAAGAAATGTTTTTATACCGGTACGCTCCAGTTCATCCCTGCCCTTACCGTTTACAAGTGGATTTGGGTCCAGAATCGACATATGTACTTCACTGATTCCGGCTTCGATAATGGATTTAGTACATGGAGGCGTATTCCCGTAGTGGCAACAGGGCTCAAGGGTAACATACATTACCGCTCCGCAAGCATTATCTCCGGCCTGTTCAAGCGCTACAATTTCGGCATGACCGGAACCGGGTGGCTGTGTATAGCCTTTACCGATTATTTCATTATCTTTAACAACAACCGCACCGACAGCAGGATTAGGGCTCACCTCTCCCAGTGCCAGCTTTGCCATGGATAGCGCCTGTTCCATATAGTCCATGGTATCATTCTAGCACTCTCTTTTTTATAAGTGCAAACAGCGAGGATATATCCTGCGTTAAATGTGTTTTACTCGTCGGAAAAGCCTTCAAAAGCAATTAGTGGGGGATTAATAATTAAACAGGATAAATGAGGTCGATATATATATGCAGAGAATCAACAAGGCATGCCAGCTTATAATCCCGAATGTCTTACGTTTATTCTTAAACTTAAGTCCCGTAATCACTATCAGGGTCATTAATATCATAGCCAGTGCCGTAAACAGATTTCTTGACGATACATCTGATAATAACGGACCGCCGGTGTAAAAGATGTCGGTAATAAAAATATTGGTAGTATTCAACATATTCGCTCCCAGAATATCACCGACAGCAAGGTCAATAGCTCCCATACGCAGAGCCGTTATAGCTACCACTATTTCAGGCAATGATGTGCCGATTGCTAAAAAAAGGCTGCCCACAAAACTGGCGCTAAGATTATATGTAACAGCTATCTCATCACCGATAAACGAAAGCCATATTCCGCCGCCTATAATCCCCAGGGCAGCTATAGCAAAGGTTCCGTATATCTTGAGATTGCTGAGCTCGCTATACTGCGATTCTTCATCAACAACGGGCTCGGGGTGTTTCTTGTTATATAAAAACATTTGGCGAATGCCTAATATATATAGAGTAAAGATGATTATACTGGTTAACCCAACCCAGCCAAGCGATATACCTGTAACGCCATCACCTATCACAATGCTTAAAGCTGCCACAAAAATCAAAAGAATACCCAGCAAAGCGGGTAAAATATACCTGGTACTGGCAGCTGTTAATACGGGTTCTTTTTTATAGAAGATATCTAAAACAGCCAGAATGGACAGGTTAAAAATACAACTCCCCCAGAAATTACCGAGGGCAAGGTCAGGCTGTCCAACAAAAACAGCTGAACTGACACCGGTAACCATTTCCGGCAATGAGGTAACAAGCCCGATTAAGATAAGACCAATCCACATACGGCCCAGCCCGGTGCGCTCGGAAATAGCATCTCCGTACCGGGCAAGTTTGGTGCCGGCAAACAGTATTATCAAACAACATAAAACAAGTTTAAGCCATATCAATTCAGTTATATATTCCTAACTTTAATGAAATAACCCAAGCAATCTTATACGTAACGCTTATTAACAAAATTTAGGGGCTTAAGGATTTTAAGCCCCTAATATAATAGCATATTCGGGTTTATACTCTAAAATATTCTTAGGCTATCGTATAAACTACCTGCACAGTTACAGAAACTGTCAATTCCCCTGCGCTGATACTGGTGGGTACTCTGCCACCCGACTCCGCATACTGCCCCCCCGCTTTATCTATTGAATAATATGAACTTTCGTAGATACTAATTGGTTTCCCAACCTTTACACCGGCGGATTGTGCCAGCTGCGTGGCGTTTTTCTTGGCTTTATCCATAGCTTCCAGGCGTGCCTCTTCATAGTACTCTTCGGGATTATCGACACTAAAAGTAATACCGTTAATAACAATATATTCCCCACCGGCAGAAACAGCATCATCTATGATGTCGCCGATGGCATCCATATCTCTTATTTTTACATTAACAACATTGATTACTTTATAGCCGACGAAAGTATTTTCTCCGTTAATCCATTCCCAAACCGGCTGTATATCATACCTTGACGTTTGAATATCCTGTTCGGCAATGCTGCGGTCTTCCAATACATTCATAACATCAGCCATCGATTGCGCCGCCTGTTGCTGGGCTTCCGATAAATTCTTCATCAGTACCTGCACACCGATATTTACTATCGCAATATCCGGAATAACCTCAACTTCACCGACACCGGTTACCGTTATGCCGACATCTTGATCACTCTGTATGCTGAGCACAAAAGATTCGTCACTCGATGTATCATACATATCGCAACCGGCTAAACCTACCATAAGTGGGATTAATAATAATAATGCAAAAACAATTTTTAATTTCTTCAATGCAATTTTCTCCTTTCTACCGAATATATAGTGTCCGTTGTTACAACACCCAATTATACTGTTATACAGAACGAACTGTAAATGATTTGCAACTGTTTGGCAAGCACTACTAAATAGTTTATAATTCTGATTACCTTGGAAAGTAATTTATTTAATTCAAATAATGTAAAAAATCTGCTTTTAGAGTTTGCCGGCATACTTGCACTGGCAATAGCCATTTTTCTGCTGGTGCAGACATTTGCGATTAAGGCTATAGTTGACGGCTCCAGTATGGAACCCAATCTGAGCCACGGGCAAAAAATACTTGTCAACAAAGTAGCCTATCTTTTCTCTGAACCGGATAGAGGGGACATAATCGTTTTCGACCCTCCCGTATCATCTCAAAACGATTACATTAAACGTGTCATCGGGCTTCCGGGAGAGGTTGTTGAAATAAAAGACGGCATTGTTTATATACATCAAACCGACGGTAATATTATTCCGCTCGATGAATCAGCATATATATCTGATAAACCGACATATACCTTTACAAGTGAAGTAATACCCCAAGACCACTATTTTGTACTGGGGGATAACCGTAACAATAGCGGGGATTCACATTTCGGATGGTTTGTTGCGCGTTCAAGCATTGCCGGTAAAGCCTGGTTTTCCTACTCACCGTTATCGGATTTCGGGCTTGTGCCAAATTATTCTTTTGAGTGATAATATGAATACAGAGGAAATATTCAAAAAAGCGGGCGCTATACTGAAAGGGCATTTCCTGTTGACTTCCGGGTTACATTCACCTGTATACTGGGAAAAATTCCACGTCTTGCAGCATCCCGGCTATACTGAGCAGCTTTGCAGGCTTATAAGAAGCCATTTTGCCGATTATAATATTGAAGTTGTAGCCGGCCCCACTACAGGCGGCATTATCCTTGCCCATGAAGTCGGCAGGCAACTAGGTATCAGGAGCCTATTTGCTGAAAAAGACGGCGATAAAAGGGCATTCAAACGTGGGTTTGGAGTAAAACCGGGAGAAAGAGTACTTGTTGTCGATGATATTCTCACTACCGGAAAATCCGTAAGGGAAGTACTTGAGCTTGTTCGTAAACAGGGAGGGGAAGTGGCTGGTATCGGTGTGCTTGTTGACCGCTCGGAGCAAGAACATGACTTTGGAGCTCCCCTTTTCAGTTGTTTGCGCTCAAAGACAATCACGTATAAACCGGAGGATTGCCCGATGTGTGCCTCCGGCGTTCCTCTAATCAAGCTGGGCTCAAGCACCCAACCGAACAAATAATTATAACGGGCAGGTATCTCATTATGGATACATGGTTGATAGTTACCATATCGGCTATAATCGCAATTCTGATAATTATTATTTACTCCTACCTCATAAACTGGCGTTATAAAAAATTATTCAAGAGTTGGCAGGAAGCTGAAATTATCGCTTTGGAGCAGGAGAAAAAGAAAATCCGGCAATCGGCGATTACGCAGAGCAGAGCAGTCCTGACCGGAAAATTTACCGAACAGATGACACCCTACCTCCCCGAATTCAAATATGATCCGACCGAAGCCAGATTTATAGGCACCCCTATAGATATGATTGTTTTTCCCGGTTTAGCACAGGGCGACCCGCAAGAAGTTGTTATTATGGAAATAAAAACCGGTAGACATTGTCAGTTGACCTATGCCGAAAATAAGATTAGACGGTTGATAGAAGACGGAATGGTCAGGTGGGAGCTTATAGAGCGTACCGAAAAGCAGGAAGATACTGAAATTGTCGAAGATTGATATCCAAATGTGCTAAGTACTATAGAAAATCATCCCCAAAGTGCCTTTATTAAATCCTGCCGAATTCTTTTTCCAGTTGTTTTTTTGTTAGATGAATCATGGTTGTCCGGCCATGCGGACAGGCGTGCGGAAGGTCTGCTTGCTCCATCAGGCGCACCAGCTCACGCATTTCCTCAATTGACAGACTCTGCCCGAATCTGATTGCACTATGGCATGCCATAGTAGCAATTATATGCTCTGTTATATTTGTATTGTCTTTTTCTGAAAGTTTATCGATTAGCTCATTTAAAGCCGTTTGCCAATCCCTGTTGTACATTATTGAGGGTACCGCTCTGACTAAATATGTCCTGTTGCCGAACGGCTCAATGGTAAACCCGAATTCTGCAAGATATTTGTAGTTTTTACTCAGTATTTCATCCTGCACGGGTAAAACCTCGATACTTACCGGCTCCAGTAATCCCTGTGCTTCAACACCCTGCTTCTCTTTCTGTTTTGTAATCTTTTCAAACATAACGCGCTCATGAGCGGCATGCTGGTCGATAATATAAATCCCGTCCGGTCCTTCGGCAATAATATAGCTGTTCATCGATTGACCAAGCACACGTAGTACCGGCAATGATGACAAAACAGATTTTCCCGTCTCTTCTTCCATAACAATATTCATATTCATATGCCTCTGTTCCGGGGGACTAATCATCCGGGATATTCCACGATAGGCAGTTCCTATTTCTTCCACTCTGGGGACAGGAGCGGTATTTACCAACGATTGACGAATAGCCCTCTGCAACGCTGAATAAACATCACCTTCATCCTTGAAACGCACTTCCGTTTTTGTCGGATGCACATTAGCATCCACATTGGAAAGCGCAACCTCTATATTTATTACAGCAATCGGATGCTTCCCGGTCATCAAAAGACCGTGATATGCCTCCTCTACCGCCCAGACAAGGCTACGGTTAGCAACCCAGCGTCTATTTACGAATAGACTGATATATTTACGTGTGGAACGGCTTACTGCCGGAGAAGCAACCATACCGCTCATTCTGATACCTTTATCATCGGCATTATAATCTTGACTATTACTAACGGTCAGCATATTTGAAGCAACTTCTATACCATATACAGCATTGACACTATCGATAAGGTTTCCGGTTCCCGGTGTTTTTAAGCTCTCGCGTCCATCGATAAATAATGTAAAACGCACCTCGGGAAATGCCAGGGCATACTGAGAAACCACATTGGCGATATAGCTGTTTTCCGTTATCTTGGACTTTATGAACTTCAATCTGGCGGGTACATTGCGGAACAGGTTCTTGACCACTATTGTCGTGCCCTGTGACCGGGCTTGTTTTTGCTTTTTGATAACCGTTCCATTTTCAAATTCGGCATAAATACCGGAACTGTCATTTATATTAAAGGCAGTAATTTCAACATCCGAAACTGAAGCAATGCTGGGTAATGCCTCGCCGCGAAATCCCAAGCTGTTACTGGCAAATAAGTCTTCAAATCCGGATATTTTGCTGGTGGCATGCCTGGTAAAAGCCAGTTCGACTTCATCAGAAGGAATACCGTTGCCGTTATCCGTCACGCTTATTAAAGCCAGTCCACCGCCGGCGATTTCAATCGTTATCCTGGTAGAGCCGGCATCAAGCGAGTTTTCTATCAACTCTTTTACTACTGACGAGGCTCTCTCCACTACCTCGCCGGCTGCTATCTTGTTGATGACCTCGTTTTTTAGTACCTTTATAGTCATAATATAATACTCCCTGTTAACCGCATATGATGCCGCTATGGTTCGGCAGGCTCACCACGAGCGGCTTGGGTTATGTCTATTTCCGTTCATCCTTGTCGAAGGATTTCAACGGAAATAGTAGTGAGGCATAATTATTAACGAGTTTACTCAACCTTCTCCAGTTTGGCAAAACTCAACAGCAGCCTTTTTATCCCGACATCAGGGAATGCGATTACAACTTCACTGTCGTTATTTGCCGGCTTACAGCTTACAACAGTGCCCTGCCCGAACTGCGCATGCTTTACCCTGTCACCTGCTTTCAATTCGAGTAAATTAACCACAGGTGCGGCAGCAGGTACCGGTACATTTCTTTCCCAGGAGTACATATCGCTTCTTGCCGGTTTTTCATTATATTGATTTTGCCCGAAACCTTTACCGCTGTTTTTTACCAGACTTGCCGGAATGTCTTTCAAAAAACGCGAAGGGTCGTTGAGCGTACTTGCACCCATCAAATTGCGGCGAAAAGCTCTTAAAAGATAGACCTTTTTCTTTGCCCGTGTGATACCGACATAGCACAGGCGGCGCTCTTCTTCCATCTGTGCGGGATCATCAAATGAGCGAATATGGGGAAGGATTCCCTCCTCCATTCCCACCATAAACACCACCGGGTACTCCAAACCCTTTGCCTGATGCAGGGTAATCAACGTTACCGCATCGACAACATCATCGAGTCCGTCAACATCCGATACCAGCGTAATACCTTCAAGAAAAGCGGAAAGAGCTTCTTCCGGTTCAAAATCAGAGTATTGTTTTGCAACCGAGCGCAATTCCAGTATATTATCCCATCGGTCTTCATCATCGGTTAAACTTT
>DIKD01000003.1:0-6242 GCA_002421585.1 Dehalococcoidia bacterium UBA5627
TTTTTAACGAGGTTATCCACTATCCGCCGGAAGTGCGCCGGGTCTCCCTTAACCACGATACCGGTAGCGATATCCCGTCTAATCTCAACACCCTTGTTCGCAAAAGGAGCCTGCCAATCGTTTATAGCATTTTCTATACAGCCGGACAGGTCGCAGGCGGCGTCAGCCGGTATGTCCGGCTTCGAATCCATGGATGCCAGTGTCAGCAGGTCGTCGACCATATCTTTCATAACGTCAGCTTCATTCTCTATTGTCTGCATAGCGGCTATATATTCCTCCGGCTTCCGCTTCCGCATGAGGGTTACCTCGGCTTCAGCCTTGATGATAGTTAGCGGAGAGCGAAGGTCATGAGAGGCATCGGCGGTGAACTGCTTCTGGCGTTCTGCGTATCCGTATATCCTGTCGAATAGTGAGTTGAGTGTTTTCGAAAGCCGCCCCAGTTCGTCGTTGCTTTTGACCGGTATGCGGTCGATTATGTTGGCCGGGTCGATATTTTCCGCCGTGATGTTGATGGCTTTTACCTGCCTTAAAAAATAACCCGACATCAGGTAGCCGGACACAAGGGCGAAGATGATCACGAAAGGGATTGCCATATACAGCAGTTGCTTGTACGAATTAACCGTATTGTAAATATAATCGGCGCTGCGGGTAACAACCAGCATTTTACCCGGTTCAGTGTTAATATCCAAAGGGGTAATGTGTAAATAAGTTTGTATTTCCCTGATTGTCAAACCTTGAGTGTAAGTACTTGTACCAACGGTTGCAATTCTTGGCAAAGTTGACCTGACATCATCGATAACAGGGAAACTGCTGGTTACCTCTCCCGTATAGACATCATAAATAAAGACCTCATTGTTTGAAGAATTGTTCAACTCCGTCAATATATCAAGCAGATTATCTTCCCCGTTTATTATAATAGTATCTTTAGCTGTTTCCGCATATGCCTCAATCGAATCATACATGTCACTGCGTAGCCCATGTGATAACAACATATACGCAATGAAATGGAATATAAAAAGAAGTAATAGCAGTATAACCGTATAAAAGACGGTCAGCTTGAGCTTGATACTGTTGAACTGTATCTTCACGGCGCGAACCTGTAGCCCCGTCCGTATACATTTTTTATGGGGCATTTCCCGCGGACAAATCCCAATTTAAGGCGCAGGTTGGATAGATGGGCTTTCAGAGGATTCGACTCATAATTTTTCTCAATATTCCATATATGTCTTACTATATCGTCGTGTGATAAAAGCACGTTGGGATTGCTCATAAGGTATTCCAGTATTTCGTATTCGACAGCCGTCAGTTCTACACCTTTGCCGTCTACCCTGACAGTATGCGCCGTCCGGTCCAGCGATATACCCCCTCCCTCGATAACCACCGATTTATCGGCAGCTCCCCTCCTGCAAAGCGCCTGTATGCGCGCAGCCAGTTCCCGGATGGAGCATGGCTTGCATACGTAATCATCGGCCCCATTATAAAGCCCTTCCACCTTGTCGTTGATTTTCTTTTTCTGCCCTGTCAGCATAAGCACCGGCGTGGATACAGAGTGTTCCCTTATTATATGGCACACCTCCCTGCCGTCCATATCGGGGAGGCCGACATCGAGGATTATCATTTCATATTCGGGGCTTTGCGCATACTCGATTCCTTCACGTCCGGTATGCACGCATTCCACGGAATGCCCCAATTCCTCCAGCCCGCGCTTCAGAGCGGCACAAACCCTTTCTTCGTCTTCTACCAGTAATACCCTTTTTTTCATCGCTAAAATAATTTATTTTTTTTCAGCTTTGCCAGCTTAACTTTTCCGTTACTTTTTAGTGCTATCATTACATCAAAGACAGAAATACAAAGAAACGGGGAGGCACTGAAAATGAAGAAAACCCTTTTAGCAGGCATATGCCTGTCTATTATGTCGATAATGATACTTCCGGCCGTCACCTCCGCGGCTTATGATACCCAAGATTATACTCCTCAAAACTCTAATGTCAATAGCGATATCGCTTATCAGATGAAACCATCGGAGATAGTAGAGCTTTATCCGATGTCTGCGGAGGAAATAAAAGCCATAGTTCACGTAATCCCTCAATGTCCGGTTACCATCGACGGCGTCTTATACAAGGCCGAAGATATATCCCTTTTCGACGGGCAGAGGCTGCACTTTACCACCGATAAAAAAGGTAACCTGTACGCATTTACGGATGCCGAAAAAATGGAGGAGTTGCTCGAAAAGGAATACGGTTATACCTTCGAAATATCCTCGCCCTCTTCGAAGAAAGTAAGCATACTCTATATGGATTGGTTGTATGGAGAACCTAAATTAGATTGTTCCCCAGGGCAACAATTCCTTACCCTCGACGGTTTATGGGACAATAGCATTTCATCGGCACAAATCGGTCCGGATGCTTCAGTTACTTTATGGGATTATCCGGGATTAACCGGCGATTCTATTACCCTGTATGCCGGTTTAAATTATTCGGCTCTCACATTTCAGGGATTCAACGACAGGGCTTCCTCTATTTCCTGATAAAAGGAGGGGAATATGGAAATAAACAGGCTCTACGGAGTATGGCAGGTGGATTGTAGAATGCCCTGCCCTGAGCAAAGAAACGGAGTGGGGCGGGGGCGAAAATAAACTTATACTTTCAATTCTTATTTATTAGTCCCGAAGGGCAGAAAACCACGGGTTTACCCGTGGATGAATGAACAAACGCTCGAAGTGTTATAGCTATAAAGTACACGATTATCAGTAATAGTTTTGTATAATAGCACTGTTGTTTGTAATCAGTAGAAACCTGAGAGCGGCAAGCGAAGCTTGAATTATAAAGTGCCACGGGCTTGCCCGTGGGTATCTACTTATCTAAGGAAAACAACATAAAAAGGAGAAAAAAGTGAAGAATAAAATATTTATCCCATTTATTTGTCTTACGATAGTTCTTGCTTTATTACCATGTTTGCCAGTATCAGCGGATAACGGAGGTTTAGTTGGTGCACTTGCAACCAGTGACTTTCAAGATAACTGGGAAGATGACTTAGAAGGTTTTATAAATGCTGTTGATGGCTATGCAAACTGGAATATAGGCTTTACCCTATCGCTATACCCATATCCCTCTTGGTTTGAGGAGGATGGAACTCCATATTCGGACGATGATTATGCAGATAAAACTGAATTAACATTGATTGAAGGGCATGGAGGATTTGATTATGATATATCTATTCCAAGCTTCTGGACATATATCGATCTAGAAGGTAATGGTACACTTTCAGCTGAAGAAAACAATATAAGCCTGGGATACGAAAGCGAAAGCGGCGATCAGAATATATGGTTTTTCGCAATTTCCTGCTCTATACTCAGAGATAACTATAATTGCTATGCGGATTGGTTGTCTATTTTAAATGGAACTCACATGATGTTGGGATTTAAAAGTGACGGCGGTATACACGACCACGATTTACGCGAACTAGCTGATCGTTTTATGTCCGAAGTAGGTGGAAGCTACTCATATCAAAAAATACAGGATGCTTTTTTCTCAACATATGTAAGCCGAGATATGCAAGTACACTACGATAATATTTGCAGAATTTTAGCTGAAAATAGCAGTGTTGCAGATGTTGATTATCTTTTTTCATATGTTGCAGAAACCACAGTGGATGCTACAAAATACATAATAACTTGTGGCCCGGCACCAGCATAAGGAAGGAAATAATAATGAATAATATAAAATTATTAAAAAAATACGGTTACATTATTATATTATGCTGTTTACTTGTTCTAACTTCTACTGCAAACGCCTCATGTACAACAACCTCATCAACCGGTAGTTTGAATAATATAGATGCAAAAACCTTACCTGTAGCTTTTGATGGGACATATGCTGGCGGACAATTTGTAATAATCCCATCCAGTATAGAACTTGCCACGAAGATGCCAGAATCCCCTGATAAAATACTCGTTTATAAATTAAACACCATGAACGATGCCTGTATTAGAAACATAGCCAACAAGTTAGGCTTTCCAAATTCATCACTAATAAAGATAGAAGCTAACCAAGACAGCGAAAATTTACAAATATATAACGCGGTTAATGGAGATGCAGTTCTTGAGGTGAGTGCTAATGGCTATTTTGCCGCGCGGTATGGGGATTCACCCTCTTTAGATAGTGGGGGAATAACTCTTTCGGAGAAGGAGTGCATAACCAAAGCCCAGGAATGGTTGAAATCTCATGGCCTCTATCCTGAAGAAGTCAGTAAGATAGCTACCGGCCCGATATTACAAGTTTCCACATATAATATAGAAACGGGCTTTCATAGTGAAAATACAATTCTCACTTATGGCATCAGTTTCTTTACCAATATCGGCGAATACCAAAGTTCCCTCCCTGAAGCATATGTTGAAATTGACACAAATGGAGAAATTATCGAGGTCGATTTACATGTACAACAATTAAAAGAACTGGGATACGTCGATATTAAAACCGCAGAGGAAGCTTTTAATAAACTTGAAAATGTTTTTAATAATAAGGTGGCAAATTCCCCTGAAATTTCCGGATGTATGATAAACTTCACTGATTTTAGCAGATTAACTATAACTAAAGTCAGTATTCAGTATTCAAAAAATGGCAATTATATCCAACCCATCTATTTCTTCCAAGGTACTGCCTATTTTGATGACGGCCTAGGTACAACAGAAGAGTTTAGGGGAAGAGTCGATGCTGTGATTAGATAAATTGGAATATGTAGTTATACAAAAGAATATGGATGACTGTTCACCAGGATAATTCGGTGAACTGTCATCTGATATAATATTACATTTCTTAAAGGAACTATTATATGAAAAATAAACTAACACTTATAATTTACATCCTACTGACTACCATTATATTATCTGGCTGCAGCGAACCCGATTATACTACGGTTACGGATACACAAACGATAACAACAACCATTCCTGTGACCGTTACGGAAACCTTCACGACTACTACCACTGAAACAATGTTTATCAATCAGATAAACTGGGAGTGGATTAATCCACTCCCTCAAGGGAATACTCTGTGCGGTGTCTGGGGAAGTTCCTCCATTGACGTATATGCCGTAGGGGTAGAAGGTACGATATTACACTACGACGGCACATCGTGGTGCTTAATGGAAAGCGGAACAACTGCTGACCTTATCCATATCTGGGGAACTTTGGCATCCGATGTCTACGTCGTAGGAAACAATGGAATCATCCTTTACTATAACGGGAATAACTGGGCTACTATTCATAGTGAAACTGAAATAACATTCAGTTCTGCATGGGTATTTACACCTTCAGATATTTTTGCAACATGTACAAATGGGGAAATATATCATTACGATGGCAATTCATGGCAAATTTCCTGGGATCCCGGCATTGCAACAATCAGTTGGGATATGAAAAACCTTTCTGATATATGGGGGAGTTCCCCGTCAGATGTCTATGCCGTAGGGCGTAATTGGAATTCAGGATTGATCATGCATTACGACGGAAACGAATGGAGCATTGTAATCGATAGGCAAGCCGATTATCCCGTGCTCAAATGCATATGGGGTAGTTTATCTTCGGATATATATACTGCCGGAAACATTGACACTTTCCTTTACTATGACGGGAATGAATGGAGTACAATGACTGGCATCGCCTATAAAAACCCGAGCCTGTCTGCTATTTGGGGAAGTTCTCCTTCGGATATATATGCAGTAGGAACAAGAGGCGTGATAATTCACTACGACGGCAGTTCATGGAACGAAATGGACAGCGGAACTGAAAATGACCTGCTGGATGTTTGGGGAAGCTCAGCCAATGATATTTACATCGTAGGTAGAGACGGAACTATTTTGCATTATGACGGTAATTAACCATACAAAAGGAGATTTTTTATACATATGATTCGTTCTTCAACAGGTGTTTGGGGTTTTATCTGGGTTTTAATAACATAACTATTCCTTGCAGGCGGTGTCGTATGGATTGTCGTTCAGTGGGTTAAATTTTTCAACAAGAAAAAAGACTCCAGAACCCCCATCGACATCGTCAAAGAACGCTATGCCAAAGGTGAAATCACGAAAAATGAACTCGAAGAAGTAAAGATGATATAACATGATACATCCATCGACAGGCGACTATATCTGGATTGTGATAGTACAACTGGTCCTTGCAATCGGTATTGCATGGATTATCGTTCAATGGGTCAAATATTTCAGCAAGAAAGAAGACAAAAGGCCTC
>DIKD01000003.1:6270-7160 GCA_002421585.1 Dehalococcoidia bacterium UBA5627
TATGGAAATAAACAGGCTCTACGGAGTATGGCAGGTGGATAGTAGAGTGCCCTGCCCTGAGCAAAGAAACAGGGTGGGGTGGGGGTGTATATACACGGGTAACAAATAAAAATTTTTATAAGGAGAAAAAAGTGAAAAAAAGAATATTTAGCATTCTTCTTGTCGCTGCTCTGTTTATCACAGGAGCAACCGGAATGAGTGTTTCAGCTGCGGATTTAACATCTAACTGTTCAAAGATTAATAATCCACTTAATGACCCTCTGGTAATCTCTATAGCCGAAAAATCAGACAGTCTGGAGTCTCTTAAGGTAAACTATGATGCGCTCAGCACCAGCGATCAAGAGAGCTTAACTAAAAGTATGTCTGCGTTGTATGAGTTAATTGCAAGCGACAAAGACCCTGATGCTTTCTTTGCAACTTTGCCTCAAAACATCCAAAATCTTATCACGATGGACGTAGAAGGCAGAAACGCAACCGTAGAGTTCAACCAGATAATCAAAACAAAAGGTAAGCTTTTCAGCATATTGGCAAAGGACGGTTATTACACCATGCTGGTTAAAACAGCACTTGGTGCCCACGCATATGAAATCAGGTTTGGCATGACCTGGTATTATAACGATGTCACGGACACAGTGGTTGACAATTCTGCGTTCTTTCACCCTATCGCAAAGCTTAGCGGTTCCTGGACTGTAGAACCCGATCTTCAGAAGGATTACTATTATGCGCCTGGTCTCTCTGATGTAAACGGTGTGGCTATGGCGCATGCACATTTTTTGGGGTGGAATGATTATCCCTGGGCTTACCTCAGAGGAAACGACGACGATGAAACAATCGCATACGGTATTTCCGGTGGCAATACCTGGGAGTATTTATTCCAAGTGCTTTGGGAC
>DIKD01000105.1:0-1707 GCA_002421585.1 Dehalococcoidia bacterium UBA5627
CGGTTAAACTTTTAATATATGCTTTGTACCCTATTTTATTTATTATCCGGTCGAAAAGCTCATCCGGTTTCAATTCCCGGCTCATTTCTTCCAACTCGGCTATCATATTATAGAAATCAGTTAACAACCGAGCAGCACGGGGATTGAAAGGACTATTAGCATAATCCTGCGATACCGCCAGAGACTTTAAAGCCTGGTACTGAGAGATATTCATCGATGAAGCCCATTCGGTAAGCAGGCTGACGGTTCGGTCACCGATACCGCGTTGCGGAACATTTATTACCCTTAACAGATTAACGGTATCACGCGGATTGTGAATCAGTTTAAAATAGGCAATAATATCTTTGATTTCACGTCTTTCGTAGAAGCGTGTGCCGGCTACCAGTTTATAGGGAGTGCCGTAGCGGATAAAGGCTTCTTCCAGCGCACGGGACTGGGCGTTGGTACGATACATAATAGCACACTCCGAAAGCTTTGCCTCTCCGGTTTTTAAAAGACGCTCAACTTCCTTTACAACAAATTGTGCCTCATCCTGCTGGGTAAATGTTTCGATAATCTCGATTTTACCGCCCGGCTCGTTATCAGTCCAAAGCTCGGTTTTCTTACGCTGACTGTTAGGCGATATTACACAGGAGGCAGTTGTCAAAATATTCTTGGTAGAGCGATAATTCTGCTCCAGCATAACAACTTTGGCATCTGGAAAATCCTTTTCGAAATCGAGGATATTACGCACATCTGCCGAGCGCCAGGAATATATCGACTGGTCGGGGTCTCCTACAACGCAGATATTGCGGTATCCTCCCGCCAGTAGTTTAACCAACTGATACTGCACCTGATTGGTGTCCTGAAATTCGTCCACCATTACATGCAGGTAGCGGGAACGATATTTTTCTAAAACATCCGGGTGTTTTTTAAACAACTTTACCGTTTTCATCAACAGGTCATCGAAATCGAGCGCATTGCTTTTTTCAAGCATCTGCTGATATTTTTCATAAACGCGCCCGACAACCTCTTCAAAATAACTGCTGCCCTGCTGTATATATGCTTCGGGAGTCAACATTCGGCTTTTAGCATTGCTGATATGCGAAAGAATAGCGGAGGCGGAATATTGTTTTGGGTCAAGATTCAGAGCTTCGAAACACTTCTTAATAAGCCTTATCTGGTCATCGTTATCGTAAATTACAAAACTTTTTTCAACGTTGATAACTGCCCCTTCCTGCCGCAATATACGAACGCAAATTGCGTGAAAGGTGCCCATGGTTATGTCTTTTACCGAAGCGCTGACCAGTGTATTCAAACGATTAACCATTTCTTTGGCAGCTTTATTGGTAAAGGTTACCGCCATAATACGATGAGGACTGACACCGCAAACACGAATCAGATAAGCGATGCGATGAGTGATTACACGTGTTTTGCCGCTGCCGGGACCGGCAATAATAAGCACAGGCCCGTTAATGGCTTCGACGGCTTTTCTTTGTTCGGGATTTAATGAGGAAAGTATGTCCATAAGTGTGTTAATTATAACACGGGAGGACTGGGGAGGTCATTTTTCACGATTGACAAAAACATTTACATAGGTTTAAAGTTTGAAGAAACCATAAACGGTTATAATGATTCAGTGTTTAAAATATGAAAATCCTACATCAAAAATCTTTAGATGCAATAGAAATGACGTTCAAATGGATTCAAATTGACTTCATTGATAAG
>DIKD01000105.1:1758-8089 GCA_002421585.1 Dehalococcoidia bacterium UBA5627
AAAACCTTAAAGCACGAGCTAAAGAACATGTTTGCGGTCATGAGAAAACATTTTGCCTTGGGTTAATAGCTTACCCGATATTAAGTAAATATAGTTGGCGATTTTTCTATGCAGCAGCATCTGAGTGCGATAGTTTAGCCAGTGGGGATAAATCAACGAGAATATTATTTGAGCAATTATGGAGAGCCAAACATGGTTGGCCTATCCTATGTAAAAAATAGTATTAAATCATTTCCCTCAACCCCGGCACCGCATCGATTAATTCATCAATCACCACAGGAGAGCCGTCCATATCGAAAGCTTTTATATCGTTCTCCTTAACTATCACTACAAATAACGGATTCTTCGTACAATAAGCGGATACTCTTTTCTTTTTTGAAAAGCAGTGAGTATTAACCTGAACAACAGGTATTACTGTAAATCCACTATATTCAACCGGAGTATCGACGATTATTTCTTCTTTTTCCATCTTTGCGCTATCACAATGCGAATAGTCTTGAACACAGCTCTCGAAAAGAAAAATCTGATAAAGGGGAAGACAAACCTAATTGGGAAAAACCTCAACTCGCCCGCAGCATAACCCTGCAGAATGCCATTTCCTTCGAATGACGCATTGAAATTGATATGGCATTTTTTTGATGAATAAAAAGTGAGAACAGGATAGACGGCAGCGCACAAACAACCCGTATCCGCAGGGTCATCGAACCCTGCCGTCACATCCATATTTAAGTTCCTGATATTAAAACGCCCCGAAATATCTACTAAAAGTCGCTTAATCTGCTTGAATAAACCCTTGATAGGGAGTTCCTTCAGCATACCAAACGAAAATTGCATTTTCTCTTCTTTAGTCGGTTTCCTTTCAGCTTGCTTCAATTCCTTTTTAATAATGCCAAACAGCCAGCCGAAATGTATGTGGTATTTGCTTTTTTCGTAGCGTTCAGCATAAAAAACTATACCAACAGGTATAGACAGGAGAATTATTATCAGGGCCACCAGGCAGGCAAGAGCCACAAGCGCCCACAATTACTTTTCCTTCTTTTCTTCTTTCTTTTCTCCCCTGCCCTCGAAGATCTTTTCGATGGCTTTCGGAGCCATCTCGGTTACTTTTTCAATAGCCCCCGATACGCCGCTCATAACCGGTTCCACCTTTACTTCGCCCTTGCTGACAACTATTACGGCTACAGGTTTAACACCGGCTCCGCCTGTGCTTCCGGCGCCGGACATTTCGCCTTTTTGTTTGGAAATGCTTATACCCGAATTAGAGCCTGCTCCGAAACCGAAGCCAACACTGATTAAAGGAATCAGGGTATTATCACCGACCACTATCGGGTCGCCGACCAGTGTCTTGCTATTGACCAGCCTTTCGATTTCACCCATGGTTGTTTTTACCAAACTCTCTAAATCATCCATGAATTTTTCCTCCTTTAATAATATTCAGGAATCCACATATATGAGGTTATACCCTGTATCGCAGTGATGTCAATATCCTTTTAGGGCTATACAAAGCTATAACTAATGTAAAAATTTTGTTTACTGACTGTCTTTTCTCCAACCCGAAAGTTGACATTTATTTATAATTAACATATTATATGCGTATATGTGCATATACAATTATTAACCGAAAGGTGTTAATATGCAGGATTTTATTAAAGCAACAGCGGCATTATCGGATATTACCCGTCTCAGAATGCTAAACATTCTTCTAATCAGGGAATGCTGCGT
This sequence comes from Dehalococcoidia bacterium UBA5627, assembly GCA_002421585.1. Taxonomy (GTDB): domain Bacteria; phylum Chloroflexota; class Dehalococcoidia; order Dehalococcoidales; family UBA5627; genus UBA5627. The sequence goes on from DIKD01000105.1 coordinate 3,481, forward strand.
ATGTGAAGTAATGCAGGCGCTTGAAATATCTCAGACAAGAGCTTCGCGTAATCTTTCAATACTATATGATGCCGGCTTATTAAGCCAGAGGAAAGAAGGTTTGTGGACTGTGTATTCCATAGACAGAAAAGGAATCGGTAGAAGAGACAAGAAGTACCTGGATTACATTATTAAGGCAGTTTCTTCTGCGCTCGAAAACAATAAAACAGCCGAAGCGGATATTGCAAGGTTGGAGATGTCTAAAAGAGTTTCCCCCCGCCTGCTCCCAGCCAGATTTTTAAATACAAGTGAGAAATAATTTATGGATATATTTTTTGAGCTTTTACAGGCAGGATGGAACGGGCTTTCAGAATATCTTTCGGCGCATGTAATAACCTGTCTTGTGCCGGCGCTGTTTATCGCCGGAGCTATTGCGACATTCGTTTCGCAGGCTGCAGTATTAAAATACTTCGGGGCAAAGGCTAAAAAAGTAGTTTCTTACAGTATTGCCTCTGTATCAGGTTCAATACTGGCGGTATGTTCGTGCACGGTATTGCCGCTTTTTGCCGGAATCTTTAAAAGAGGGGCTGGTTTAGGCCCCGCAATCGCCTTCCTGTTCTCCGGTCCGGCTATTAACGTACTGGCAATCGTCTATTCGGCAAAGCTGCTGGGCTGGGATATCGGTATCGCCCGTATAATCGGGGCTATTATATTCTCAGTGGTTATCGGCTTGATAATGGCTTTTATCTACCGCAAGGAAAAAAGCAAAAGCGATGTCGATGTCTTTGCTAATTTGGAAAAAGACCCCGATGCCAAGAGTATCCGACAACAGGTTGCCTTTATCGGGACATTAATCGGTATACTGATTTTTGCTGCCTCTCAAAACTGGATTGTAATGGGTATCTTTTTTGTTATCCTTGCGATAATCCTGTGGCAATGGTTTAAAAAAGGCGAAATAGTTCAATGGCTGAAGGAAACACTGCATTTTACCAGGCTGATAATTCCATGGCTTTTACTGGGTGTTTTTATTGCCGGTATTCTGACATATCTGATTCCGCAGGAATGGGTAGTAGATTATGTCGGCGGTAACACCTTATTGGGTAACTTCATTGCCTCCATATTCGGCGCGGTAATGTACTTCGCCACGTTGACAGAAGTGCCCATCATCAGGGCTTTTATGGATTTGGGTATGGGTAAAGGACCTGCTCTGGCGTTACTTTTGGCAGGACCGTCATTATCCCTGCCTTCGATGATTACTTTAAGCCGTATCATGGGAATTAAAAAGACTTTGACATATATATGCTTGGTGATAATTATGTCGACCATAACAGGCATGATTTTCGGTTTTATTTCAGAATAATAATTTTAGGGGGATATTTTAATGGAAATCAAGATTCTGGGAAGCGGCTGTGCCAAATGTCATCAGTTGGAACAAATCGTTAAAGAAGTAGTAAAAGAATTGGAAATCAATGCGGAAATATATTATGTCAAGAACATCACCGGCATAATGGAATACCCTATTCTGACAACCCCGGGATTGGTTATTGATGAAAAAGTGGTAAGTTCAGGCAAAGTACCAAGTAAAGCGGAAATTACAAGCTATATTACTACGGCACTGGGTAAGGGATAAAAACAGTCTTTGTGAAATACCAAGTTATTGGATTCAGTGCGAGGGTATATAAAATGACATGTCGGAGAACGCCGCCTGAGATTGACTAACGAGGTCCATCAAACCATTAAAGCCTAGCCGACTGAATTTATAGAACTATTATGTCAGTGTATAATACATTGATACAGTCAAGGGAAAGGATATATGTTCTTACCGACCACACGTGATGAACTGAATACATTAAAATGGGCTCAACCGGATATCATACTGGTAACCGGAGACAGCTATATCGACAGCCCGTTTATCGGTATTGCCGTTATTGGGAAAGTGCTAACAGACGCAGGTTATCGTGTCGCTATCATAGCTCAGCCTGATATCCATTCCGAAAAAGACATCACCAGGCTGGGAGAACCGCGCTTATTTTGGGGAGTTTCCGGCGGCAGCATTGATTCAATGATTGCAAACTACACATCATTAAAAAAGAAAAGAAAGAGCGATGATTATACTCCGGACGGAATCAATAACCGGCGCCCCGACCGGGCAGCAATTATCTATACCAATCTTATCAAGCAGTATATTAAAAGCAGTAAACCGATTCTGCTCGGCGGTATCGAAGCAAGCCTGCGTCGTATCGCGCATTATGACTTCTGGTCGGACAGCATTCGTTCTTCTATATTATTCGATTCCAAGGCTGATTATCTGCTCTACGGAATGGCGGATGTATCCGTTCTGCAGTTCGCCGAAAAGATGAAAAACGCCGAAGACCCCAAAGAAATCAAGGGATTATGTTATATTGAAGGCAAAGCGGAAGATATCCCCGAAGACTATATTGAACTGCCTGCTTACGATACCGTTAAAAAAGATAATAAAGCTCTCATAGAAATGTTTCATACTTTTTACCGAAATAACGACCCTTTGACTGCCAAAGGACTTTATCAAAAACACGGCACGCGTTACCTTGTTCATAATCCGCCTGCATTGCCGCTTACACAAAAAGAACTGGACAGCGTATACGCGCTCGATTTTGAGCGCGCCCAGCATCCCTATTACGAAAAGCAGGGCAAGGTAAAAGCGCTGGAAACCATCAAGTTTTCTGTTTCGACGCATCGCGGTTGTTACGGCGAATGCAATTTCTGCGCCATTACGGTTCACGAAGGACGAACTGTTCAATGGAGGAGCCGGAAATCCATACTGACCGAAGTCGAGAAAATCGCATCACTCCCCGACTTTAAGGGCTACATCGTCGATGTCGGCGGCCCTACCGCTAATATGTACGGCTATGAATGTAGTAAAAAACTTAAAACCGGTAGCTGTAAAGACAAACGCTGCTTATATCCGGAGATTTGTCCGTCAATGAAAATCAACCACAATCCTCAAATCGAACTGCTGAGAAAAATCAGGCGGATTAAAGGCATTAAAAAAGTATTTGTGGCTTCCGGAATCCGTTATGACATTCTGCTAAACGATAAACAATACGGTAAAGAGTATCTGGATGAACTGGTAAAATACCACATTTCCGGGCAGATGAAAATCGCCCCCGAACATACCGAGGACAGCGTACTGCAAAGGATGGGAAAACCCAACAGGGCCTTGCTTTTACAGTTCAAGGAATTGTTTGAGAATACCAATCACAAAGCAGGAAAAAAGCAATTCCTGACATATTATTTAATCGCCGCTCACCCCGGCTGCACCATTAATGATATGAACAAGTTAAAACGCTTTACCGCACGTGAACTTAAGATGAACCCCGAGCAGATACAGATATTCTGCCCGGCACCATCTACCTATTCGGCATTGATGTACCATACCGAAATCGACCCATTTAACGACAAAAGGTTATTTGTCGAAAAAGACCCTCGCAGGAAGGAACTACAGAAAGATATCGTAGTAAAAAAGTCTTCCGAGGGGCATAAATGATTAAGACAGTGCTTTTCGTGTGCATCCATAACTCCGGTAGGAGCCAGATGGCTGAAGCCTTCTTTAACCGGATGGCGGCAGGTAAAGCAATGGCTCTCTCCGCCGGAACCCGTCCGTCTGAGGGAATAAACCCGATAGTTGTGAAAGCGATGAAAGAACTCGAAATAGATATCAGCAACAATAAACCTAAAATACTTACGCCGGATATGGCTCAATCTGCGGACAAGATGATTACAATGGGGTGCGGCGCAGATACCGAAGGCGTATGCCCGGCAAGGTTAATAGAGACCGAGGATTGGGCGATGGAAGACCCCAAAGATAAACCGATTGCCGAGGTCAGAAAAATACGGGATGAGATAAAGAAAAGGGTTGCCGTTTTAATAGCTAGACTGGATTCTTTTTAAGGAAATTCGACATGAAAGATTCAATAACTGAAAAACTGCCCTTTCTGGACCGATTTCTTACTTTGTGGATATTCCTTGCTATGGGAATCGGGGTGGGACTGGGATATTTCGTTCCGCAGGTCGGCGAGGCAATCAATCGGCTCTCCATCGGAACTACCTCTATTCCCATAGCTATCGGGCTTATTTTAATGATGTATCCTCCACTGGCTAAAGTCAGGTATGAGGAACTGGGAAAGGTCTTTCGTGACTGGCGCGTTCTCGGATTATCTCTTGTTCAGAACTGGGTCATTGGCCCGATACTGATGTTCCTGCTGGCGATTCTTTTTCTCGGTTTTATATGGCCGTATCCCGATTACATGGTCGGCTTGATTATGATAGGGCTGGCACGCTGTATCGCCATGGTTATCGTCTGGAACACGCTTGCCAGGGGCGATAACGAATATGCCGCCGGACTGGTTGCCTTAAACTCCATCTTCCAGATACTGTTTTACGCTGTTTTTGCCTACGTTTTTATTACCATACTGCCGACATGGTTCGGCCTTGAAGGTTCAATTGTACAGGTAAGCATGTGGGAGATCGCACAAAGCGTTTTGATTTACCTGGGTATCCCCTTTTTCGGCGGTATGCTGACCCGTTTCATCTTCCTTAAAACCAAGGGGGAGGAATGGTATGAGCAGAAATTCATCTCCAAAATCAGCCC
>DIKD01000105.1:8164-27107 GCA_002421585.1 Dehalococcoidia bacterium UBA5627
CTTATTTACTTCATTGCCATGTTTTTAATCGCTTTCTATATGGGTAAAAAAATAAAGGCTGGTTATGAAAAATCCACTACTATCGCTTTTACGGCTGCCAGTAATAACTTCGAGCTGGCGATTGCGGTTGCCGTTGCCGTGTTCGGCATCGGTTCGGGACAGGCATTCGTGGCAGTCATCGGCCCCTTGGTCGAAGTGCCTGTAATGATAGGCTTGGTTAACGTTGCCCTTTATTTTAAAAAGAAATTCTTTTTTTAAATTTTTGACGTTTTTTTACAAAATAGTATTGACATCAATATAAATTTGTTATAACATACATATTAATCGTATTAGATATATTTGAGTTTAACTACAAGGACAGCTATGAGATATCGGTATCTTATGTAGTAAAATTAGGAGGCTGGTTATGTCGAAAAGCGTTATTAAATTAATTACCGCTAGCGGAACAAGAGAGGACATGTTATTCGCCTTATGTTTACATATGCATCTGTTAAGTTAAGTTAGATATTATTATTTGTGTCTCCCCACCTAAAACATTTATCCCCGATACTGTAACCACATCACTGCTTTTTATTGAAGTCTCTCCATTTGTGTGGATTTATAAGATTGTTTATGATTGCCAAAGGAGATTGTTATGAATATTCGAAAAATTATTCCTTACATTATTGTTGTAGCTCTGGGAATACTGCTATTAAATCTTGTTGCCACAGCACAACTTCATATGAATGAATTTATGAAAAAGTTTGATATAGACGGGCTCATTATGTGGCATATTCTCGGCGCGGCATTTGCCTTTTTGTTTGGCGTGTTAACAGAGTGGCGTAAAACGTTAATGTTAGTAAAAAAAGAAATACGCGTAAGCTTTTCGGCGTTGTGCGCCTTCGGAATACTGTTATTTGTGATCAGCCTGATTCCGACCTGGACATTCGTAATGCTCTTTGGGATAAATTTCCCGTTCACTTATGGGGCTGGAAGCTTTAGTTTAATTGTTGGAGCGCTGTCTAATTCGTCGATAGTGCAGTATATTTTAGCGGTTGTTGCAGTCGGTATGGTAATTAAAGGATTAACACAAAAAATAAAACCCTTGATGATGTAAGAAGTATTTGTGACCGGATTAAAATGGCGATTTCTGAGTTAATACCGGAAATAAAAAATAACTGTAAGTAAAATATTATATTTTTTCTTTGCATTATCGATATATACAGTGATATAATAACTTCCAGTTAAATAACACCTTTAACGCTAGTCCGGAGAGGCTGGCAAGGGTAATGTGGATATACGCGAGGTTACCTCTTGCTGGCAAAGTTACAGTAAGAGGTTTTTTTATGGCAAAAAAAGTAATAATGACCGAAGCCGACATCAAGCGTACAATAGCCCGCATTTCCCATGAAATTGTCGAACGCAACAAATCCACAAAAAATATTATTCTGGTCGGTATGCGTACGCGCGGTGTTCCGCTTGCCAAACGTTTGGCATCAAATATCGAATCATTCGAAGAAATGAAAATACCGGTCGGAATCCTTGATTTCAGCCTTTACCGCGACGATATCTCTTCCCAGGATATTCCCCTGGTAATTAAAAGCACCGATATCCCCTTCAGTGTAGACGGAAAAGTTATCGTCCTTGTTGACGATGTTCTATATACCGGGCGCAGCGCACGGGCAGCTTTGGATGCCATTATCGACCTCGGAAGGCCTCTTTCAATCCAACTGGCAGTTCTGGTCGACCGCGGGCATAGAGAATTGCCGATACGAGCAGACTATGTCGGTAAGAATATCCCCAGTTCCAAAGATGAAGAGATAGAAGTTCGTCTCACTGAAACAGATGAAATAGATGAAGTGGCTATTATCCCCAAACCCGGAAGGGAGGGCTAAAAATGGAAGCAGTGGGACAAATTAAGGCAATCGATTTAAAGGATGAAAAGCCGCAACCGGCACAAAAAATATGGAAGCATAAGCATATCCTCGACCTTGATGACTTTTCACCGTCGGAAATAGACCTTGTAATGCAAACAACCGAGGCTATGCATGAAATTCTATCCAGACCGATTAAAAAAGTACCGACGCTGCGGGGGAAAACAGTGGTTACCCTGTTCTACGAAGCAAGCACGCGCACGCGTTCGTCTTTCGAGCTGGCTGCAAAAAATTTGAGCGCTGATATCAGTAATCTGACCGTTTCCTCATCAAGCGTCACCAAGGGTGAAAGTTTAATCGATACGCTGGAAACAATCGAAGCACTGGGCGCTGATATCGTGGTAATGAGACATCCATATTCCGGCGCGCCGAATCTGGCATCAAAACATGTTAAGGCAAGTATTATAAACGCCGGCGACGGCTGGCACGCCCATCCGACACAGGCACTACTGGATATGTATACAATGCTAAAACACAAAAATAGTATAAAAAACCTTAAAGTGACAATTATCGGTGATATTATCCACAGCCGTGTCGCCCATTCCAATATCTGGAGCCTGACTAAAATGGGAGCGGAGGTCACTATCTGCGCTCCTTCTACACTCCTACCCAAAGGAATGGATAATCCGCAGCCATACTTTCCGAAAGTTAATGTTACAACTGATATTGATAAGGCAATTAAAGGAGCCGATGTGGTAATGGGGCTCAGATTGCAGCTTGAGAGACAGCAAAGCGGACTACTCCCCAGCATTCGCGAGTACTCCAGATTATACCAAATCACTGAAGAACGTTTATCAAAGGCTGATAATGATGTAATTGTGATGCATCCCGGACCCGTAAACGAGGATGTTGAAATAGCATCGACAGTCGCTCACGGGGACAAATCGGTTATTAATGAACAGGTAACCAACGGAGTCGCCGTACGCATGGCATTGTTTTATCTGTTAGCAGGAGGCAGTCACAATGAATAAATCGATGCTTATAAAAAACAGCCGGATTATCGACCCTTCGCAGGATTTGGATGTTATTGGTGACTTACTGATAACGGATGGCAAAATAAAAGAAATTGCGCCTGATGTTAAGAAAATTCCAACCGATTGTACCATACTGGATGCGAAAGGAATGATAGTCTGTCCGGGGTTTGTCGATTTCCACTGCCATCTAAGACAACCGGGTTTTGAAGAAAAGGAAACCATTGCCACAGGGAGCAAAGCGGCTGCAAAGGGCGGTTTTACTACGATTTGTTGTATGCCTAATACCGACCCGGCGCTCGACAACAAAGCAACCATAGATTTTATCAAAGCTACATCTGCTTTAGAAGCCTGTATCCGGGTTCTGCCAATCGGATGTATTACCAAAGGCCGTAAAGGTTTGGAACTGGCGGATATGGGGGAACTGGCTGAAGCGGGGGTTGTTGCCTTAAGCGATGACGGCTCTACCATTGCCGATTCACGCATAATGAAACAGGCTCTCGAATACAGTTTGATATTCGGATTGCCGATTAGCGACCACTGCGAAGATGCTATGCTTTCCAATGGCGGACAGATAAACGAAGGCATCATTGCCACCCGGCTGGGGTTAAGGGGTATTCCGAACGCGGCAGAGGAGAATGTTATTGCCAGGGACATCGGGCTGGCAAAACTTACCGGAGCCAGGATACATATCTGTCACATCAGCACCGAAGGCTCGGTTGAACTCGTTCGTAATGCCAAAAAGGACGGCGTCAGGATTACTGCAGAGGTAACTCCCCATCATCTTACAATGGATGAGGAAATGGTGCTCGATTTCGATACCAATGCCAAAGTTAATCCTCCTCTACGTACCAAAAAAGATATTGCAGCCCTTATTTCAGGGCTTAAAGACGGCACTATAGACATCATTGCCATAGACCACGCACCGCATACCGATAACGAAAAACTGTGCGAATTTGCTATTGCCCCCTTCGGTATCAGCGGTTTTGAAACTGCGCTTGGTAGCCTGATGAAACTGGTTCATAACAGAGATATCGAAATCAGTCTTCTGATATCCAAATTGACGGCTATGCCGGCAAAAATCATCGGCAGTAAATTTAGTAAATTGGGAACACTCAAACAGGGAGCTGCGGCAGATATTACAATATTCGACCCCGATGCGGAATGGACTGTAGATACAAAAGACTTTTATTCAAAAGGCAAAAACACTCCTCTGAACTGCCATAAGTTAAAGGGTAGAGTTATGGCTACTATATTTAACGGAAAAGTGGTTTATAAAGACAAATCGGTAAAACTAGGAGTTAAAGCGTGAACAAAAAAGCTATTCTGGTACTGGAAAACGGGTCTATTTTTGAGGGATATTCTTTCGGCGCTGATATAGAAACCTATGGAGAAGTGGTATTCAATACCAGTATGACCGGTTACCAGGAAATACTGACCGACCCATCTTACGCCGGACAAATAGTAGTGCCGACATATCCAATGACTGGTAATTACGGTATCAATGATAACGACTTTGAATCCAAAAGGATTCAGGTTAGCGGATTCGTTGTCAGGGAAGAATGCGAAGAACCCAGTCACTATCAGAGTAAAATGACTATTCACGAGTATCTGGCTGAAAACGGAATTGCCGGTATACACGGAATCGATACGCGAGCAATTACAAGGCTTTTACGTTCATGCGGGGTTATGCGCGGGATTATAACCTGCGAAAAAACACCGCAGCAGGCTTTAGCTGAAATTAAAATGAAGCCTGATTACAGTAATACAGACTTTGTACAAAAGGTATCTTCTCCGGTCAGTTATGATTGGCAGGCTGAAAAATATAATGAAAGTGTTTACAATATTGCTGTTTTAGATTGCGGTCTGAAATTCAGCATACTGAGAAAATTAAGCGCTCTTAATTGCAGCTTAAAAGTATTTTCGTGTGACACACCGGCAGTTGAAATACTGAAAATGAATCCGGATGGCGTACTACTTTCTCCCGGACCGGGAAATCCGGAACTTCTTGGCTATATAGTAGATAATGTAAAAATACTGGCCGAAAAGAAACCTATTATGGGTATTTGCCTCGGCAATCAGTTAATCGGCAGAGCCTTCGGAGCAAAAACCTTCAAATTGAAGTTTGGTCACCGCGGCGGCAATCATCCGGTTAAAGAACTTGCTAACGACAGAATTCATATTACTGCACAGAACCATGGATTTGCCTTAGACCCCGATACCGTTTCCAACGGGCTTGAAGTCAGTTTTATTAACCTTAATGACGGCACAGTCGAAGGTGTAAGGCATAAGGAGTTGCCGATTTTCGGTATCCAATACCACTCGGAGGCCTCTCCCGGCCCGCTTGATACTACATACCTGTTTAAACAATTTTTAGGAATGATTGATAAGAGCAAATAAGAAGGGTATATGCTATATTACAGGGAAAATCTTAAAAAACCTTCAAGGCAGTTAAGACATAATATGACCGATACTGAAAGGTATCTATGGTCGAAGCTTAAAAATAAACAACTGAATGGATATCAGTTCTACAGGCAGAAACCTATAGGCAATTATATAGTTGACTTCTATTGTCCGTCAGCAAAAATGGTGATAGAAGTCGATGGCAGTCAACATTACTATGACGATGGATTGGAACACGACAAAGAAAGGGATGCATATATCAACCGCCTTGGATTAAAAGTGCTGAGGTTTACTAATATTGAAGTGTTAAAGAATATGCAGGGAGTTTTCGACAAAATTGTAGAGCATATGAATGAAATCCCCCTTGTTCCCCCTTTTCCAAAGTGGGAGAATAAGTCCTATTTTAAACGTAAAGAGACGCTAAATATTCGTAAGGTGATTTATTTAAATAATAAAGAGAAAGACAAAACGTAATAGTTATTCTCTAGCTTGTGTACAGGGAGACAATATAGCCACTTCTCCCTTTGACAAAGGGAGATTGAGAGGGATTTATAAAGGATTGCATATATCAGAATAACAATGGCAGTAAAAAACTTGAAAGGGAAATAAATGACTGAAAAACCTAAAAAAGTGTTAATTATCGGTTCAGGTCCTATTATTATCGGGCAGGCTGCAGAATTCGACTACGCCGGCACTCAGGCATGTAAAGCCATGCGTGAAGAGGGTATTATCTCGGTACTTGTTAACTCGAATCCGGCAACCATTATGACCGATGAGGATATTGCCGATATTGTATACATAGAGCCTCTTACTGTCGAGGTTATTACACGAATAATCGAAAAAGAACGACCGGATGGGTTACTGCCAACACTAGGAGGACAAACCGGGCTTAATATGGCGGTTGACCTGGATGATGCAGGCGTGCTTGAAAAATATAATGTCAAATCACTTGGCACTCCGATTGATTCCATCCGCAAGGGGGAAGACCGGGAACTTTTTAAGGAAATGCTGGAAGAAATAGGCGAACCGGCACCGCCCAGCGCTACCGTAAAGAATATTAAAGAAGCCCGTGAAGTAGCACAAAGGCTGGAATTACCGCTTGTTGTCCGCCCCGCTTATACACTGGGCGGTACCGGCGGCGGATTTGCCAATACATGGGAACAGTTTGATGAGGTTGTTATCACCGGTTTAAACGCCAGCCCTATTCGTCAGGTACTTTTAGAAAAATCGCTGGTTGGCTGGAAAGAAATCGAATATGAGGTGATGCGGGACGGCGCCAATAATTGTATAACCATCTGTAATATGGAAAATATCGACCCTATGGGTGTACATACCGGTGACAGTATTGTTGTTGCGCCTACCCAGACATTGACAAATAAAGAATGCCAAATGTTAAGAACTGCCAGTCTTAAAATCATCCGGGCTTTAGGTGTTGAAGGTGGTTGCAACGTACAATTCGCCCTCGACCCAAAAAGCAATCAATATTATGTAATTGAAGTCAACCCACGTGTAAGCCGCAGTTCTGCCCTTGCCAGTAAAGCTACCGGATACCCGATTGCACGCGTTGCTTCCAAGATAGCCGTCGGCAAGAGGCTTGACGAAATCCCCAATGCGGTAACCGGTAAAACGATGGCTTCTTTCGAGCCGTCTATTGATTATATAGTAGCTAAGATACCCCGCTGGCCATTTGATAAGTTCGATTCGGGAGACAGGGTTATCGGTACTCAGATGAAAGCTACCGGAGAGGTGATGGCAATCGATAGATGTTTCGAAGCCGCCATTCAAAAAGCTATTCGTTCACTGGAATTCGGAAAGCGGTCTCTTTTGTGGGAAGACCCCAAATGGGTACTTTCGGATGATATAAAATCGTATCCGCTCTATCCCAGCGACCTCAGGTTATGGGCGGTTATGGCTGCGCTTCGCCGCGGCAAATCAGTCGAAGAAATTGCCAACCGTACAGGTTATGACCTGTGGTTCCTGAATAAATTAAAAAATATTATCAATATGGAAAAAAGGCTTCTATCCGAACAACTGACTCCTGAACTATTATTGCAGTCAAAAAGACTCGGTTTTTCCGACATTCAAATAGGCACTCTGGCAGATAGATTGCCGGAGCAGGTCAGGCAGTTACGCCACGACTGGGGTTTACAACCGGTTTATAAGATGGTAGATACATGTGCGGCGGAATTCGATGCAGCTACCCCCTATTTCTACAGCACTTATGAAAAAGAAAATGAATCGCTTGCTGAAAACCGCAATAAGGCGATTGTTATCGGCAGCGGACCCATTCGTATAGGTCAGGGTATTGAATTCGATTACTGCAGCGTACATTCGGCGTGGGCACTTCAGAAATCAGGTTATCAAAGCATTATGATAAACTCCAATCCGGAAACAGTATCCACGGATTTTGACACCAGCGATAGATTATATTTCGAAGCCCTTGATGAAGAAAGCGTCAGGGATATAATAGAAAATGAGGGTTCCGGTACCGATATTGAGGCCGATATCCAGGAGCCCCCCTGCATTCTTCAATTCGGCGGGCAAACCGCCATAAATCTGGCTACTCCGCTGACACGAGCGGGTCTTCCCATAATCGGCTCCAGTTCGGAAACAATCGACCTGGCCGAGGACAGAAAACGCTTTGAACATTTCTTAAATGGATTGGGTATTCCGCAGGCGCCCGGTGCTACCGTAACAACAGTTGAAGAAGCCATTAAGGTGGCCGAGCTTATCGGTTATCCGGTTCTGGTACGACCAAGCTATGTTCTGGGCGGCAGAGCAATGGAAATAGTGCACAATGTCAACGAACTTGCTCGCTATGTTAAACTGGCGGCAGACCTTGATACGGGCCACCCGGTTTTAATCGATAAATATCTGCTGGGGAAAGAAGTTGAAATCGACGCTATCGGTGATGGGGAAAGCGTTTTTATCCCCGGCATTATGGAACATATCGAGAGAGCCGGCGTTCACAGTGGAGATTCGATGGCAGTTTATCCGGCAATCAAGCTGACAAAAACAGAAATTGATACCATCGTAGATTACTCAGTCCGAATCGGGCTTGCCCTTGATATAAAAGGTTTGATGAATATTCAGTTCGATGTGGTAAGAGACGACAGTGGTAAATCGAAAATCTATGTACTCGAGGTCAACCCGCGTGCAAGCCGCACAGTACCTTTCATATCCAAGGTGACCGGAATATCGATAGTTGATGTTGCAACAAAAGTTATGCTCGGTAAAAGCCTCAAGGAACAGGGGTTCCAAAGCGGATTATTCCCCAATAGAAAATTGATTGCAATCAAAGCTCCGGTATTTTCCATGTCTAAACTGCTTGGGGTTGATACATATTTAGGGCCCGAAATGAAATCCACCGGCGAGGTTATGGGAATAGACACATCATTTAATGGCGCACTCACAAAAGCTCTTTTAGCTGCCGGTTTGATGCTTCCCGAGAAAGGCAGCATGTTATTCAGTATAGCAGACCGCGATAAGGCTGAGGCACTACCGATAATAAAAAATTTCCATGATGCCGGTTTCAAACTGTATGCTACCGAAGGAACATCCGAACTTTTACAAAATGCCGGATTATCCGTATCTATAATAACCAAAAAGCTGGACGAAGGTCATCCCAATGTAATCGATATTATCCATGACGGAACCGTAAACGGTGTAGTTAATACTATAACCGGAGGCAGGGTTTCACTGAGAGACGGTTTCCATATCCGCCGAGCCGCCGCTGAGCAACGCATCCCCTGTTTTACTTCTCTGGATACCGCCAGGGCGGTTTCCGAAGTGCTTGCCAACGGACAATACAACTACGAAGTATTATCAATGCCGGAATACCGAAACCGTTAAATAATATAACAACAGGAGATTGATATAAACAGTAATACGCTGATTAACACCAAACATTCGATATGCAACATCATCTCAAACAAAGAGATAATGCCGGGTGTTTTCTTAATGTGGATTGAAGCGCCAGACATTGCAGGCTCAGCGAAACCAGGACAATTCATAATGGCGCAATGCGGTGATGATACACTTCTACGCAGACCGATAAGTATCCATCGGGTTGATAGGAGTAAACTGGCTGTTTTATACGCTAAATTAGGGCAGGGCACTCAATGGCTTTCAAAGCAGAAGGAATATGCCATAATTGACATTCTGGGGCCTCTGGGGAATGGTTATTCGATTAATGACGATGCCGAAAACCTGCTGCTGGTTGCCGGCGGAATGGGTATTGCCCCACTTATGTTTTTAGCAGAATCGGCTACTTCTAAAGGGAAAAAGGTTACACTGCTTCTGGGCGCGCAGAAAGCTGAAACGGTATTCCCCGACAGCCTGCTTCCTGCCGGTATACAATACATCGTCACCACTGACGACGGCTCGATGGGTATAAAAGGAAGAACTACCGATATTCTGCCTGATTATCTGGATGAAGCCGACCGGATATTTGCCTGCGGACCGGCGCCAATGTACAGAACAATGAATAAATATAATCTTTTAAAGGATAAACCCTGCCAGATTTCGCTGGAAATACGTATGGCATGCGGAATGGGAGTCTGTTACGGGTGTGCTATTAAGACTAAGCAAGGATTGAATCAGGTTTGCCACGATGGACCCGTCTTCGATTTCGCCGATGTATTATGGGATGAACTGGTAGATATATAGTCGGATTTTCTAATATTTTACAGGAAGAAAATCAATGTCAAAGCTTTTCAAAGGCTTAGCGACAACGGCCATATGGGTTTTATTTATATTCGGCATTATAAGACTGATAATCGGACTGGCTATGGCTTTTTCAACCGGTCCCGATGAGGCATCCATTTCCAATTATCTGGACTTTTTTGTAGCGATTTGCAGCCTGACCTTATCAATAGTGGTTATGAAATTACGCCAATCGATGCTTCAGTTAAAATAGGGAAAGGAATCTTTTTAAACAACATTATTAAAAGTTTTTTTACAGTCTGGCAGATAGAAACTGAACTATTTTTTCGACGTATTCTTCGGGATAAGTCATATAGGATTGGCTGTGCCCTGCCCCGTCAGCTATCCATATTTTATCTAACGAATTATTTGATGCATTCAGCAGACTATAGGCATCATAAGGCGGTACCGATGTATCCTCCGAACCGTTGATAAAAAATATGGGGCATTTTATATGAGGCACCTTATCGACAGCACTCTCTTTATCCAGCCCGAAAAAGAGCCTGCCCATTACAACCGAACCCGGCTTAAAAATAACAAACGGTTTAAACGCATTTGCCAACACCCTTTTTGTCATTTCGGGTATGCTGGTAAAACAACTGTCGCAAATAACAGCCTTAATGTCATTATTTTCTCTGGCAGAGGATATAGCCGCGGAAGCGCCGATAGATACTCCGAGTAAAATAATACTCTCCTCTTTTCCATTCCGTTTTCTGACGTAGTCTATTGCTCCGCTGAAATCTCTTCCCAGTATAGAACGGCAACTGAATTTTGCCGCCTGCGATTCCCCACACCCCCTCCTTTCAAAAACAAGTACGTTATAACCCTGTTTTGCCAAATCCACACACAATTCCAGCATTTTCGTCGAGCGGTCTTCTCTTGTTTGTTTTCCGCCCGGCATTGCTATAATTGTTTTATCAGTGCCTGCCGGTATATACCAGCCCTTTAAAAGCACATTATCGATACGGCTGTAAAAACTGACATTTTCATACGACACCCCGAACATAGCCGGCGTCATTGTCAAAGGCCTTCTTAAACTCATAGCTATGCCGTTCGCTATCAAAAAAGAGGTCAGCAAATATAAAAATACCAGACCTAAAACTATCCACAAGACTATATGCATATCGATACTCAATAGTTTTATACGATAATTATGTTATACAAGCATAAATTGTTCAAGTGTTATCACCGGACAAGCTATTCGGTAATGTTTTCTTTAATTTAAGGTAATATTTTTTTATCTTTTTGTGCGCACCTCTCATTAAAGGTACCCCATGCCCAAAACAAACGATATTAAACTCCATATCCGCTATTTTTTGTATCGATTGTATTTCCTGCGTGATATCAACGGTAAACTCTCTGGACGGTAGGCTGAGCTTAAATGTGTTTGCCAGTAAATCGCCGGTTATCAGCGCATCTTCCTGCCGGATATGAATAGAAATACTACCCGGCGTATGCCCCGGAGTATGTATTATTTTTATTCCCCCCAGAACCGGCAATATATCACCATCCTTAAATGTAACATCTACTTCTACCGGGTCGGGATTCCAGAAGTGTTCCATAAACTTGAGCTGCCTCAATGCTTTTGGACAGGGGTGAGGCAATCTGCCTTCTATGTACGGGGCATCATCCATATGAGCAATGATGTTGGCGCCTGTTAACTGTTTTAATTTTAACAGGTTACCGGTGTGGTCTACATGATAATGTGTCAGGATTATATTTTCCACATCAGAAAGCGAGTAACCTAGTCTTTTTATGTCACGGCATATTTGCGATACTCTTCCTTTATAACCGGTATCGACGATTGTCAGCTTTGTATCAGTCAAAAAGTAAACATTAGTGCTGAGTATGCCCGTACCCCATAAACCATTCTTCATATATATATTTGAAGTGATTTTTTTCATCGTAAAACCTTATCCTTGGCTATCTTATTATACTTTATTAAAATAACACCCTATTTATAGTTAACCGGTTATAGACATAATATTACACTTTGCCATTATCTTAAACGGCAGTTATAATCATTTTGTATTATAGGAGGTAATAGTATGATTGACACTGTAAAAATTGCCGCAGTTCAGATGGAACCGATGTTAATGCAAACCAAAAATAATCTCGATAACATCATATCGAACATTATAGCTGCCGCCGAAGGAGGCGCGCAACTTATCGTATTCCCCGAATGCGCCCTTTCCGGTTATTTGTTTACCAGCCAGGAGGAAGCCCTGCCTTATATGGAAACTGTACCCGGAGCTTCTACGGATGAAATAACAAAATATGCCAAAGAACTGAATGTGCACATAATTTATGGACTTTTGGAAAAAGAGGGGAACAAGCATTTTAATACGGCTGTACTAATCGGTCCGGATGGGATTATCGGAAAGTACCGCAAGATTCATTTGCCCTTTTTGGGAATTGACAGATTTATCGACAAGGGAGACCGGGAGTTTAAGGTATATAACACCCCGATTGGGAATATCGGCATTCACATCTGTTACGACTGCAATTTCCCGGAATGCGCAAGGGTTATGGCACTATTGGGAGCGGATATCCTGGTACTGCCCACAAACTGGCCTGAAGGAAGGCAAAAAATAGCCGAACATGTCGTCTTATGCCGGGCTTATGAAAATAAAGTTAATTTTGTAGCCGCAAACCGCACCGGAATTGAGCGTGATGTAAAATTCATCGGTTTGAGCAGAATTGTAGACACAAACGGAGAAATCGTTGCCGGAGCGGCCGGTGATAGTGAGCAAATAGTATACGGCGATATCAGCCTTAAAGAAGCACGACAGAAACATATCACGTTCAAAGAACATGAATTTGAAATAAACTTTTTCGCAGATAGAAGACCGGAGTTCTATAGCGAAATCACAGATAAACGCAAGTAGACATACCCGACCATTATATAATCAACTGCGCCTAAATCTGCCCACAAGACCGAAAAGCCACACTAACCGGTAACGGCAGATTACGCTATTTCGTATCCCGCGACTTCTTTACACTATTATATAAAACGCTAATGATTATACTTAGAACTTGATATTTAGTTTACGGTCTGTTCAACAAGCTCGGCAAGTTTTTCCATCTCGATGATGGGTTGCATTTCTTGCGACAAAACTTCATATCCGCACAAAAAACAGTGTTCCGAAATAATTCCCTCATCGTTTTCCAAATACAGACTCTTACTGCCACACTTGGGGCAGTATTTTGCTTTGTTCTTACGCATATAATTATTGCTCCTGCAAATATTTTCTTATTATGCCTTACGACATTTTTTACAAGATGATATTTTACTCTATGCCGGGGATTTTGCCAAGTATGGCCTTGAACACGATTATAAAAGAAAATTCACTTAGTATAAATATTCCCTTATAATGGTACCATGATAAAAAATGCGACTTTTTATATGGTTTCACTCGGTTGTGATAAAAATGCCGTCGATGCGGATTCAATGTCACAACTTTTAATCAATTCAGGATACGAGCCTGTTTCCGAGCCCAAAAAAGCGGCAATAGTAATCGTTAATACCTGCGGGTTTATCGACTCTGCTAAAGAGGAATCCTATGAGGCATTGGAAAAGCTGGCTGCCAAAAAGAAAAGCGGACAAATTCTTATTGCAGCCGGTTGTTTGACACAGCGCTACGGCACAAAAGTAGCAGACCGTGTTCCGAATATAGATGGCATAATCGGCACGCGCCGCTGGATGGATATTGTCGAGGTTATCAATAGAATATCAAAAGACAATCAGATTAAACCATATTGCCATTTACCGGAATCTGCAACTACTGTAGGCACCGATGAGGGGGGAACTGTTCGTGTTTCCATTCAGGGCGCCAGCGCTTTTATAAAGATTTCCGATGGCTGTCGCTGTTCCTGTTCTTATTGCGCTATCCCTTATATTAAAGGAACGTTAATCAGCCGCCCAATGGATAAGATTTTAACTGAAGCGCGTCTTTTGCAGGATGAAGGTATTCGTGAAATCATACTCATCGCTCAGAATACTACCGACTACGGTTATGACCTCGGTATGAAAAACGGGTTGGCTGATTTGCTAAAACAAATGTCGCATACCGTTCCCGATGTAAACTGGATACGATTGCTTTATGCCTATCCCGGTTATGTTACCGATGAATTGATTGAACTGATGGCAACCAACAGTCAAATAGTCCCCTATCTGGACCTGCCTCTTCAGCACGCCCATCCTGCAGTGCTAAAGAGTATGCATCGCCCTACCAATATTGAATGGGTATACAGAACCCTCGAAAAAATGCGTAAGGCGATACCGGACCTGGCACTGCGTACCACTTTCATTGTCGGCTACCCCGGTGAAACCGAAGCACATTTTCAAACACTGCTGGATTTTATCGAGGAGATACGATTCGATAAACTGGGCGCGTTCAAATATTCGTTTGAAGAAGGAACGCCCGCCGAAATATTGGGAGACCCTATTCCTGAATATGTAAAAGAAGAGCGTTTTAACAGATTGATGGAGAAACAGCAACCGATTTCGCTTGAACGTAATCAGTCACTTATCGGGCAAAATCTGGATGTTTTAATCGAAGGCACCGGAAAGGATATTTCCATCGGGCGCAGCTATCGCGACGCTCCAAAAATCGACGGTTTTGTTCTGGTTAAAGGGGAATTGGCAAACGGGGATATGGTTTCGGTCCATATAGACAAAGCTATGGTATACGATCTCTCAGGGACAGTTAATAGTTAGCTTTAGAGAAAAGCTTCTCTTGATAAAAATAATCTTAGAAAAGCGACATTACCCTCTTCTGGGATACAACTTTCAAAAAGGACCGACAGCAAACTATAACTATGCGCTTTGCTCTACCAGGTCTCCGATGGTAATCTCATGCTTTTTAACGCTATCACCGCTAAGGGGTTTGAAGGCTAATTTAAACTGACGGTTAGTATTCGGATCCATATCTTTCACGGCACCATTACAATATCTCTCACCTTGACGTTATAGTTTACCACCGGTTTATTTACATCCTCTTTGTGAACCAAACGCACCGAACGCTCCCCATTCGAGCCTATAGAAGATGCTTTTTGTTCCACAACATCAACAACATTGCCATCTTTATCGGAAAACTCCGCTTCGAAGACAACACTTCCCACTGTCTTATCTATTACATTTTTAATATTGAGCTCAACAACAATGCTACTGCCCCCGCTTTTATCATCTTCTCTGAAAATATTATGTCCCAGAATAGCTATTTTATTCTCTTCGGGGACATCCTGTTCAGGTTTCTTAACGGTTTCTTTGTTTTTATTGCTATTGTCTTTTGCTGTTTTATCCATTTATGACTTCCGCCTCCTTGTAAGTAATATATTTTTGAGGTTGAGTTTAATGTATTATAATACCTGTGTCAAAGTTTTTAAAGACTCATTTCTGTTATATTGCCGTATTAAACTTGATAGAATATTATACCTTTTGTCCTTTATTGAACATTACCAGATTAGAGGTAAATTAATTGTACGGCAGGATTAACAGGTAGGTCGTTGTTTCACAGGTATGCGATTACTTAAATGGGGGGCAGATTGTAAAAGAGCCAGTGGGAGAAGCCAATAATACCTGTTGACAAAGCAAACCTATCTCCGGTGAGGCGCAGGCTCGTTTCTGGATTCTATTTCTTAAAAAATCAGGAAAGCAGACTTACGGATTCTGTTTCTTTTCTTCTGCTTTCTTGGGTTTCTTTACGTTCTTTCTTCCTTTACTTCCCATTAGTTTACCTCCTACCGGAACTATGACCATGTTGCGGCGCATTTTTAAGCATACTGCTCAATTACATTGGTACTGTCAGCAGTATTAGTGTATCAAGGATTTATAACCTCTCTGTTTCGATGAAAAATAAATATGACTGCGCCTAAAAAGTTTATAAACAAAGATTCCCTTTATTGCTTATAAAGGTTCACAGATAACACCGGCCGATAACCTGACTATTTCGAACAGGATTTAATCAAACCTGCTTAAGCTTTCCACAGTAATCCGGATTTAAGCCACTTGTTTTGTATAATCCCTATCTCTAATGTTTTTCCAGCCCCCGCTGCTGGAGAGCCAGAGCGGTTGCTTGCAGGCGCAACAAATTATCTGCGTAGCTCCCGATACTTTCTGTTCACTGCCCCTGACCAGTTTCTTGCAATTACCGCAATACAGCTTCTTGATACACATTTTCATAATTTCACCGCTCTTAAATATTTGCAGACTGTTTTATTCAAAAAAGATACTTCTATATCGCATTGCCGGAGTTCATCTTTGACTGAAGATACAGGTCGTTGATTAATTTTTCCTGTTCTTTCGGGTCGTCGACAGTCCTGCGAATGCGCGCTTTTTCGTTGCGGATGTGAATCCGAGTTGATTTTGAAAAGTTTTTATTTATCATTTATTTTTTACATTCTCCTATATACATCCCAGTATACTCTTATTTGAACTTTATTATATTTATGTAAATGGTTTTCTATACGTGATGAGCCGGGGATGAGAATATTTATTTATTTTGGAGGTATTCATTACGCATTCTCTATTATTCCCCAGTCTAAATGGCCTATAATATTCATATCTCTCATTCAGGAGGTGCCCTATGATTCTAACCGAAACCATCCGCTTTAAAACCAACGGCGACTGCGATGTCGTAAACATCACACATCATGTCGAAGCACAGTTAGCTACATCCAACCTCAAAAACGGGATTGTGACAGTGTTCGTTACCGGCTCAACAGCCGGAGTTACTACCATTGAATATGAACCGGGGCTTGTGGCAGATATCAAAGAGGCATTCGAGAGGATAGCTCCCAAAGGCATCCCCTATGCCCATAATGAAACCTGGGGAGACGGCAACGGCTATTCGCACATCAGAGCATCTTTGCTTGGGGCATCACTTATCATTCCCTTAGAAAACTTTAAAATGGTTCTCGGCACATGGCAGCAAATCGTACTTATAGATTTCGACAACCGCCCGCGCAAGAGGGATGTGGTGGTGCAGGTGACGGGAGAGTAAAATATCCGTTCTTCCTGAGCTTGTCGAAGGATGTACTTTATAAAATATCCCTCTTAATCACCCAGCCGTTATGGTTCGACAGGCTCACCATGAACGGCTTTGATGTAATCTCGAAACGGCAATAAGGAATGTTACTTACCGTGAATTAATGAGAAGAACTCTGCGCGGCTGTCAGCTCGGCTGCGGAAAGTGCCTCGTAGCGCAGATGTTAAAACACTGGCGCCCGGCTTCTTGATACCCCTCATCGTCATACACATATGCTCGGCTTGAATAACGACCCCGACACCATCCGGGTTCAACCCCTTGACTATGCTATCGGCAATATCGGTTGCCATTCTTTCCTGAATTTGCGGACGCTTTGCAATGATTTCCACTACTCTTGCCAGCTTGCTGACGCCTACCACTCTACCCTCTTTATTGGGTATGTAGCCGATATGCACTATACCATAAAAAGGCAGAAGATGGTGTTCACACATCGAGTAAAAGGGTATGTCCTTGAGAATTACCATCTCGCGATGTCCCAATTCATAACCGACTTTTAACTCTTCAACAGGGTCCATGTTCATTCCCATAAAAAGCTCGGTATACATCTCGGCAAAACGCCTCGGAGTTTCCAATAAACCCTCGCGGCTCTTATCTTCGCCGATGGCATCGATAATATTTTCAACAGCTTCTTTTATTTTTTCCCGGTCGAACAATTTTCCATCCTCTTTGTTATTATTTAGATACTACCAGATTATCACTGCGAGGTTGATTCGGCAAGTCTTTTACAAGCTTTCACTGAAAGATTCTTCTCTATATTGTCGTTCTAACTTCTTAAGGTTAAATATCAGAGAAGCCGTTCGCGGTGCCTGTATTGAGGCTCTGGAAGGAAGCCTGTCGAGCCATAAAGGCTGGATTACAAGGTACATCCTTCGACAAGCTCAGCAACGGATTATGGAGTCGGTACTTCTCATAATGACATCCTCAATTACGACTTCAATTCTTTGGCATAGACTTCCCGTTTTAAAGTATGAATATTGGCTTGCTTGATATTCAGATACTGTTCACTACCCAAATACAATACGGGATTAACCTTTTCCATGTCGAGAGTCCCATCTTCCCGGAAATATTCATCCTGAATATGAGTAACCACCACCTCACCGATTACCATACTGTGTCCTTCATATAACTTCTCCTCCACCACCTTGCATTCAAAAGCGGCATAGGCATCAGCCAGTATGGAAGCAGAAGTTTTTACGGATTTCTCCTCTGCGATGCCGTAAGTAGAGAATTTATCGCATTCCTCACCCTTACTACCACCGATTGCTGCCACCAGTTCGGCATGAGTCTCAGGCAGTAGATTGACGGCAAACTCACCGCTTTCTTTAATAAGCTTGTAAGTAAAATGGGAAGTGCCGGTAACAAAGGCAATCAAAGGAGGGTTTTTTGACATCGGCATATGCCAGGCAACTGCCATTCCATTATCCTTGCCTTGATGGCTTGCCGTAACAATAAGTGGGATACGCGGATAATGCTGATAGAACGACCCGACGCTGTCAATTACTTTCTTTGCCATTTATCTCTCCGATCAAGTTATTTATTTTTAAAGATTAAGGCATACCTGCCAATAACAAAATGTCATTCTGGAGGTAGCGAAACGACTGAAGAATCCGGAGGCCGACTTGTATTATCCCTCATCAGTCTCGTCCCTCGACAGCTTCCCCCTAGGGAAGCCATTTCTCCAGATAATTCGTCCCGATAAGTCGGGACTCCAAGTATGACAAACAGGATTTTTAAAACCCAATAGCCTTTTCAATCTCCGAAAGGTCTGCCGGAAGCTGCAGGAAAGGCTCGGAATTCTTGATAGCGGTATCGGCATCCTTAAGTCCGTTTCCGGTTACAACACAGACAATTTTCTTACCCGAGAATTCCATCCCATTTTTTACCATCTTTAAAAGCCCGGCAT
>DIKD01000105.1:27177-38888 GCA_002421585.1 Dehalococcoidia bacterium UBA5627
ATCAATCAATCCGCCCGATTCATCACGTGCGCGTGTCGCCTTCTCCCAGCTGGCGGGGTTACCGATACGAATAGCTGTTGCCACAGTTTCCGGTTTTTCTATCGGATAACCGTGGACAATAGGAGCAGCTCCTTCCGCTTGAAACCCCATCATCTGCGGTTTTTTGGTCGATTTTTTTAAGTCGAAATATTCCACAAAACCCTTCCAGTAAGCGGTTATATTACCGGCGTTACCGACAGGTATAAAGAGATAATCCGGAGCATCGCCCAGTTCATCGATGATTTCAAAAGCAGATGTCTTCTGTCCTTCGATACGGTTGGGATTGAGCGAATTCACCAGAGCAATGGGGTGCTTTTCGGTTATGGTGCGCACGATTTTAAGCGCCTGGTCAAAATTGCCGTCGATTGCTACGATTTGTGCGCCGTGCACAATAGCCTGTGCCAGTTTTCCCTTAGCAATTTTCCCTTCCGGTATGATTATGACGCACTTCAATCCCATCGCCGCCGCATAAGCCGCCGCTGACGCACTGGTGTTACCGGTGGATGCACAGATGACTGCTTTACTGCCATCCTCAATGGCTTTTGCCATAGCTACCACCATACCTCTATCCTTAAAAGAACCGGTAGGATTACATCCCTCCAGCTTAAAGTATAATTCGTCGCAACATATATCTTTACAAAGGTTTTTAGACCTCACCAGTGGAGTTTCACCTTCACCGATTGTAAACATCGGTGTTTTAGAGTTTATCGGCAGATAATCCTTGTATCGAAAAAGTACACCTGATTTTGCCATTTTATTCCTCAACACGTATAAAATTATTTATTTCCTTAACAACTGCTAAATTGTTTAATTCATTGAGCGCAGCGCGCATAGCTTCTTCCACAGCCGGATGCGTCATAATTACTATTTCAGCGGATTTTTCCTCGATATTATCTTCCTTCTGCAGAGCGGTTGATATGCTTATTCCGCAATCACCGAAAACCCCTGCTATACCTGCCAAAGCTCCCGGCTTATCGTTTATCGTCATCCTGATATAGTATCTGTTTATGATTTCAGGCATAGGTTTTACTCTTTTACCGGGCTTAATCTTCCAGTAATTGTAGGAAGTATCCCCGCAAGCAATTTTTTTGGCTGCCTGAATAACATTAGCCACAACAGCGCTTGATGTCGGCTTGGCGCCGGCTCCTTCACCCCAAAAAGTTACTTTACCCACCAAATCACCCTCAACCAGAACAGCATTATAGACACCATCCACCTTTGCCAGGAAACTGTCACCGGGAACAAATGCCGGATAAACATGAACTTCTACGAAACCATTACTGTGCCTGGCAATCGCCAACAACTTAATGGCATAACCCAATTCGCTGGCATACCTGAAGTCACGGCTTTCAAGTTTAGAAATGCCTTCACAGAATATATCGTCGGGGATAATTTTAATTTCCATGGTCAAGGAAGCCATAATCGCCAGTTTATAAGCAGCATCAATTCCTTCGATGTCTTTTGTCGGGTTAGCTTCCGCATAGCCCAAGTTCTGTGCTTCGGACAGGGCTTCCGGATAATCGATATCTTCAGAAGACATACGGGTAATTATATAATTTGTCGTACCGTTTATAATGGCATATATTCCATCTATGTTATTGGCAACCAGGTCTTTTTGCAGCGGAGCTATAAGAGGAATTCCTCCCCCTACCGCTGCCTCGTAACTTATACTGACATTATGAAGTTTTGCCAGCTCCATCAGTTCAGAACCATGCTTGGCGATTAGTTCTTTATTGGCGGTAACAATATGTTTGCCCGATTTAATAGCTCGTTCATGATACGAAAGCGCCGGGTTCACACCACCTATTAACTCGATTACAATATCCATATCCGGAGTATTGAAGAAATCATCCTCATCGGTGGTGAATAATTCCGAATCCACAGCTTTCGCCTTAGGAGTTCCCAAATCAGGCTCAATTACCTTAATTTTACGCAAAACAACCGCGCAACCGGCCTGTTCTGATATATGTTCTTGCCTGTCAAGTAAAACACGCGCAACCTGACTTCCGATTACCCCGAAACCCATCAACCCGACACCGATACTTTTCTTTTCCATTATGACTAACCCTTATCTTTTAATAATTTTTGATGATTATGAACCCGAGACCTTAGCGGCTGCCATTTTTTTCATATCTTCTATATTTTCAGCTAACACTACGTCATCATCACCAAAATCTGCTATCCATGCATCAAGAGCATCCCCGATTAATAATTCCATATTTTCCTCCGATATTTCACGCGTAGCTCTATCGGTTACCTTATATAGCCAGTAACCGCCTTTGGTACTTTGTTCGCTATCTTGAATAGCATCACTTACCGTATTTAACTCAACATCGGGATTAAACACAAACTCTTCGAAAGCATCGGAATATGTCCCCTGTTCGACTTCTAAAACAGAGCCGTCTTCTTCATCCCATATCGCAGAGTACTGCTCGGCTAATTCATCGAAATCTGCGCCGCCATTTAGCAAAGATAATACTTTTTCAGCCTGTTCCTGACTTCCGGTTAAAATTGCATTTACGGTAGCAACTTCCACTTCTTCACCTGCGCCGTTATACAACTTCGTTGACCGTTCCGTAACCTTCAGTATCCAATATCCTACAGCTTTTGTTTTATCAACATCTTCAATATATTCAAAAGTATTGAGATCTGCATTTGAAATAAGTTCATCCGATAAAACGGTGTTATTCAGAATATTGTCAATAACGCCTTGCGGTAACCAGCCGAGGTCTCCATCAGCCTCCTTGGTAACATTATCCAACGAAAGCTCTGCCGCAATATCTTTAAACGATTCACCGTTATCAATCCGGTTTTTTATCTCTTCAACCTGTGCTTCGCTTTCCAAAAACATCGCCAGCACGTAACTGTGCTCGGCAGACGAATCTATTTGTGAGCCAAAATGTTCTTCCAATAAGGGAATAAGAAGACTGGCTCTTACCATATCTCTGGCAGCCGGTGTATTATTGTAATCATTTTCTTTTATTATGGAGGTGATTTCTTTTTCCGAAACAGTTATTCCCAATTCCTCCGCACCCTGTTTTATCATTTCATAATATTCTATGTACTGCAGGGCATAGTCGGTAAAATATTCCGCATATTGATAGTACTCACCCGATACATATCTGAGCATTTCAATAAAGTATTCCATATCGAACTCTGTACCTTTTACCTCGATAACAGTTTCATGCATCGGTTTATATTCATCTTCATACCACTGATGTACCCCAACCCCTACCAGGCCTACTACTATGGCAATTACCGAATAAACGGCAAATTTAATTATATCGTTAAAATTTTTTCTTCTTTTTTCACGGGATACGGGGGATATTTTTCTTTTTGTCGGTGTTTTATTCAATGCTATTAACTCTCCCTATTATTTTTCAAAGATACGAACGGATTATCTATATCATAAAAACCGCAACAAACGCTTTTATTAATAACAATATTGCTGTAATTATAAGCCTTAAAGCCGATACAGTGCAATTTAAATTCTTTTAAAACAGCGCTCAATATTATATACTATTGTTATTCGGTCACAGTATACAACTTGTATTTTTCAAAGGGGGCGATAGATAATGAAGGCAGTAATTTTAAGCGGCGGTTTCGGTACCAGGCTAAGACCTCTTACTATAAACACCCCAAAATCAATGGTTCCGGTTTTGAATATCCCTTTCCTTGAATACTTCATTAAACGTTTAAAATCGCATAAAGTTAGTGATATAACTCTTGCCGTAAGTTATTTGGCCGAACCTATTAAGGATTACTTTGAAGACGGTAGCCGTTTTGACGTCAATCTGTCCTACACTGTCGAAGATATACCATTGGGGACTGCCGGGGCTGTCAAGAACGCCGGAAGTTTTATAGATGAGCCTACGCTCGTTTTCAACGGCGATATCTTCACCGACCTTGACTTAACGGCAATGATGGATGAACACAAGAAAAACAATGCCATGCTTACAATTGCCTTAACACCGGTCGACGACCCGACCAGTTATGGCCTGGTAGAAACCGATAACCAAAACAGGATTTTACGTTTTCTGGAAAAGCCCAATCCCGATGAAATCACTACCAATATGATAAATGCCGGCACATATATTATCGAACCCGAAGTTATCGCACTTATTCCTTCGCAAACCAATTGCAGTTTTGAAAGAGACATCTTCCCTTTGCTTCTGCGAGAAAAGAAAGATGTCTTTGCCTACTCTGCGGATTGTTACTGGATGGACATCGGCAAACCGGAAAACTACTTCCAATTGCACTATGACCTGCTTAACGGTAAAAGCAACCAGTACAGTTTTAATAACAACCGCAAAAAAACAGTAATCGGTTCAAATTGTAGTATACATCCTTCGGCACAGATTACGGGTCCGGCTGTAATCGGTGATAACTGTACTATAGGAGAATACGTTCAAATTAAGGGCAAGGTTGTTATCGGTTCCAACTGCCGGATTTCAAACTCTTCAATCGTGGATGACTGTATCTTATGGAATTCCATTCATATTGAACCGTTTTCGCAAATAAAGCATACGATTATAGCCAATAACAGCCATATAGGTTCTGGCAGTGTTATAGAAGGGGCTGTACTTGGCAACAATACAATTATCGGCTACGGCCAACGTATTAAAACCGGAAGACTTATTTCCCCGAATACTATAGTCAGTTATAATAATTCAATGCTGTAAATGGTTTAATATATACTCCGTTAAATCAACGCAATGCTGTAATCGGGCATTGCGTTTGCTTATGCTATAATAATCAAGAATAAATTAGAGGGATATAATCAATAAATGTTAGAACGTCTTGCCAAAATCGAACAACAGTATATCGAGCTTGAGGCTGAAATGACAACCGAAGAGGCTATTACCAATCCCAAAAAAATGCAGGAACTGGCACAGGAAAGAGCCCGGTTGGAGGAACTGGTAACGCTTTACCGTCGATATCAACAATCCGTTAAAACGCTCCAAGAAACAAAGGCTATGCTTAATGACAACCTCGATGAAGAAATGTTGTCTATGGTAAAACAGGAAATAGATAGCCTCGAATCCGATATTGAACAACAACATCAGGATTTAAAATTATTTCTTCTCCCCAAAGACCCCAATGATAATAAAGATATTATTATGGAAATAAGGTCAGGAACGGGGGGTGAAGAAGCGGGACTGTTTGCGGCTGACCTTTTCCGAATGTACACCCGATATGCACAAATCAAAGGATGGGCTACAGATATTATCAATATTAACGAAATAGGAACCGGCGGTATTCGTGAAGTAATATTTGAGATAAGGGGCAGGGGTGCATACAGCCGTTTAAAATATGAAAGAGGCGTGCACCGCGTACAAAGGGTACCCACCACCGAAGCATCAGGCCGCATTCATACCTCCACCGCTACCATAGCCGTACTGCCTGTCGCCGATGAGGTTGAAATAGATATAAATCAGAATGACCTCAGGATCGACATCTTTCACAGCGGCGGCGCCGGTGGGCAAAACGTAAACAAAGTAGCCACCGCCGTACGCATTACCCACATTCCGACCGGCATCGTAGTAATATGTCAGGACGAACGTTCTCAGCTAAAGAATAAGACTAAAGCAATGTCCGTTTTAAGAGCAAAACTTTTGGATATGGAGCAAAGTAAGCAGGAAGGTGATATCGTCGAAGAAAGACGTTCCCAGGTCGGTACCGCAGAACGCGTGGAAAAAATCCGCACCTATAACTTCCCCCAGGATAGGATTACCGACCATCGAGGAGGCATCACCTTACGCAACCTTCCCAGTTTTATGGAAGGCAACCTAGACGATTTACTGGACTCACTTGCCGCTGATGAACAGGCAAAATTATTAGAAAAGCACATGGAATGATGCTAAAGGACTATCTGAACCAAGCCTGCCGTATCTTCACCGAAAACAATATCGATGACGCCTCGTTGGAAAGCGAAGTGCTTGTAAGGCATGTATTAAGCTACGAACGGGTCCAGCTTTATCAAAACATGGGGCAGGAATTTCCGACTGATAAGTTAAACGCACTCGAATCGGTTATTAATCGCAGGCTTAAAGGTGAACCCTCTGCCTATATAACAAACCATAAAGAGTTTTACGGGCTCGATTTTTATGTAAACAGTGCTGTTTTGATACCCCGCCCCGAGACCGAGCATCTGATTGAGAAAACTCTGTCTGTGGCACGCCGATATGAACACCCGGTTATAGCTGATATCGGAACAGGAAGCGGAGCCATCGCTATTAGTTTGGCAACCAGCCTGCCATCCGCTAAGCTTTTTGCTGTGGATATTTCTTTCGACACTTTAAAAGTAGCCGACATAAACTGTTACCGCCACAAAGTGCATCAAAGAATATCCCTGCTATGCGGGAATCTTCTTGAACCTTTACAGGAAAAAGCGGATATTATTGCCGCCAATCTGCCATATGTTAGAAAAGGAGATATGCCTGCTAATTCGTTCGAGCCGAAACTGGCACTCGACGGAGGAGAAGACGGACTGGATGTAATAAGACTTCTGTTTCAACAGGTCGAAGATAAAATGAATGCGGGCGGTCATCTGTTGCTTGAAATAGGACTGGGGCAGAAGGATTCCGTTGTTGCCCTCCTTAAAGAAATCGAATCCGTTAAAGACGTAGAGGTCATCCCCGATTTAGGCGGTATAGACCGAATAGTCTGTGCTTCTTTCAGATAGTTTGTTGTATTTCTGCCCTGATTATAAAATACCAAGGAAATGTTAAAAACTGTATCCCCACGTGTTTTTATAAAATAGGACCGGCAGAATGATTTCTCGCTCCGCCGGTCTTTATCGATTATTAGCCAGCAGGACTTATTAAGCTTTCCCCTCTGCCAGCTTTTGTTTTTCCGCCTCATTTTCGGCAATTATTTTTTGAGTGATATGAGCGGGTACCTCTTCATAGTGATCAAACTCATAGCTGAAAGAACCCCTGCCCTGCGTCATCGATTTTAAATCAATGGCATAACGCAATATCTCGGACTGCGGCACCTGAGCATCAACTACATTATAATCACCATCCGGGTTCATTCCCTGCACACGCGCCCGTTTGGTATTCAGGTCGCCGATGATATCACCGGTGTGGTCACCGGGTATGGTTATCTTCAAATTTACAATCGGCTCCAGTAAAATTGGATTGCCGTCTGTCATTGCCCTTTTAAAAGCACCTGCTCCGGCGATTTTAAAACATATTTCGGAAGAATCAACCGGATGAAAACTTCCATCAACCACCAGTGTTCTAACATTAACTATCGGATATCCTGCCAGAACGCCTTCCTTTATGGCTTCCTGCACACCCTTTTCGACCGCCGGTATGTAGTTCTTGGGGATGGTACCGCCAACCACCTTGTTTTCAAATTGATTCTCCCCTCCTTCAGGGATTGGCTCCAGTTCAAGTATGACATGCCCATATTGTCCGTGACCACCGGTTTGCTTCTTATGTTTGTACTCACCCTTAGCCCCCTTGGTAACCGTTTCTTTATAGGGGACTTTTGGTGTTTTTAGTTCGACCCCGACACTGAACTTATGCATCATCTTTTCCGCAGCAACTTCAACCTGTGTCTCACCAAGCCCGGATAGAATTGTTTCGCCCGTATCGGTATCACGATGTACCATAAGTGTCGGGTCTTCTTCCGTTAGTCTGGTAAGAGAAGGCCCCAGTTTATCGACATCGGCTTTGGTTTTGGGTAATACAGCGACACTGAAAAGTGCCTTTGGATGAGAAGCAGGAACTATTTTAAGCTGTTTGTCCTGCATACAAAGCGTATCACCGGTTGCCGTAATGCTGAGTTTGGCAACCGCACCCATATCACCGGCACTTATTTTTGCTATCGGTTCCTGGGTCTTCCCTCTGATTATAAAGAGCTGTCCTATTCTCTCAAGGTTGCTCTGATTAACATTCCAAACCTGAGAATTACTTTCGAGTTCTCCTGAGAATACCTTAAAATAGGTCAACTTACCTACATAAGGGTCGGCGCTGGTCTTAAAAACCAGGGCAGCCAGAGGGCTTTCCGTACTTATTTTGATATCTTTAATTGCTGAATCTTCCGAAATGTCTATTTTCTTGTCTTTCGGTGAAGGCAGATATTCATTGATTACATTCATCAATCTATTTACCGAAACATTTTGTAAAGCCGAACCGGCTAAAATGGGAAATAGCTTAACTTCAGCTATCGCTTTCTTTAAGGTAGATAATAATTCTTCCTCACTCAATTCTTCGCCGTTTAAGTATTTTTCCATCAGGTCATCATCGGCCTCGGCGATGGCCTCTACCATCTTCTCGCGTAAAGATGCTGCCTGCTCTTTTATTTCGGAAGGAATATCAGATTCCTCGCCTTTTTCCCCGGCATAATATTTCATAGTAATAAGGCTGACAATACCCTTAAAATCCGTATGTGCGCCAACCGGCATCTGTATCGGGATACATTTGGTGCCGAATTTTGTCTGAATCTCTCCCGTTATTTTATCGAAGTTTGCGTTTTCCCGGTCCATTTTATTGATAAAAAACAATCGTGCCAGGTTGGCATTTTCACAGTAAGACCATGATTGTTCGGTACCGACTTCTATTCCCGAAGACGCTGCCGCTACAATGACAGCTCCTTCGCAAACCCTTACAGCAGATTCAACTTCGCCCGCAAAATCGGAGTAGCCGGGCGTATCCAGAATATTTACCTTATTGTCATTCCATTCATATGGGAGTACGGAGGTACTGATACTTATTTTTCGTTTAACTTCATCCTGGTCATAATCCGAAGTGGTAGTACCGGCGTCGACCTTCCCCAGACGGTTTATAACCCCGGCATTAAATAACATTGCCTCCGACAGGGATGTCTTTCCGGCACCGCTATGCGATAGCAAAACTACATTGCGAATGTTTTCCGGCTGATACTGTTTCATCTTTCCACCTGCTCTCCTTTTTTATTTCCAAGAATATTACAATGCTTTTTAAGACAGCAATTCTTGTCAGGTTAATATTTATGTCTACAAACCCAATACTGACGGAGTAATAAATGCTTCGATTCCGGCTGCTATTATAAGTAATACAATTACTATGCCGATATATTTCAAATTTTTTCGGAGATTTGGAAACAATTCAGGTCGTTTTTCTTGAATAAATACCGCCGCTATCGCCATACTACCCAGGCTTAAAGCCGCAGCTTGACCGATAATAAATGCAGGAATTTCAATAATCCCATGCGGCAATATCCCCAACATAAAAAACCCGAGCGAATACTGCTCCGCAAATAAATGCCCTACACTCGATATTATCCACCCATTCATTACCAGAGATAAGACAGGGAAAATGCATAATAACGGGCTCAATATAAAAGATAATATCATCTTGAAGACATTGTTAATGATGATAAAAAAGAACAAACCGAATGATGAGAGGGTTGCCGTACTATCAGCGATTTCCATCAGATAATCCAAACTCGCAAGCGCATCGATTCCCGGGCTTAGGACACCGAATAACAATCCCAAAGAAAAAAGAACCGAGGAGATTATAACCCATTTTTTAATACCTAAATCGGGGAAATTATGCCAAAAAGAAGCCGGCATTGTGCCTGTTTCAGCTGCGTCGAAACTATTCTTCATCCCAGGCATCTTCCCCAATGAGAGAGACAAAACGGCATCCACCCAAATTCTGGATTTCGTTTTTATCTTTATGTTTGATGACTTTATATAAGTCCTGTTCATAACGAGAACCTACCGGTATTATCATCTTTCCTCCAACCGCCAGTTGATTTAGAAGTTTTTCCGGAATAAACGGTGCTGCTGCAGTAACGATTATCGCTTCATAAGGCGCTTCAGCCTGCCAGCCTATATTTGGTTCGGCTATCTGAACAACAATATTCTTATATCCAAGTACACTTAGCCTGTCTTTGGCTACCCGGGCAAGCTCAGGAATTCGTTCAACTGTAACCACAGACTTGGCTAACTCAGCTAAGATAGCGGTTTGGTATCCGCTACCCGTACCAATTTCAAGAACTTTTTCCCTGCCTGTAAGTTCCAAGGCTTCTGTCATAAGAGCCACTATGTACGGCTGTGAAATAGTTTGCCCCATACCAATGGGCAAAGGCCTATCCTCATAAGCCAGGTGCTTTTCTTCTGGGGAAACAAAAAACTCCCGTGGCACACGCGATATGGCTTTTATAACTTGCTCATCTTTTATAGAACTTTTTAATTTACTGACCAGCTTACTTCTGGCTGCCTCGTAATCCATGATGAGCAAACCTCAATTAACAGCTTATTTTAGCACAATAAACAAAATGACTAACAACGCAATCATAATGGCCGCAAAAACAGCAATGCGTTTTATTTCATATATTAAATCAATTTTGCCGATATTAACAGGCATAACGGCAACGTTGTCTCTCACCTGAACAACATCGGCTTCTTGTTTTATAGTATCGTTTGTTTCTTTTTTATCTTTATCGTTATCGGAAACAACAGCCCGCAATTCATTAACAGACTTGTCATTTTGCCCACCTGTTTTTTTTGCCTGGTAGGCATACTTTCCTTTGCCGTGTTTTTGCTTTGCCGCCATAAAAGACCTCCCTGAACCGGATATAATTAAGATTGTTTAGCCCTGGGGTGGGCTTTCTCATAGGTATTCCGGACATGCTCCGACGTAAGATGTGTATATATTTGAGTAGTAGAGATATTCGCATGCCCCAATAGTTCCTGTACCGACCTGAGGTCTGCTCCTCCGCTTAACATATGAGTGGCAAAGCTGTGCCTCAAAGTATGCGGAGTTACCTGTTTATCCAGCCCCGCATCTCTGGCATAATTCTTCAGTATCTGCCACAAACCCTGCCTTGTTAAGCGTTCTCCCCGCTGGTTTAAAAACAAGGCTTTCTCTGTTTCCCTATGAGCCCATAAAGGACGAACCTCTTTGATATACTCATCAATAATTTTTGCCGCTTGTGGATAAATGGGAATCATTCTTTCTTTACTGCCTTTACCGAAGCAACGTACAAAACAATTGTTGATATCGACATCTCCGAGATTCAATGAAACAAGCTCGGTTACTCTCATCCCACTGGCATAAAGCAGTTCAAGCATTGCCCGGTCTCGCCGGGCATCCGGAGTTGTTGTCTTGGCAGGTTGTTCGATTAAGTGCCTTACCTGACTTATAGAAAGCGCATCCGGTAAAGGCTTGCCTACTTTCGGAGAGCTTATATTATCTGTCGGGTCTTCTTTTAATTTCCCCTCGGACACCATAAAACCGAAGAATGATTTCGCTGCCGCAACTTTACGTGCCATGGTGGTAACAGCATAGTTTCTTTCCTTAAGATTTAACATGTAACTCAACATACTTTGCCGGCTAAAAATCTCCCACGACGGAATTATATTCTTACCCATACATTCCGCTTCAAAAAAAGCCACCAGTTGCATTAAATCGTTACGATAGGCTTCAACCGTATTGCCTGAAAAGCCTTTTTCTACAGTAAGGTAATTTAAAAAGCTTTCAATGTCTTCCTTCATGCTGCCTCCTCACTGCCTTAGTTTCCACTATTTTAACATAACTCGACAAAATAATTAAGTAGCTGTATATATACTTTGACAAGTACTTCCTTAAATAATACTATTTATATTGTCCCTCTGAGATAAAATGAAAAATAGTGAATGCTCAATTGGGACGGAGGATATATGTCTTCAGAAA
>DIKD01000049.1:0-1329 GCA_002421585.1 Dehalococcoidia bacterium UBA5627
GGTGAGTCCACCAGACCGGATTCGAAGCCGATATCGGAGGAAGAGGAAATTGCCAGGGTGGTCCCTGTAATAATGGCGTTATCATCTGAGGTCTCCGTACCGATAAGTATAGATACATATAAATCGTCTGTTGCCATCAGTGCAATAAAAGCCGGTGCTAACCTGATAAACGATGTCTGGGGATTAAAAAAATCCCCAAAGCTGGCAGAGATTGCGGCAGAGACGAAAATACCCATAATCATAACCAGCAACCAGCGCAATGAACCCTCTGGGGATATCATCTCAGCAGTCACTTTAGACCTTGAGGATAAAATCAGGCTGGCAGAAAATAGCGGTGTCAGCCCGGAAAATATTATAATAGACCCGGGTATTGGTTTCGGTAAAACACCGGAGCAGAATATTGAAATTATAAGAAGGCTTGCCAAGCTCAAATGTTTAAAAAAGCCGCTTTTACTGGGCACTTCACGCAAGTCGTTTATCGGAAAAGTACTGGATTTACCGGAGAATCAGAGATTCGAAGGAACAGCGGCAACGGTAGCCATCGGCATTGCCAACGGAGCCGATATGGTCAGGGTGCACGATGTCCAACAAATAGTGCGGGTTTGCCGCATGAGTGATGCTATAATAAGGAGAAAGGAATAATACAATAAATGGCAGGGATGGCATATACAACGGTATATTTAGGGCTGGGTTCCAATCTGGGTGACCGCAAGGGTAATCTGGAAAAGGCATTAGATTACATATCCCAAAGGTTGCGCATAACCGCGAAATCTTCGATATACGATACCGAGGCGATGGAGAATCGTGAACAGCCGCGTTTTCTAAACATGGTTTGCCAGGCGAAAACAATCTTTAAACCTCAGGATATTTTGATGCTGGCAAAATCTATTGAACGTAAAATGGGGAGGCAGCCGAACTCCCACAATGACCCCCGCCCGATTGATATCGATATCCTGTTTTACGGCGACGAAATAATAGATACATTCGAACTGACCATTCCCCACGCATCTTTGCCCAACCGGGCATTTGCGCTGGTTCCAATGGCGGAAATCGCTCCCAACCTGGTGCATCCGGTAACAAAGAAAACGATGAGCACTATGCTTGCTGAGCTGGAAAACGGTATTCAGGGGGTTATGAAAGTAACCTGCCCGTAAGGGGAGTGGATTCTTATTGGTCATGTTTGCTATAAACTACGATACGACGCTGCTTTCTTCGACAAGCCCGGCAACTGTCTTGTTGTCATTCCGGAGTCCCGATTTATCGGGGCGAAGAATCCTGGAGGAGGTATCTAAACTGCTTTTAACCCCACCCCTGATGCTTCATTCGTCC
>DIKD01000049.1:1356-2522 GCA_002421585.1 Dehalococcoidia bacterium UBA5627
AGCGGATAAGAGAGAAAGTAAAAAAGGTTAATTAAAATAAAGGATTAAAAAATGTATAAACTGTCAGTAGAACGGCACTTCGATGCCGCCCATGCCCTGAGAGGGTATAAGGGTAAATGTGAGAACCTGCACGGACACCGTTTTGCCGTGAAGGTTAAAGTTACCTCGTCACAACTGGACGATATCGGGCTGGCTTTCGACTTTACCGAATTGAAGAAGATTTTGAAAGAGGTTCTTTCCCGTTTCGACCATACCAATCTGAACGAAATACCACCCTTCGATAAAATCAATCCCTCCTCGGAAAACATCGCTCGCACTGTCTATGAAGCGATGAAAATCGAGTTGGCGAATGCCCCGGTTAAGCTTTCCGGCGTCAAGGTGCGGGAATCGCCCGAGAGTGCGGTGGAGTACCGGGAAGATTAAGCATCTAGCAGGTGGCTGATAAGTATCCTCAGTGCGATAGCAATCAAGATAAGACCGCCGATAAGCTCGGCGCGCTTGCCAAGCACTTTTCCGGCCTTTTTGCCCAGCAGAAATCCAAGTATCGTAATCATAAACGCCGTGATTCCGATAACTCCGGCGGCTACGGCAATGTTTACT
The DNA here is from genome assembly GCA_002421585.1 of Dehalococcoidia bacterium UBA5627. Taxonomy (GTDB): domain Bacteria; phylum Chloroflexota; class Dehalococcoidia; order Dehalococcoidales; family UBA5627; genus UBA5627. The sequence continues at coordinate 1,957 of DIKD01000049.1, forward strand.
TCCAGGAAAGCAAATGTCAGTCCAACTGCCAGCGCATCTATGCTGGTGGCAATCGATAGTGTTAGAAGTGAGCCGGGTTTTGTAATATCGGTTTTGCAGTCGTCATCTTCCTTGCGGAAAGATTCCCAGACCATCTTGCCGCCGATAAAAGCCAAAAGTGCGGAAGCCAGCCAGTGGTCGTAATCGGCAATCAGATGAACGACGGTCTGTCCTGCCAGCCATCCGAGAACAGGCATCAGGGCTTGGAAGATACCGAAGGATAAAGAGGCGACGATAATCTGTTTTCTGGAAACAGATTTCATGGCAATGCATCCGCTGAAAGCAACAGCGAAGCAATCAGCGGAAAGGCCGACGGCTATTATAAATACGGATATTAAATCAAGGCTATCCATTAAGTCAATTCCATCCAAGATTCTATTAACTTGCAAAAAGCAGACTGATTAAAGCATAATATCTAAAATTTTTCAAAATAAATTACTTGTAATTACTTGTTAAACGGGATTATTATTGTTAAACTTCGATTTGTGATACTTGACATGCTGGGGTACAATAATTGTTCATAAAAA
>DIKD01000049.1:2623-3395 GCA_002421585.1 Dehalococcoidia bacterium UBA5627
GCGAAGCTGTAGAAGCCAATAAAGCCATTATCGAGGCATTTCCCGAAGATGTAGATTCATTTAACCGGTTGGGTCGCGCTTATATGGAATTGGGAGAATACACGGCTGCCAGCGAGGCTTATAGTCACGCAAGGCAATTGGACCCTCATAATAACATTGCCGAGAAGAATTTGCACCGGATTGCTCACCTTATAGAAATCGGTGCCAAACCGGAGGAGAATTCTTCAAGAGTGGAACCGAATGTATTTATCGAAGAAACCGGTAAAGCGGGCATCGTTAAGTTGATACAACTGGCATCAAAAAAGGATTTAGCCAAAGTAGACGCCGGAGACAGGGTTCAACTAAAAATAGTGGATTCGAATCTGGTGGTTGAAAACGGCAGCAGTGAATATCTGGGTTTAATCGAACCCCGGCACAGCCAGCGATTGATAAGGCTGATGAACGGGGGCAACCGCTATTCGGCTACGGTAATCAGTGTTTCCGACGATAACCTGGCGGTAATAGTAAAGGAAACCTACCAACATCCGTCCCAGCTTGGCCAGCTCTCTTTTCCGTCGAAAGGTATCAGCGGTATCAGGCCTTATGTAAGCGATAAAGTATTGAAGCGTAAGCTGGAATATAATGACGATAGCGACGATGGAGAGGTTTTATCCGAAGAGATTACAGAGGATGGCGGAGAAGGCGATGATCTCATCGAAGAAGATGAACAGGAGGTATAAAGCGATATGAGTGTGGGTAACGTTAAGGATATAAAAATTGATGAAGAGGTAAA
>DIKD01000042.1 GCA_002421585.1 Dehalococcoidia bacterium UBA5627
TTCGATAATCCCGAAATCTTTTACTTTCAGTTCAATCAGCAAATCCGTGTCTCCGAAATAATTACAGACTAGACCCTCTTTTTCAACCAGTCGAGAATTAAAGTCAGTATTCCTTTATCTATAGGCATAGATATCTGTTTCTTATAAGAAGCTATAGACGATTCGCCCTTTTCCGCACGTAATAAATGGGTAATATCGGGCAGCATATGGCTTTCGAAATCGGTTGTCGCCGGTTTAGCCATTTTTCCTAAATCAGACGGGTCGACCTGAATATCCTTTTCACCCGTTATTGCCAGAACCGGGCACTTGATATTGGGAAAATCATCAGCCGGGTTGTATTCCAAAAACTCCCGCATCCATTTGGCATTCATTTTAGCTACCAGCTGAACCCTGAACCAGTCTTTAGTAGATTTTTTTATCCTGTCGATTTGTTTCTGCTGCACTTTGGCAATATCGATTCGAAAGGTTTTAATTACCCAGGCATTAAAGCCTTTCATTCCCTTTACTATTTGTCGGGACTGCCATTTCAGTACATCTTCGCCCTTCTGACAGCTTCCGGCAAGCAGGATTATACCGGCAACATCGGTTCCGGTTCCCGCCATCCTTGCGGAGATAATTGCCCCTTCGCTGTGCCCCAGTAAAAATAATCTGTCGGGGTTGATTGATTCGTAGTTTCTGAAATATGAAAGAATTGCGCAGACATCAAAGATATTGTCATAAAAACCGGGCGGCCAGTAATCCCCTCCACTCTTCCCCACTCCCCTTTTATCGTATCGCAAACTGGCTATGCCGTTTTCTGACAGAAAATGGGCGATTTCCTTAAAGGCATTTATCGGATATCCTTTGGCGTTTTCATCCCTGTCCACCTGACCCGAGCCGGGAATCAAAACCACACCCGGGAACTTGCCTTCCGATTCAGGTAAAGCAATTGTTGCCGATAATTGGTTTTCACCGGCATCTATGTTAACTTCTTGCTCTATCATACTATGCCCTCCCAAAGCGGCATCTCAGACAAAATAAAACCGTAACAGGTTTACAAATGCTGCTCTGATTATACATTATCGGGCTCGCTTGTTGAAAGAAAACTTGTTTCAAACTACAATATTTATGTTAATCATTTTGTTTCCCCAAGTTTAAGCCGAAATAAAACGTTACAGGAAGTTGAATATGAATGAAGAAACCGAGAATGCTCCGCTGATTTCCCTGCAGAAAGCCAGTAAAAGTTATGTGGAAGGGCTGACGGTTCACCCGGTATTGAAATCCATCGACGCTGACTTTTTAAAAGGCGAATGCGTGGCACTTTTAGGGCGAAGCGGTTCGGGAAAATCAACCATGTTAAACGTTATCAGCGGTATCGATAAACTGGATAGCGGAAAAATTATTATTGACGGAATCGATATCACCAACCTTAGTGAGCACAAGAGAACTCTTTTCAGACGAAAGAACATCGGCTTCGTTTTCCAGTTTTTCAATCTGATTCCGACAATTACCGTGATGGAGAACATCCTGCTGCCGCTTGAGTTGAACGGAATAGATAACAGGGAATCCGCTATGGAGTTGTTAAACGAAGTCGGACTGTTCGACCGTAAAAACGATTATCCCGATAAGTTATCAGGCGGCGAACAGCAGCGTATCGCGATTATTCGAGCTCTGGTTCACGATCCGCTGGTAATTTTAGCGGATGAACCTACCGGAAATGTTGATAAAGATACCGGGCAGAATATCCTGAATATTATGGACAGGCTTATCCGTAAAAGGAATAAAAACCTGATAATGGTTACACACAGCAAGGAGGTCGCCAAATTCGCCGACCGCTTACTGCTTTTAGAAGAGGGCAAGCTTAAAAAGCACAGCAAGGAAATCGCATGGTAAGCCCGATACTTTCACGTTCCATCTGGAAATATTTCTTCAAACACTGGTGGGTAATCCTGCTTTCGATTATCGGTGTTTCTATCGGAGTCGCTGTTGTAGTGGCTATCGATATCGCCAACACCAGCGCCCAAAAAGCTTTTGAAATATCGGTTAAAAACGTAACGGGAACAGCCACCCATCAGATAACCGGCGGTCCGCTGGGAATGGATGAAAGTATCTACACCGATTTTATAATGCAGTTCCCCGAAATCGAAGCCTCACCGGTGGTCGAGGGCTATGTCAAACTAGAGGGTGAAACCATCCATCTGATGGGATTGGACATCTTTTCCAGCTCCTATATGACCGATGAGATGAGCGGCACCTTCGATATGTCGGCACTGGCTTTGCTGGTAGAACCGCGTACCGTTCTGATTCCTTACGTTATGGCGGACAGGATGGATATCTCCACCGGCGATATGATTACTGTTTCGATTGCCGGTTCGCAAACGGAGATAAAAGTAATCGGAAACGTCGGAGAGGAAGATGATTCCAAGATAGACGGGCTGTTGGTTGCCGACATCTCGACCGGACAGGAGCTTCTGGGTAAAACCGGTGTAATAGATAACATAAGCCTGGTTATTGCAGAAGATGAAAAGCATATTTTGAGAGCAATCGAAGACTGGCTGCCCATCGAAATGTCACTCACCTCAACCGCTGCCGGAAATGAATCCACGCTTAATATGACCGATGCCTTCCGGACTAACCTGACGGCGATGAGCATGCTGGCGCTGTTGGTGGGTATGTTTTTGATATACAATACGATGACTTTCTCGGTACTGCAACGCAGGGGACTTCTGGGTTCACTGCGAGTACTGGGGGCCACGCGCCGTGAGATATTTTCCGAGGTTTTGATTGAGGCCTTCGTTATATCGATAATCGGTACCGGAATCGGCGTTCTCCTGGGAGTTGTGCTGGGACAGGGATTGGTTAAACTGGTTGCCGGCACAATTGACAGCCTCTATTTTACGCTCACGGTAACAACATTTGAAATTTCATCCGGGATATTTATTAAAGGTATACTGCTTGGTGTAATCACTTCGTTGGTTGCCTCCTTTATACCGGCTTTTGAAGCTGCGGCATCGAGGCCGCAAATCGTGCGGTTCCGCTCGGTTATTGAAAGCCTGGCACAGAAACTGCTGCCTAAAATCACCCTCGCCGGATTGGGAATGATAGTATTATCGGTAATTATACTGTTCTTATCCAGTAGTAGCCTGATAGCCGGATTCGCCTCACTCTTCCTGCTGGTAATCGGCTTTGCCCTGTGCGTGCCGATGATTGCGGAGCTGATTTCCAAATATCTCGGTATTTTTATGAATAGAGTAGGCAGTAAAACCAGCGTCCTCTACAAAATGGCGGTTACCGGCATTGCCGG
>DIKD01000086.1:0-634 GCA_002421585.1 Dehalococcoidia bacterium UBA5627
ATGTAGCACTGCTGATGGGCATGATTAAAGTCATCGTCGATGAAAAATTGCATAATATCGATTTCATAAACGAGCGCTGCGAAAATGCGGAAGCCTTTATGGAATCATTAAAATCATACGATATAGATTTTGTGGAAAAGACTACCGGAGTTCCCCGCGAGCAAATCGTCGCAGCGGCGCGCATGTACGCGGCAGGGAACCCTTCCGCAATCCTTTATACGCTTGGCATCACCGAGCACTCGCATGGAACGGATAACGTTATGGCGATTGCGAATCTGGCAATGGTTACCGGTAATATCGGCAAGCGGGGCAGCGGTGTCAATCCATTGCGCGGGCAAAACAACGTGCAGGGNNAGGGCGCCTGCGACATGGGGGCATTACCGAACGTCTATCCCGGCTATCAGTCATCGACTTCCCCAGAGACGAAAAGGAAGTTCGAAGCTGTCTGGGGCGGTAATCTGTCCATCCAAAGTGGTTTGACCACTCCGGAAATGTTCGACGGAGCATGTGACGGCACATTTAAAGCGCTCTACATAATCGGTGAGAACTCGGTTCTCAGCCAACCCAATTCGAATCATGTCATCAAAGTATTATCGAGCATGGATTTCCTGGTGGTGCAGGATATCTTCCTGAC
>DIKD01000086.1:744-5230 GCA_002421585.1 Dehalococcoidia bacterium UBA5627
CTGGCAGACTGGGAAATCACCTGCAGAATTGCCAAACAAATGGGGGCTAAAGGCTTCGATTATGAGCACCCGTCCGAGATAATGGATGAAATAGCCGGTCTTACACCGAGTTACGGAGGTATCTCCTTCGAGCGACTGGAGGACGGTGGATTACAGTGGCCGTGCTCGACCCCCGAGCATCCGGGAACACCGATATTGCATACGAAGCAGTTTACACGCGGGAAGGGAAAATTCATGCCGATTACATATCGTCCTTCGGAGGAATTGCCCGACGATGAATATCCTTTGCTTTTAACCACCGGCCGCCGCCTGTTCCATTATCATACGGGCACGATGACGCGGAAAACGGAAGGTCTCAACAGTTTTATAAACAGGGAAATGGTACAGATAAATCCCCTGGACGCATTGAAGCTGGAGTTGAATCCGGACGACGAAATCAGGGTTATATCACGTCGCGGTGAGGTTAGAGCCGGAATCGAGGTAACTGAAATCGTTCCTAAAGGAGTGGTTTTTATGACTTTCCATTTTGCCGAAACCCCCACCAATACCTTGACGAGTCATTCCGTAGACCCGGTCACGCAGACCCCCGAATATAAGGTCTGTGCGGTCAGGATTGAAAAAATACCCCGTCTTTAATCTCATAAATCTATCAAGCGGCGCAGTTAAAAAATGTGGTATGATAATTAGAGAATTAATTCGACGCCGCATCCTTCGACAAGCTTACGACGAGCGGCTCATTAGATAACATTCCGCTGACTCCAGACGTATCGGGGAAAGGGTAAATAGCGGAAGATATTAAGATTAATCTAAATAAAAAGGTATTAATTATGCAACAGGTCGGAGTGGATATAATAGAAATAAATCGTATTGAAAAAGCTGTTTCACGCTGGGGCAACGTCTTTCTGCATCGTATCTATACCGATTCCGAGTTGCAATTATACCGCAATAAATCCGCATCGCTGGCAGCGCGTTTTTCAGGAAAAGAAGCGGTTATAAAAGCTATCGGCTCCAACCGTGTTGCCTATCGCGATATCGAAATAGTTTCCGATGATAATGGTAAGCCGCGGGTCAATTTATATGGCAACGCACAAAAAACTGTAAAAAATCTCGGCATTGATAATATTGATATAAGTTTATCGCACTGCCGTGCATATGCGGTTGCCTGTGCCGTTACTGAAATCCACCCCGTCGGCGGGGTTCCTCCTAACGCTCTGTAATTATTATCAATTCTCCTTTTTCTGTTCAACTAGGCTTACAGAAGTGATAAAATTAAAATACAGGTGAAAGCCTTTCAGGAGGGTAAAAAATATGTCGGGTCATTCCAAGTGGGCTAATATAAAAAATCAAAAAGGGGCAGCTGATGCTAAAAGAGGCCAGCTGTTTACCAAGTTAACCCGTGAAATAATACTGGCTGTGCGTGAGCACGGCGGCAATCCGGAAGCTAACCCGCGCCTTAGGCTTTGCATTCAGAAAGCGCGCGATAACAATATGCCGATTGATAATATCGAGAGGGCGATTAAAAAGGCTGAAGGCACTCTTGAGGGCGTAAACTATGATGAATTTGTTCTGGAAGGATACGGATCCGGTGGCGCAGCCATTCTGGTAGATATACTTTCCGACAACCGCAATCGCACTGTTCAGGAAGTAAGAAGTGTCTTTACACGCGCCGGCGGCGGTCTTGGCGAAGTAGGGAGTGTAAACTGGCAATTTGAACAGAAGGGTATTATCGGTATAGAAGTAACGGGAGGGATGGATGCCGATGACGTTTCTCTTATGGCGATTGATGCCGGCGCCGAGGATGTTAAATCCGATGCCGAATATATCGAAATCTATACCAGCCTTGAGGATATGGAAAAGATTCGCAAATCTCTGGAAGATAACGGTATAGCGGTTAAATCCGCTGAGATGGCAAAGGTTGCCCAGAATACCATCGAGCTCGATGAAGCAACGGCGCTGTCGGTTTTGAAACTGATAGACAAGCTGGATAATTTGGATGATGTACGAAATGTGTGGTGCAATGTCGATTTCAGCGATGAGGTAATGGGAAAATACGAAGGGTAGTCCGTACAGGATAATGAGAATACTGGGTATCGACCCCGGAACAATCGTAGTAGGTTACGGCATTATAGACTGCGAAGCGGGAAATATCTCCTTTGTCTGCTGCGATGCCTTAAGATGCAAACAACGCTCTCCCATCGGGGAGCGTTTGAGCTATATTTACGATGAGCTTTGCTACGTAATAGAAAACTACCATCCGGATGCGGTGGCTATAGAGCAGCCCTTCGTGGATAAGAATATACGTTCGGCGCTGCTTATCGGCAAGGCGCAGGCGATTGCCATTCTTGCAGCCGGCAAACACCATCTTCCGTGCTTTGAGTATTCGCCAATGCAAATCAAGCAGGGGGCTACCAGTTACGGCGCCAGCTCCAAGGAGCAGGTGCAGCAAATGGTAAAATTACAGCTTAATCTGGCAGAAATACCCGAACCGAACGATGCCGCCGATGCACTGGCGGTGGCAATCTGCCACGTCCGGTCTGTACATCTGAGTGATATAATGAACAGGCAAGGAGATAAGCAATGATAGCCAGTCTAAACGGTAAGTTGGAAGCATTAGGCAGCGATTGGGCTATTATCAACGTCGGCGGTGTGGGCTTTCAGGTCTATCTATCCACTACCGGTATCAGTAATCTGGGCGCTGTTGGTTCCAGTGTCAAGGTTTATACCCATCTCAATGTACGCGAGGATAATCTCTCCCTGTTCGGTTTTAGCAGTACTGCCGAACTGGAGCTTTTTAAATCTATAACAAGTGTATCCGGTATCGGCCCTAAACTTGCTCTGGCTATGCTTTCGGCGATGGAGCCGGAACAGCTTATCATGTCGATTGCTTCCGGCAATGCCGATTTGCTTACGGGAATCCCCGGCATCGGCAAGAAAACGGCTAGCCGTATGGTCCTCGAACTGAAAGATAAAATCGGCACAGGCATGATGGCGACGCCGATGGCGGAAATCGCGCAGGAGAATGCCGATGTGCTGGCTGCCCTCACGTCACTTGGCTATTCCCCTTCGGAAGTTACACGTGCTTTATCGAGTCTCCCGCGCGATGCTTCTTTAACTGTTGAAGATAAAATCAAGCTGGCGCTGGGGTACTTCGAGCAGAAGTAGAAGCTGGCTCACAATTCATTTCTTGCTTATTAATGTTCCGGCGGTTAAGTGGCAAACGAAGCCTTCGTAGCTCCGCAAACAGGGCATCTCCAGTCATCTGGAATATCTTCAAAAGGCGATCCAGGAGCAATTCCGCCGTCCGGATCTCCAACCGCCGGGTCATAAACATATCCGCACATATCAGTTTGACAGTAATAAACTCTCATGTCATCTGATGCGGACGTTGTTGAAGTAGTGGTGACCGTTGTTGTGATTACGATGCCGACACTTTCATTGTATTCCTGTACGGATAGATAGTGAGGCTGGTATTGAACCCCCTTTTCACTTAAAGCTGATACAAATATCCTCAGGTGCCCGTGGGAGCCTTCGGTAAGCCTTCTATAGGCATTATTTACATCTTCCGCTTGTGTTTGTTCCCAGTATTTTTTGATATCTACAATATCGATTTCCTCAACCATAGCCCCGATTTCCAGTGCATCTTCTTCTGATTTCGAACCCTGTTCTGTCAGTTCCTGATATAGCTCTTGCAGGTCCTCATTGTCGAATTCACCATAGTCATTATATTTTATCGGGTTATCAAATCCGTACTTATCGAGCATTTGTTGCACTATGTCCATGTGAGCCTGCTCGCTGTGACTGATTGTGTCCATAACATATGTTCCCCATTTGTTATGGAAATAGCTATATATATCCCTGGCGAATTTCTCTACCTCATAAATACGAACTAAGCCTTCTTCCTAAATACCCACCTTTTTCGACGAACTTGCCGATAATACTGCTGTTGAAAGCAACGCGAAAGCCAAAGCTGCGTAACCTCTTTCTACTGCCATTTGGCTATCCTTTCTATCTTAATTCTGTTAATTCTAATATACTTTTAGACAAGATTAATAGAGGTTATTTTAATCCATATATTCCCTGTTATTTTTATAGACACCTCCGGATAATTACTTCGTTTTAAGCAATTTAGCATAAATAATTTGGAATGCATATATGACTTTAATTACAGTCTTGGTATCCACCTACGGGGATATTCGATTGCTTTAAGAAAAGGTAAGAGAAGTTGTAAAAGCAACCCCCATGATGCAGCTTATAAAAAGCCTGCCCGGAGTGGGAGATATTCTGGCAATAGTGATAGCTCCGGAAATCGGAGATATAAATAGATTTGCCGGCGCTGAACACTTGGCCAGTTACTGCGGAACAGTCCCTCGAATTAATTCCAGTGGAGACAAGACTTATTTCGGCAGAGTCAGAGTAGATGTTAATCATTATTTGAAATGGGCCTATATAGAAGCAGCGAACTGTATTGCCCTGCAACAAAATAAGA